>JBJEIR010000062.1:0-17795 GCA_051877215.1 Acutalibacteraceae bacterium | reverse complement strand
TTTGCTTAAGCTTTAATCCCACCCGCTTAGCGGGCGGTTGTTGAGTATCGCACTTCGTGCGATACTCTGACGCTAAAGCACTAAAGCAAACAGCCCGTCGGCCGCTTTACAGAAAGCGACCCGACGGGCTGTTTTTATACTTTTATAGGTTGAAAATATCCCGCCGTCAGACAATCTTTTCCGAGCAGGCAATGGCGAGAGCGCCCGCACCGATATGGCAGGAAACGCTTAAAGAGAGCGGATCGACATATTCCACCGTATAGCCGGGGAAGGCCGCTTCGATCTCCTTTGCAAACGCATTGGCGGCTTCCTCGTTGTGCGTATGCGCCACAAACAGGTGCATTTCGCCTTTTTTTGCCTTATCCGCAAAGCGCGTCTCAAAATCCCTTTTCATCGCCTGAAGCATCGCCCCCGCCGCCGCCTTCTGGCCGCGCACCTTGGCAAAGGCGTCCAGCTTGCCGCCTTGAATCTGCAAAACCGGCTTGATGTTGAGCACCGTGCCGATCAACGCAGCCGTCGGCGTGACACGCCCGCCCTTTTTCAGATATTTCATCGTATCCACCATGATGTAAATGCTGGAGCGCGACGCGTTTTCTTCCAAAATTTGTTTGATTTCGAGAGCGGTTTTCCCTTTTTCCGCCAAGGCGACCGCGTCCATGACCGAGCGGCGCAGCGTCACGGAGATCCGGCGGTTGTCCACCACCTGCACCCGCCCGTCATAGTCGCCCGACAGGCTGAGCGCCGTCTGACACGAGCCGCTCAGTCCGCTCGACATCGGAATATGCACCACCTGATCGTACTCCTTGAGCAGCCGATCCCACAAATCCAGCACATCCGCCACAGCGGGCTGCGAGGTGGACACCTCCGCCTCCTGCTCAAGCATATCATAAAATTGATCCTGTGTCAGGTTGATATCCTCGTAATATACATCCCCGTTGACCGTCAGCGGCATCGGCAATACCGTCACACCCAATGTGTCGGCTTTTTTCTGCGGAATTCCGCTGTTGCTGTCCGTGACAATCGCCACTTTCATAAAGCGCTCGGCTCTCCTTTCTGATAAAACAGCGGCGACAGGCAGCTCCTGCCGTGTGCAAAATCGAACACAGCCTGCCATTGCCACCGCTCCTTCATCCGCTGTTTTTCTGTTACGCCTTTCCTTTTGCTCCGCCGAGGGACACCCCCGCAAGGATATTGCTCTCATAGGTAAATGTGAGGGCTTCACGGGCACGCTGACGCTTGAATGCCAGCGCAATCATTCGGTCGAGCAGCTCGGAAAAGCTGATGCCGGTTGCCTCCCAAAGATAAAAGGCGAGGGAGCCCGGAATGGTGTTGATCTCGTTGATCCACAGCTCCTTTGTATCGGCGTTCATCAAGAAATCGACGCGTGATACACCCATACAGCCGAGTGTGCAAAATGCCTTGACCGCGAGCTCCTGCACCCGCTTGGTCATCTCGTCGGGAATGTTGGCGGGGCACTGCCGCTTCAGAGAGGACATCCCCCCTGATTTGGCGCCGTTTGCGCCTGTTTTGGCGGCGCCCTTGCCCCCATTTAGATATTTATCTCCGAAGCTTAAAATCTCATCGTTTCCAAACGGTTCTTCACAGACCGACGCGATGGCATCCTCTCTGTCTCCCAATACCGCGCAGTTGATTTCGCGAAGCGGCTGTACCGCTTTTTCCACCAATACCGCGGCGGAAAAATCAAAGGCGAGCTCCAGCGATGCGCGCAGCTTGCGGCGGTCGTCGGCTTTGGAAATGCCGACCGACGAGCCGAGGTTGACCGGCTTGACGATGACGGGATAGGCGCTTGCCGCTTCTACGGCGTCCATCACGGCCTCGGGGTCGTCGGCATACGCTTTGGCATTCAATTCGATCGAATCGAGCACCGGCAGCCCCGCCTGCCGCAGCGCGGCCTTCATCATATATTTATCCATACCGAGCGCCGAAGAGGTCACATCGCACGAGGCGTACGGCACGCCGAGCATTTCAAGATACCCCATTAAGGTGCCGTCCTCCACATTGGTGCCGTGAACCACCGGCAGCGCCACCTCAAACGAATCCACCACATTGTTTCCGAACTTTTTCATCGGATAGCGCACCAAATCGACGCCTTTCTCCGACGCAACGGGCAGCACGCGCACCGCCTTTTGCAGCGACGACGGCAGATCGCGGTAAAATTCTACCGTATCCATACCGGCTCCCGTGTAAAAGCCGCCGTCCTTGGCAATGTACAGCACCAGCGGCTCATATTTATTGCGGTCCAGCGCCGCATATGCCTGAAGTCCTGAAATGATCGACACCTCATGTTCCACGCTGCGGCCGCCGAACAGTACCGCTACCTTCGTCTTCATCATACGATCAGATCTCCTTTTCAGAAATTGTCGGGCAGATCGTTTTCAAGCAGCACCACCTGCCGGTCTGCCGGCGCAAGCGAATGCACATAGCTGAGTCCCTGATGCAGATCACACGCGACAAAAATATGCTCCTCGTCAAAGCCCTTGGAAAGCAGGCCCTTTTTCAAAGGCGGCGCCTGGCGCTGCCCGACCAGCACGGCATAGTCACAGCAATCGGCCGCATATGCCCCGAGCTCTTCATTTAACGCCGCCTGGCGCTCGCCGAGCTCCACCATTCCGGGTGTCACCAAAATGCGGCGCGTGTCCTTCATGTCCCTCAGCACATCCAGCGCCGACCGAAAGCCTGCGGGATTGGAATTGTACGCGTCGTCGATATAGCCGTTCGGAAGCAGCTGCAAACGATGCGGCACCGGCTTGATTTGCCGCACCGGCTGGCGCAGCTCCGCAAGCGGAATACCGAGCGAACAGGCGACGGCGATCGCCCCTGCCAGATTTTCAATATTGTGCCGACCGAGCAGGCGCGTGGTATATTCGCAGCGCTCCCCGTCGGGCGCAGTGATGACAAAGCGCGTGCCGTTTTCATCCGTGCAAATATCCGACGCCGTGTAATCCGCGCCGCCGCTTACACCGTAGGAGACGGTTTTGACATTGTCCACCGTACGCTGCGCGATATACGCATTATCCGTGTTTAAAAACACCGTTCCGTCCGCCGGCAACGCATCGGCAAGCTCAAATTTGGTGTCAATGATCGTTTCAACCGTGTGAAAGGTTTCCAAATGCTGCTCTCCGATGGCGGTGATCACGCCGTAATGCGGATGCACAATATCACAGATCTCACGGATATCGCCCTTGTTTTTGGCGCCCATCTCACAGATAAATATCTCATGGGACGCGCGCAGCTGCTCGCGCACCGTGCGCACCACGCCCATCGGCGTATTGTAGCTCTCCGGCGTCATCAACACATTATATTTGGCCGAAAGCAGCGTATGCAGGAAATTTTTGGTGCTGGTTTTGCCGTAGCTGCCCGTCACACCGATAATCGTCAGCTCGGGCATCTCGGACAGGATGCGTTTGGCATCTTTGGTAAATCCGTCGGCGATATGCTTTTCGAGCGGAAGATTGATCTGATTGGCGATGCCGACCAGTGCCACCACCAGCAGCACCACCAAGAGAAGCATCGCCGCGCAAAGGCGAAGCGGCAGCAGCCAGGCGGCAACAAGCAGTAAAACAAGCAGAATCCCCTGCGTCACCATCAGGCGCTTAACGCGCGGCGTGACGACCAGGGGCTTTTTGGCTTTTTTGGGAAAATCAAAGATTGCCGAGATGATGCACAGCACCACCGTGACAAAGCCGGCAATCATGCCGAATAGACTGGGAGAAAGATTGAACATCATGATCAGCGCCAGCGGCACGACCGCGATCAGCCGCGTACGCGGCAGCACGCGGTCATCATGCTCGCGCGTCCAGTTCAGATATCGTTCGGGGCGGTACGAATTCAGCTGAAGCATATGGATATAATAGATCGACTCGAACACCGCCTGCACGGCACACACAGCGATCAACAGAATTTTGAGCACCGTCTCCAATATCTGCAAATACTCCACAATGCCATCTCCCTTTTATTTCATAAATGCGTCGAGCACGCGCGCGCACTGTCCCCAACGCTCTGCAAACGCAAAATGACCCGCGCCGGGAAAGGTGACCAATCCCGCATCGGGGATGGCCTTCTCCATGATTTTGGCGTCGGAAAGCGGCGTCGCCGTGTCGTTTTCGCCCCAGATGAGCAGCGTCGGCACATCTATTTTCGGCAGGAGCGGCGTAAGATCCTCATTGATACAGGCCACCATTGTACGGCGCATGACCTCGCTTGCCTGCCTGTAATCGGCAGACCCGAATTTTTTTCGTGCATTGTCCAGCGCGTTCGGAAACAGCGCTTTAATGGGCGGCAACGAACAAATCGCCTTCGCCGCTTTAAAGCTGTATACCCGCAGGTAGTAACGCGCCGACCGCTTTGGCTTGATCCCCGCCGCGTCGAGCAGCACGATGCGCTGCACCTCAAACGGGCGCTCGCGGCGGCTCATCAGCTTGATGATGGTTCGTCCGCCGAAGGAATGTCCGATCAGCGTCACGCGGGTCAGTCCGACCGCCTGCGCAAACTTGGCGGTAAAGTCCGCAAAATCGTCTACCGTCCATGCGTCGGGCGGCTCATGGCTCCCGCCGCAGCCCGGCGCGTTGGGCGCCACCACCCGAAAGCGGGCGGACAAATGGTCGATGATCAGCCGATATGTTTCGGCGGGCGCATCCCAGCCGTGCAAAAGCAAAACCGCGTCACCCGTTCCCTGATCAATATAGCGGATATTCAACCCGTCAACGGTCACTGTTTCCACACGCGCCCCCCTTTCCCGACAGCAGCCCCAAAAGCCGGCATCGGCTCATTTTTGCTGTCGTTTCTATCTATATTCCGGCTGTATACCAATCTATCCCTGCCATTATCCCTGATAGGTCGTCCATTCGATAGAGTCAATGCAAACGAGCTCCTCCGGGAGATTATTCGCCGTCGTTTCCACTGCGGCAATTTTGTCGACGATATCCATGCCCTGATACACCTGTCCGAAAACCGTGTGGCCGCCGCTTGCGCGCAGCGGACCGTCGAGATGGATATTGCCTCCCGTTTGAATGTATGCGTCCAGCACCTCGTCCGTAATTTTACTGCCGTCTAAACCGAGCTGGCTGCACATCGACTGCGCCGCGAAAAATTCCGCAAAGCTCTTATAGGACGGCATTTTATCCTTATTTTTCTCGTACAGCTCCTTTTGCTTGGCAATCGAAGCGGCGGTCGAGCCCTCTCCCGTTCCCGCCTGATTGATAAAGAACTGACTGCCGTTGGTATCGACGCCGCTGTTCGCCATGGAAAGCGAGCCGCGCAGATTGCCGAGCTTCGCGTTGAACTCGTCTCCAAACGACTCACCCCAAATGCTCTGTCCGCCGGTGCCGTTTCCGTTCGGGTCACCGCCCTGAATCATAAAATCCTTGATCACACGGTGAAAAATGAGCCCGTCATAATAGCCGCTTTGAGAAAGCGCCTTAAAATTGGCAACGGCGTTGGGCGCCGCCTCGGGGAAAAAGCGAATATACAAATCGCCGAAGTTGGTGTGCATAATCGCAATTTCTTCTCCCTTTTGCGGCAGCTCAAGCTGAAAGCCGAAGGTTTTGTCGGCATACGCACCGGAGGTATCTGCCGTGGACAGTGCGGGGGTCGTACCGTCTCCATTCTGTGTGGCGGGCGTATCGGCACTGCCGGCGCAGCCACCGAACAGCACCATCACCGTCACCGCGCACAGCAGCGCCGTCAAACGCATTTTTTTCATGACTGCCATCGCTCCTTTTTCCGAGTTACCCTTTTTTCCTGTTTTCTTTGGGTTCATTCCGCCTGCGCGACATCCATTCCGAGAATGACCACATCCTCACGCGGTTTGTCCCGTCCGTCCGTATCCACCGCGGCAATGGCGTCCACGACCTCCATTCCCTCATACACCTGTCCGAAGACGGTGTGGCGGAAATCCAAATGCGGCGTGCCGCCGACACGGCGGTAATTTTCCGTCACCTCGGCGGGGAAGCCGCGGTCCGCAAGCTTCTGCATCTGACGAATGAGCATCTCTTCCACCTCAGGCGCCTGCACGATAAAGAACTGGCTGCCGTTGGTGTTGGGGCCGGCATTCGCCATTGAGAGCGCGCCGCGATAATTGCGCAGCTCGATGTCCGGCTCATCCTCAAACACATGTCCCCAAATGCTTTCCCCGCCGCAGCCCGTTGCGGTCGGGTCGCCGCCCTGGATCATAAAGCCGTTGATAACGCGGTGAAAGATCAGCCCGTCATAATAGCCGTTCTTCGCATGGGTGATAAAATTTTCGCAGGTTTTCGGGGTTTTCTCCGGAAACAGACGCAGACGGATATCCCCCTTATTGGTATGCATGGTGACGATCACATCGCCCTTTGCCGGTTTGTCAAGCTGATTCATCGCTTTGCTTCCTCCCTTGATATGGACGGCCTGTATTTTACCTGTTTTCGAAGGATCAGTATGCCTTGCCCCAATAGACGAGCTTCGTTGCCTTTTTGCCGCAGCAAACGCAGGTATCGGCAAGCGACTCCTGCTCAAAAGGCATACAGCGGCTGGTGATTCCCAGCTCGTCCTTGAGCCGATCCTCGCACGCTCGGTCGCCGCACCACATGGCGCGGATAAGCCCCGGCTTATGGTCGGCGATGTCTTTAAACTGCTCATAGGTCACCGCATCGTAGGTCATATTTTCGCGGCGGCGAAGCGCTTTTTCATAAAGGCCGTCGTGCACGGCGTCCAGCAGCTCAGGCAGCCTCTGTTCCAGCTCGGAAAGCGGAACGATGGTCTTTTCGCGCGTATCCCGACGCACCACGACGCACTGGTCGTTTTCAATATCCCGCGGGCCGAGCTCCAAGCGAAGCGGCACGCCCTTCATCTCATATTCGGCAAATTTCCAGCCGGGCGAATTGTCCGATTCGTCGAGCTTGACGCGCACCACCGACTGTAAGCGTTCTTTGAGCGCGCGCGCTTTTTCCAGCACGCCCTCCTTGTGCATCGCGACGGGCACGATCACCACCTGAATCGGCGCCACCCGCGGCGGCAGCACCAAGCCGTTGTCGTCGCCGTGTGTCATGATGATCGCGCCGATGATGCGGGTGGACATACCCCACGAGGTCTGATGCGGGTATTGCAGCTTGTTGTCACGGTCGGTAAACTGAATATCAAACGCCTTCGCAAAACCGTCCCCGAAATAATGGGAGGTGCCGCTTTGCAGCGCCTTGCCGTCGTGCATCATCGCTTCGATGGTATAGGTCGCCTGCGCGCCCGCAAATTTTTCTTTCTCTGTCTTTTTGCCTTTGATGACGGGAATGGCCAGCGACTGTTCACAAAAATCGGCGTATACATTGAGCATGCGCTCGGTCTCCTCGCGCGCCTCCTGTTCCGTTTCGTGCATCGTATGGCCTTCCTGCCAGTAAAACTCCATCGTTCTCAAAAACGGGCGCGTGGTTTTCTCCCAGCGCACCACCGAACACCACTGATTGTAGAGCTTCGGAAGATCGCGATAGGAATGAATGATATTTTTGTAATGCTCGCAAAAGACCGTCTCACTGGTCGGCCGCACGCACAGGCGCTCGGCGAGCTTTTCCTCTCCGCCGTGCGTGACCCATGCCACCTCGGGCGCAAAGCCCTCCACATGGTCCTTCTCCCGCTGCAGCAAACTTTCGGGAATAAACATCGGCATCATGATATTTTCATGTCCCAGCGCCTTAAAGCGGGCGTCGAGGTTGTTGCGTATATTTTCCCAAAGCGCCGTCGCATACGGGCGTACGATCATGCAGCCGCGCACGCCGGAATAATCCGCCAGCTCCGCCTTTTTGACCACATCGGTATACCATTTGGTGAAATCCTCATCCATCGAGGTGATTGCCTCGACCATTTTCTTGTTATCCGCCATATTCTTCCTATCCGGTCCTTTCGAATCGAGTTTCCCGCGTGACGGGTCTTTTGGATACGCCGCCGCTTTTCAGACGGCGTATCCTCTCATAAAGTATAACAGCTCAGTTTCCTATTATATCGAAAAATCAGCCGTATTGCAACCGCTCGCAGACTTTTTTTTCATTTTTTCGTTTTTCACCGCGTCGGTTTTTTGCTCCGAAAACGCATGCCGCCCGAAAACCGCCTGCCGAGCCGTTTATTTGTGCGTTTTCCGGTGCATACTTGTACTGAATCCCGGCATATGAGAAAGGAGCTGACAGAGATGGAATTTAAGGGAAGCCGCACGCAGGCCAACCTGATGGCGGCCTTCACGGGAGAAAGCCAGGCGCGCACCAAGTATGAGCTGTATGCCGCGCAGGCGCGGCAGGACGGGTATGAGCAAATCGGCAACATTTTTGATGAAACCGCCCGCAACGAGCGCGTACATGCCGAGCTGTGGTTCAAGCGCCTTCGCTCAGAAACGATGCCCTCCACCATCGACGCATTAAAGGACGCGGCGGGCGGCGAGCATTATGAATGGGCGGAAATGTACGCCGAATTTTCTCGGGTGGCAAAAGATGAGGGCTTTGACGATCTCTCCGCCGCCTTCGAGTTGGTCGCCAACATCGAAAGCATGCATGAACAGCGCTACCGAAAGCTGATCGACAACCTCGAAACGGGCGCCGTTTTCAAGCGAAAGCCGCAAACCATGTGGATCTGCCTCTCCTGCGGGTATATCCACACCGGCGAAACACCGCCCGCCATGTGCCCCGTCTGCAAAAAGCCGCAGGCCTATTTTCAGCTTCACATTTCGGATTATTGATTTTTTGAATGAAAGGACAGATGTGTATGACCGATCCGCGTAAAGACCGCTGTCAAAAGAAACCCGCACCCGTCAATATTATGGACGATGCCAGAACGCTGCAAGAGCAGAGCAGGCACCTTGTTCTGTCGGATATACTCGGCAGCTATACGGGTACGGACGCCGACGGAGAAGACCCCGATCAGGACGCCGACGATCTTTAACATTTTATACTGGATTTTCTCGCAGCCCTATGGTATACTACTATGTATCATAGGGTTGTTTTTTGATGCAGACCGTTCTGTTTCCCGTCAAAATGCAACCATGCGGATGTCCGGAGGTGTGTTATGGCGCGCAAAAAACTATTTGGAAACCGACGGCAGGCGAGCTGCGATGTATGCGAGTTCGGCAGACTGGCCGCCGACGGCGAGGTTGTTCTGTGCAGCCGAAAGGGAGTTGTCCCCACCTATCATCATTGCCGGCGTTTTCGCTATGATCCCCTCAAGCGTATCCCGGCGAGATCGCAGCCGCTCGGCCGATTTTCCTCCTCCGATTTCTCACTGGAGGAGCTTCCGCTCGACGAATATGTGTCGCTCCGCGATGCCGCCGCAGCGCACTCCTCCGATACACAAAACGCCGACACAAAAAAGGAGGCCCTTGGAACGAATATGGCGGACGATACATTCTCTGCAAATCAGCAGCCGCAAGACGAGACGGTGCTGTCCTCCGAAACCGTAACCCGTTTGAAGATGTATCTCAGCAACAGCGCCTCTCCCACCACGCGGGACATTTTGACTCTTTTAAACAATCAATCAAACACGGCGGACAATGCCGCCCCCTCCGACCCGCGTTCGTCGGAAGAGCAGGACGATGCCTTTCAGGATCTTCAGAACCTTTCGTTTGAAAGCGTGCGCAGCTCTATCCGCGCATCACTGCTCAACAGCGACCTCCGTCTTGCGGACGACATGACCGATGAAGAACTGATGTCATTTTCAGAGGAGACCTTGGATATTTCCGACCTGCAATTCTCCGACAAACCGGCTCTGCACGCCTCGCTCGACAACATCGATTCCATCCGCTTTATGGAAGAACCGACCGACACGGCGGGCGACGCCTCCTCCGATTTGGAAGCAGAGAATTTAATCCTGTTGTCTTACGATGCTCTTTCCGATTCCAAAGAGCAGCCAATTGCCGACGATCTTGATTTGATCAATATGATCGACCTGCCCGATGAGCCGGAGGACGAGGCCATGATCACACTGGACGACCTCCCGCAAGCGCCCGAAAAACCCGAGGGCGATCAGACGGATTGACGGTTTTCTCTTCGTATTGCTTTGACCTATCCTTTTACGCAATGTTCTGTAAAGCGCAAAGAGCCTCCCTGCTTTTAAAACCAGGGAGGCTCTTTTGTTTGTCAAAAAAGCAATCCTTGTCCTCTCCTTACGCAGGGAAGGAAGGCATTGATAGACTGCCAATCCTGCCCGGCTCCCTCGTCAGAGGGAGCCAAGGGAAAGGCGGCACACCAAATCCTCTTCCTCCTGTTTAAAGAGGAAGAGTGGTTGACAATACAGTATTTGCGGCGTACCAAAGCCGCCCCTGTGTAAGGGGAGGTGGGCAGGCGTCAAGCCGTGACGGTGGGGTTGACACCAAAGCCTCCCTCTGATGAGGGAGGTGGCAAAAATCTTTGATTTTTGACGGAGGGAGAGAAAATGCAGCGAATTTTTACCTGTTTTTGATACCTGTTTTTGATAAATACAGAATGTTATTATTCTCCCCCTCAGTCACCTGCCGCTCTTTTGTGTTTTTGAATACGGTCGGCCCGCTTTTCACAGCAGCTCGATCAGCTCCCCGGCAGACAGCCCCGAAAGCAGCCCCTCTCCCTCATGCACAACGGCGTCGGCAAGCGCCTGCTTTTGCTCCTGCATCGCAAGGATCTTCTCCTCCACCGTATCCCCCGCAATCAGCTTGTAAACCTGCACGGGATGCTCCTGCCCGATGCGGTGTGCGCGATCCGTCGCCTGATTTTGCGCGGACAGGTTCCACCACGGGTCAAAATGAATCACCACATCCGCCCCGGTCAGATTAAGCCCGGTTCCTCCCGCCTTCAGCGAAATGAGAAACACCGGCGTATCATCCTTGTTGAATTTTTCGACAAGCGCGGCGCGCTCTTCCTTGGGCGTCGAGCCGCGCAGTTCATAAAACGCCATGCCGGCCGCTTTCAGCGGCTCGTGAAGCAGCGTCAGCTGCGCGGCAAACTGGGAAAACAGCAGCACCTTATGCCCGCCGGCGATCGCCTCGCGCAAAAGCTCCATGCACACCTCTGTTTTGGCGCTGCCCCCGCGATAGTTTTCATAGCACAGCGACGGCGAACAGCAGATCTGCCGCAAACGGGTCAGCATGGACAACACGGTCATGTGGTTGCGGGACAGGCCGTTCGTCGTCAGCTCGTCGCGCAGCTGCGCGGCCGTCGCCAAATACAGCGTGCGCTGCTCGTCGCACAGGGGCACGCTCACGACCGATTCGTGTTTCGGGGGCAGCTCGTGCAGCACCTCCGATTTGAGCCGCCGCAGAATAAAGGGCGAAACGAGGCGGTCGAGGCGCAAAAGCGCCTGCTCGTCCCCGTCCCGCACGATCGGGCGCTCCAGTCGGTCGCGAAAGTGCGCATAGCTGTATAAAAAGCCGGGCATCAGAAAATCAAAAATGCTCCACAGCTCGCTCAGGCGGTTTTCAATCGGCGTGCCGGTGAGCGCAAAACGCCAACGGCTGTTGATGGCTTTGACCGCGCGGGCATTATGCGTTGACGCGTTTTTGATGTACTGCGCCTCATCCAAAACATGAAATGCAAAGCGATGGGGGCGGTATCGCTCGCGGTCGCGCTTGAGCAGATCATAAGAAGTGATCACCACATCCACATCGCAAAGATCCTCCAAAAGCTGCGCGCGCGTCGCCGCGTCCCCCGTCACCGCCAGCACGCGAAGAGAGGGCGCAAACCGCGCAAACTCGCTTTGCCAATTGAAAATCAAGGAGGCCGGGCAAATGACCAGCGACGGCAGCTCCTCTCCCCGCTCCTTTGCATCCAGCAGCACCGAGATCATTTCGAGCGTTTTGCCGAGTCCCATATCATCCGCCAAAATGCCGCCGAAGCCGCATTCCTGCATGGTTTTCAGCCAGCGAAAGCCCGTCTCTTGGTAATTGCGAAGCACGCCGCGAAGCGACGCAGGCGGAGAAAAATCGCTGTCAGCGGCCGCGTTGATGCCGCGCACAAGGCGGCGAAAGCCGTCGTCGCGACGAAGCTGTATCGACGAATCGCTTCGCAGCACACGGTCGAGATACATCGCCCGGTAAGCGGGCAGCTCCGCGTGCCCGCTCGAAAGCACACTGCGGTTGAAGGACAACCCTTCCGAAAGCGCATACAGTCCCTGAAGCGCGGGGTCACTGAGATTGAGAAACCGTCCGTTTTTGAGTCGGTGATAGCTGCGCTTCTCGCGGTAAGCGTCCAATACGCCGATCAGCTCCGCCTGATCGATCCCCTGAAGCTCCATCGTAAAATCCAGCAAATCGCTTTTCATGCGCACGCCGACCGACACCCGCACCGGCGGCGCCATGCCGATGGCGCGCACGCGGTCGGTGGCATAAACCGCCACTTTTTCGCGAAGACGCGCAATCCCCTCCGTCATAAACCGATAAAGCTGCCCGTCGTCCGCTGTCAGCAATAAGCGGCCGTCGGTTTCGTCCACGCGGTCAAATTGCTGCCTGACAAGCAGACGCAGACGGTATTCGGCGAGCGTATCGCGCGTCACCCCGTCAAGCGTCTCGTCCAAAAAGGCGTTGATTCTTCTGTCCCTGTAGCAAAACAGCAGCTTTGCCGCGACCGTATCACGGGCGGGGGCATCCAAATACAGCTCCGCTTCCATCGGCGTCGGCAAAAAGGATTCCAGCTGCTGCACATCGCCGATCAGGGTGATCAACCCGTCTGTCGCTTTTAATGCGCCCGCGCACAGCAGCGGCATGTCCGCGTCAGACACGAACAGCTGTCCCCGCGCCGCCTGCAAAGCGTCCAGCAGCGCCCCCGTACGGTCTCCGTATGCGGGCGAACAGGCATACAGATACTTTTCGGTCAACACATACCGTCGGCGGTTGCCCTCCAGCGTGACCGGATGTGTGTCGCACTGCAACAGGTATCCGTTTCTGTCCTTTGCGCGCCGAACAGACAGACACAGCGCGGGATCCTCCTTTAAAAGCGTCAGCCGCCGCGCCTCGCCGTAGACACGGCACAAAAGCGTATACCCCTCCACGGCACTGATAACAGAGAAAAACGCATCCAGCGCCACCGGAGAGAGCGTCAGCTCCCGCACGGCATGCCCGCCGGCCTCCCCGCGCACCGATTTCGGGATCTGCCCGAGCAAAAAGCGTAAAAGCGGCCGATCCTCCGCAAAAAAGCTGTCGGGGTGGTGAAAAAAGGAGAGCGAGCGTCCGTATGAGACCGTTTCGTGGTTTGCCATTGCCTGTGCAAAGGCGCGCAGATCCCGAATCACATAGTCTCTTGATGCGTAAAGCGAAAACGAGAGCTGGGCACTTTGACCGTTGACTCTCAAGTGAGCGAGCAGCCGCACCTGCCGCTCGGACGGCGCCGTATGCGCCGCAACAATGGCCGCCTGCTGCTCCATGTAGCGATCGATCATGCGGCGCGCGATCTCGTCCGTTCGCGCCGTCGGTACAGCCGACGGGCGAACGGAGACTGCCGTTTGCATCCCGCTGACCATATCGGCATAGTATTTATGCACCAGCGCCGCAACAATGTGCCTGCAGGCGCCGCAGGCAGGGTCAAACACGGGACAACCGCACTCGCAGTGTACCAGCTCCCCGTCATCGTCAAAGCACGCCTCCACATGATAGGAGAGCCCGCGCCCGTCGCAGCTGTCCACCTCGGCCGTAAGGATCTCGGCGTATATGCCGCCGCACGAGCGGGTCACCTCATGCACCGCGCCGCTGTTGTAGCAGGAGATGCCGCGCAGATAGGTCTGATGTCCCGCAGCCGCCGCACCGATCTTCTGCAAATTGAAAAGCGCCATGATCCCGGCCCCCTTTGCTTTGAAATGTATCTGTTCAGTATATCATAATTTTCAAAAAAGGTAAAGATGAAACCGCGCGAAAAATGTCGTTTGCCCGCTCATGCCCCTATGCGGCGGAAAACCGAAATAAAAGCTCCCCCGCTGTCGGCTTTCTGTCGGGCGGTGATGCTCCCATGCGATCAAACGCCAAAATGCCGGGCACACGGAACGGTTTCCGCGTGCCCGGCATGGTGCCGCAAAGCTTATTCTTTTTTCTCGTCCTTCTCGTCCATGCGCACCTGTGCGTCCGCCTGCGGAGCAATCTCGATATGCACAAGCTCGATGCGGCGGTCATCCATCTCGCGCACCGTAAAGGTGGCATTCTGATACGATATCACGGGATGCTCATCCGCCTCGGGAATACGCCCGAGCCGTTCGAGCAAAAAGCCTCCGAGCGTGTCGTAATCCCCTTCGGGAAGCTCGATGCCGATCAGCAGGGAAACCTGCTCAATATCCGCCGAGCCGTCCACTTCAAAGCGGTTCTCATCCAGCTTTTTGACTTCCTCCTGCTCATTGTCGTATTCGTCCTGCATATTGCCGACGATCGACTCCAGCAGGTCCTCCATCGTCACGATCCCGGCGATACCGCCGTATTCATCGACCACCATCGCCATCTGAATATGCAGGGCGGTCATTTCGGAAAACAGCTCGCCGCAGCGCTTTGTTTCCGGCACGAACAGCGTTTCGCGCATCATCGAGCGCACGGTGACAGCTTCGGGAAGAGGCCTTCCGACATACGGCAGCAAATCCTTGATATACAGCACGCCGACCACATGATCGATATCCTCTTCATAGATCGGCAAACGGGACACCCCGTTATCGACGGCCGCCGCAAGGGCGTCGTCCACACTGTCGGACACATCGATCGCCTCGACATCGGTGCGGGGCGTCATAATATCCACCGCCGTGATGTCGTCAAATTCAAAAATGTTGTTGATCATCTGCTTTTGACTGCCCTCGATCACGCCCGTTTCCTCGCCGACATCCACAAGCAGACGGATTTCTTCCTCGGTGACCTCCTCCTGAGAGGCATGCGGATCCACACCGAAAAGGCGGGAAATCAGATTGGAAAAGCGGGACAGCAGCCACCAAAGCGGGTAAAAAAACGCCAATGTCGCCCGCATAAAGCCGACAAGCGCAAACGCCATCCCCTCTGCATGAGGCGGCGCGAGGCGGCGCGGAAGCTGTTCGCAAAGCAGCACCTGAAGCGCTGTGCATAACAGAACCAGCAGTGCCGCCGACAACAGCATACACAGCGCGTACGGCATCGGCGCGCCGCCGACAGACAAGGCGGCAAACGCCGCCGCAAGCGGCGGGGCAAACGCGCCGATGACAGCGGCGGTGTAAGCGGCGGCAAACAGCGCTTTACACAGACGCACCGTCTCGGAAAACCGCCGTGACCGTTCGGTCAGCGACAGCACGCGCTTCGCCTTTTTATTCTCCTCATCCGCGAGCTTTGCAAGGCGTGCATCTCCCATGGATACGATCGCTGTTTCTCCGAAGGCGATCAGCATATAGAGCAGAAGAAGACAAACAATTATCGGAATCGTCCACCATAAATGACCGGCGGCAGGGTCGTCAGGCACAACAGCAGCCCCTTTCTGAAACGGTATGGAATGTTTTGTCAGAATGATATGACAGTATCATATCGTGTTTTATATCAATTGTCAACCGGCGGGCCGTGTGGTGGCAAAGCTGTATCCCGCGTTGGCGGTCTGAAAGGTGGCGTGCGTCGTCGTCGGCGCGGCGGTTGTGGTGGTCACATTGCTGATTTGCAGCACGACCGTATCCCCCTCCCGCAGCGGTGTCCCTGCGGCGGGGCTCATGTTGTCCACCCGACCCCGTTCATAGCTTGAAACGGTGATCTCCACCTCCTGCACGGTATATCCCATTGCCTCCAGATAAACCCGAGCGGCCGTCCTTTCCCATCCCGCAAGATCGATTAACGGCTTTTGCTCCGGTCCGTCGCTGACAATCACCGACACCTCCGTGTTCAGATCGGCAAAGGTTTCCGGCATCGGATCCTGCGATAGGATCGTGCCTTTCGGGACCGTATCGCTGAATTGCTTTCCCGCAAGCTTGACCTTCATATTGCCGTTGAGCAGCTCATCCCGCACAGAGATATAGGTTCTGCCCACCACATCCTCGACGGCGGCCTGTGTCGCCGTCGAGCGCGTGACAACGGTCGTCGTCGTGGTCACGGGCGGCGCATCCGTCTGCTCTGCCTTTTGCGCGAACGGATTCCCGCAGATCAGCAGCCCTGCGATCGCCGCCGCCAGCAGCACACACACGATCACCAGCGTAACCACCGCCGCTTTATATCCTTTTTGTTTTTTTCCGGACGGCGCATCGTCGGACGGCTTGCCCTTTTGATCGGGCGAGAGCGCCGTCTCCCCTTCTTCCCGCAGCGCCTCGACAACCGGTGCGACCGTCAAACGGTCGCGCAGCTGTTCCATGGTCGGAATACGGCGCAGCTGATCAAGGCTCAGCGCCTCGCGAAGCGTCGGCGCAATATAGGCAGGCCATTCATCCGCCAAATTGGCGGGAACCTGCAGCGACGCGGTCCCGCTGAGCCGATCGGGAGCGCGCGGCGGCTCCTCTCCGGTCAGCGCATACAAAATCGTCGCGCTCAGCCCGTAAACATCCGCCGCCTGTCCCACAGGTGCCTGCGGGTCATACTGCTCCGGCGCGGCATAGCCTGCCGCCAGCTCTTTTTCGCCGCCGGCCCTGCGCTGCTGCGGCAGCACCCATCCGTCAAGCCGCAGCCGATTATCCTCATCGACCAGAATGGAATCGGGAGAAATGCCGAAATGACACAGTCCCGCGGCATGCAGGGACGCCAGCGAGGAAATCAGCGGAACGAGCAGCGGGCGCGCCTCTTCCCAGCGAAGATGGCCGCCGAGCGTCTGCACATAACGGCGAAACGGTATTCCCTCCGCCCTATCGGAGACGGTATACATCGTGCCGTTTTCTTCAAACAAATCATAAACCGGCAGCATGGCGGGCAGATCGCGCATACGGGCGATCACGCGGACTTGGCGGCGAAACGCTTCCAGGCAGCTGTCAAACGCCACCTCTTTGCCCGGGAGCGCAAACACCCGACTGTCCTCGCGCCCGCACAGTCCGTCCGGGAAAAATTCGCGGATCAGCACCGCGCTGCGCGCCGTCTTGTCATAGCCGATATAAATAATCGCATCGCACCGCTTTTGAAGCGCACGCCCGACAAGGTAGCGGTCGGACAGCGCGGTGTGCACCCGCAGATAGCCGTCCGGGTTTTCCCCCGTGACAGGATATCCGCAGTGATAGCAGGTATCTGAAAATTCACTGATGGGCTGCATACAGCCCATGCAAAGCCGTTCGTTCGCCAATGTCATCCTTCCTTTCCCACTTGGCAGCCGTCCCGAAAGCACATCAGCCGAAACGCCGCTGCTGTTTTTGCTGACGAATATCCCGTCCGACAAAAAGCAGCGGCTCATAGGTCCCAATCAAGCGGGATGCAATCTGCTCGCCGTAATGCTCATAGATCGCAGCCGCATCCAAATTGGTGCTGATAACGGTGGGCTTTGAAGCCAGCATGCGCCCGTTGATCAGTCCGTACAAAGCACCCGTGTAAAACGGGGATGAAAATTCGGTCCCGAGATCGTCGAGAATCAGCAGATCACAGCCGATCAGCGTCGTCTCCGTATCCCCCTCGGCACGCCCGAAATGCTCTTTTTCCAGCACATGCAAAAGCGATTGAACCGGCCCGTAGATCACATCGCACTCGCGCGCACAGGCCGCCGCGGCAATGGCAAGAGAAATGTGCGTCTTGCCCGTGCCCGTCGCCCCGCGCAGCAACAGATTCGGGCGGGCGGTATCAAAGCCCTCTGCGTACCAGCGGCAGTAGTCGATGACCCCTTCCATATGCTCGCGCGGCGAACAGCCGAGCTGCTCATCGGGCGTGTCGGCATAATACGACAGATCCAGTTCCTCAAAGGAGCGGGGAGACATGCCGGTCA
>JBJEIR010000061.1:0-18015 GCA_051877215.1 Acutalibacteraceae bacterium | reverse complement strand
CGATTGCAGTAATAATGGCAACAGCCGGCTCAGCCCTGGCGTTGCTTGTGCTTCGGATTTTCGCAAATCACCATCACGCGGCCTTTGCGCTTAATGATCTTGCACTTTTCGCAGATTTTCTTCACAGAAGGTCTGACTTTCATTACGAATACCTCCTTTGGGCGCAAACCGCGCCCGGTCGTAAGTGGAGCACACGATCCACCCGTGCGCTTATTTTGTACGCCATGTAATGCGTCCCTTCGTCAGGTCATACGGGGACATCTCCACCGTGACCTTGTCCCCCGGCAGGATGCGGATGAAGTTCATACGCAGCTTACCGGAGATATGAGCCAGAATCTGGTGACCGTTGGCCAGCTCTACCTGAAATGTCGCGTTGGGCAGTGCCTCCACAACGGTACCCTCCAGTTCGATCACATCTGCTTTGGACAATTCCGTAACCTCCCTTGTCATGTGTCACTCGTGTCCGCGGCATGCCTCAGCGCACGCCGCAGCGCACGATCAGTCGTCATAGACGCCCTGTCAAGCACGCTTTCCGTCGGCGCGATATGCCGGCGGTTTTTGCATTTGGGATGCTCAAGAGGCCGCCGCTTGCCGTCGGCAAGCCATACGCCTTTCTCATCATCCCTCACCACTGCCATCAGCCGTCCCTTGTCCTTGCCCGCAAGAGAAAGAACAAGGCATCCGTACCGAAGCATTCGCCTCACCTGCTCTCAGGGCAGGGTCAAAATGACCGGCCCGTCATTTGTAATGGCAACGGTATGCTCAAAATGTGCCGAAAGGCGACCGTCCGCCGTCACCGTCGTCCATCCGTCATCGAGAACTTTCACCTCATAGGTGCCCATGTTGATCATGGGCTCGATGGCGATGGTCATTCCGGGGATCAGCCGCGGTCCGCGGCCCGGTGTGCCGAAATTGGGGACATTGGGATCTTCATGCAGGTCCGTGCCTACTCCGTGGCCGACAAACTGTCGTACAACCGAGTAGCCACGCGCCTCGACATACTGTTGCACGGCCGCGCCGATATCGCCGATCCGATTGCCCGCCTGCGCCGCTTCAATGCCCTTCATCAGGCTTTCGCGCGTCGCATCCAGCAGGCCCTGCGCCTCGGGAGCGATCGCTCCCGCCGCAAAGGTCGCGCAATTATCGCCGTGAAATCCGTTGTAATACGCGCCCACATCCACGCTGACGATGTCGCCCTCGCGGATCACCCGCGTACCCGGTATGCCGTGGATGACCGTCTCATTTACCGAAATGCAGGCGGAGCCGGGAAAGCCGCCGTATCCGAGGAACGAGGGCTTTGCCCCCGCGCCGCGGATAAACCGTTCAATCTCGTGATCGAGCTCGCCGGTGGTGATACCGGGCTCGACCAATGTGCCCGCCAGTTGCAGCGCCTGCGCCGAAATTTGACACGCTTCCTTCATCGCGCGCAAATCGCGGCTGCTTTTGACCGAAATCATACGCTCTCCTTTACGGCGGCGAGAACCAGCGCAGAGGTATCCTTGACCTCTTCCTGACCCTCCACCACGCGCAGCTTGCCGTTTGCCTCATAATAGGCTTTCAGCGGTTCGGTTTGCGAATGATATACCTGCAGGCGTTCTTTTACGGTATCGGGATGGTCATCCTTGCGTTGAACAAGGGTATCGCCGCACTTGTCACACACACCCTCCACCTTCGGCTTTTTATAGTCGACATGGTAGGTGGCGCCGCATGTGCCGCAGACACGGCGGCCCGATACACGCCGGGCAATGACCTCATCCGCGACCTCGATGTCGATGACGCGGTCGATGACAATGCCCATGCGGTCAAGCGCCTCGGCCTGGGGAATGGTCCGCGGGAAGCCGTCGAGAATAAATCCGTTTCGGCAATCCTCTTTGGCAAGGCGCTCTTTGATAATGCCGATGACAATGTCATCCGGCACCAAAGCGCCGCTGTCCATATAGGACTTCGCCTTGCGTCCCATTTCCGTGCCGCTTTTCAACGCTTCACGGATAATATTTCCCGTGGAAATTGTGGGAATGTGATAATACTCGCTGATCACTTCTGCCTGTGTGCCTTTGCCGGCGCCGGGAGCGCCGAGAAGAATGAGATTCATTGTGCATTCGCTTCCTTTCTCATCAAATCGCCGCGGCGGAGAGGGCGCTTATAAAACGCCCTCTCCCACCCGCGGTCGCCAAAGACCTTTTCTGACAAAAAGGCGATCATTCAAGGAATCCTTTATAGTGGCGCATCATCATCTGGCTCTCGATCTGCTGTGTCGTTTCCAGTGCCACACTGACAACGATCATGATCGAGGTACCGCCGATGGACAGGCCGGTAATTCCGGACGCCGCCCCGAAAATACTCGGGAAGACGGCCACAATACCGAGGAAAATCGCGCCGATAAAGGTCACCTTATGGAGTACACGGTTGATAAAATCAGAGGTGGGCTTGCCCGGACGATAGCCGGGAATCGCACCGCTGTTGCGGCGCAGATTGTTTGCCATCTCAACAGGATTGTACTGAATGGTCACATAGAAGAATGCAAATGCGATGATCAGTACAAAGTACAGCACCACATACAGCCAGCTTGTCTGTGAGAACAGAGAAAGCCACGGCCATGAGCTGGCGTCCTTTCCGCAGAAGGTCGCAATGATCGACGGCAGCGAAATAATGGACACCGCCAAAATGATCGGCATAACGCCGGACATATTGACCTTGATCGGAATAAAGGTGTTTTGTCCGCCGTACATTTTCCGGCCGACCACACGCTTGGCATACTGTACGGGAATGCGGCGCTCGGCGTTCGTCATAAAGACGATAAAACCGATCATCAGTACAAACAGTGCCAAAATGACAGGCACCATAATGATGTACTTCATGCCGGCGCTTTCACCCTGCTGCATCTGCATAATGCCGGCCTCGTAGAACATCTGCCACAGATAGGTCGCGCCCTGCGGGATCCGCGCCAAAATGCCGGCGAGCAACAGAATGGAAATGCCGTTGCCGATGCCTTTTTCATTGATTTGCTCACCGAGCCACATCATCAGCGCCGAACCGGCGGTGAAGCACAGCACAATGGTCGCCGCAATGAAAATCTGCTCGCCGATACCGAGGTCGGTGTGCTCGATTGCGCCGTAGCTGTTGCGCACCATGAAATAGTACGCGATGCCGAGCAGCAGACCGAGAGCAACCGTGACATAACGGGTGATCTGAGCGAGCTTTTTGCGGCCGGCTTCGCCGTCCTTCGCCATTCTCTCAAGCGGCGGAATGGCGACGGTCAAAAGCTGAATGATAATGCTCGCATTGATATACGGGGTGATGGACAGCGCAAAGATGGAGGCGTTGGAGAAACCGCCGCCGGACATCAGCGTCAAATAGTCCATAAAACCGCTCGTATTGCTGCTGATCGCTTCCTTCAGTGCCGCCAGATTGACAAACGGCAGAGAAATTGCCGATCCAATGCGAAAAATCAAAATGATAAAGAGAGTATAAAAAATCTTTTTACGAAGGTCGGTGATCTTCCAGGCATTGCGCAAAGTCTGAAACATGATCAGATCACCTCTGCCTTTCCTCCGGCGGCCTCGATCTTCGTCTTGGCGGATTCGGAATATGCGGCTACTTTCACCGTCAGCTTTTTGGTCAGTGTGCCGTTTCCGAGCACCTTGACACCGTCCTTCAGATCCTTCAGCAGACCCGCCTCTTTCAGTGCCTGTGCATCGACTACCGCGCCGTCCTCAAATTTGTTGAGTGCCGCAATGTTCACGATCGCATAGTTGGTAGCAAAAATATTGACAAATCCGCGCTTCGGGATCCGTCTTTGCAGAGGCATCTGTCCGCCTTCAAATCCCGGGCGCATACCGCGACCGGCGCGCGCCTTTTGTCCTTTGTGACCCTTGCCTGCGGTCTTGCCCTGACCGGAACCGTGGCCTCTGCCGATTCTCTTGACCTCACGGACAGAGCCGGGGGCCGGAGAAAGCTCATGTAGCTTCATTTGTGTTCGCACCTCCTTGCTCGAATGTCTTACGCTTCGGTTACCTCGATGAGGTGGATGATCTTCGTCACCTTTCCGCGCGTTGCCTCGTTATCGGGCTGGCAGACCGTGTCGCCGATCTTGCGCAGACCAAGGGAATTTGCGGTGGCAATCTGGTCTTTCTTACAGCCGATCAGGCTGCGTACCAACTTGACTTTTACGGTATTTGCCATAATTCATTCCCTCCCGTTAACCCAGAATTTCTTTTGCGGTTTTGCCGCGGACAGCCGCTGCCTGCTCGACCGTGCGAAGGCGGGTCAAGCCCTCCATCGTCGCACTGACCACATTGCAGGGATTGTTGGAACGAAGAGCCTTTGTACGGATATCCTTGATACCTGCCGCTTCCACGACGGCACGCACCGCGCCGCCGGCGATAACGCCGGTACCGGGGGCTGCCGGCTTGAGCAGGACCTCGCCCGCACCGAACTTGCCGATGACCTCATGGGGAATGGTGTTGCCCTTCAGCGAAATCGTCACCAGATGTTTCTTTGCTTCCTCAATACCCTTGCGGATAGCGTCCGGAACCTCGGCGGCTTTGCCGATACCGAAGCCTACCGTGCCCTTTTCGTCACCTACCACGACCAACACGGAGAATTTCATCACACGACCGCCCTTGACAGTCTTGCTGACGCGGTTGATCGCTACAATGCGTTCCTTCATCTCCGGCTCTCCGGTATTGCCGTTGCGCTTGCTGTTGCGCTCATCTCTCTTGGCCAAAGTCAATTCCTCCTTTTCCTTAGAACTTGAGGCCGCCCTCACGGGCGCCTTCGGCCAACATCTGAACCCGGCCGTGATACACATAACCGCCGCGGTCGAAAACGACCTCGGAAATGCCCTTTTCAAGAGCACGCTTCGCAATGAGTTCGCCGATCTTCTTAGCCGCTTCCTTATTGCCGCCGTTTTCGGTGAAATCCTTTTCCACCGTGGACGCTGAAACGAGCGTCTTGCCGGCGACATCGTCGATAACCTGCGCATAAATATGCTTCGCGGAACGATACACATTCAGGCGGGGGCGAGCGGCGGTGCCGCTGATCTTACCGCGCACGCGAACATGGCGGTGCAGACGGGCTTTGTTGCTGTCTTTCTTGCTGACCATCGTCTCACTCCCTCCTTATTTCTTGCCCTTACCGCCGGTCTTGCCTTCCTTGCGGCGAATGACCTCAGTGGCGTATTTGATGCCTTTGCCTTTATAGGGCTCCGGCGGGCGTTTTTCACGAATTTCCGATGCAAACTGGCCGACAAGCTGTTTGTCGGCACCGTTTACCACAATGTGGTTCGGATCGGGCACATCCAGCGTGATGCCGGGGATCTCCTGAACGGTCACCTGATGGCTGTAGCCCAGGTTCATAACAATCTGATTGCCCTGCTTTTGCACACGGTAGCCGACGCCGTTGACCTCCAGCTCCTTTTTAAAGCCGTTTGTCACGCCCTCTACCATGTTGTTGAGCAGCGTGCGGGTCAGTCCGTGCAGCGAACGATTGAGCTTTTCGTCATCGGGACGGGTAACCGTCAGCTCCGCGCCGTCAAGCGCAATCGTCATGTTCGGATGGAATGTCTGCGTCAGGGTGCCTTTCGGTCCTTTCACGGTCACGACATTACCGTCAATTTTGACCTCCACGCCGGCAGGGACAGTGATGGGTTTTCTTCCAATTCTCGACATTTCTCCCTACCCCCTTACCATACAAATGCGAGGACTTCGCCGCCCACATTCTGCTTGCGTGCCTGCTTATCCGTCATCACGCCGCTGGATGTGGAAACGATTGCTGTGCCGATGCCCTTCATGACCTTCGGCATATCCTCACTGCTTGAATAAATGCGCAAACCGGGCTTTGAAACGCGCTTGAGTCCTGAAAGGACGGGAGTCCGGGACGGACCCTCATACTTCAGGGTGACGCGGATAACGCCTTGCTTGCCGTCTTCGATAACCTGATAATTTTTCACATATCCCTCGTCAACAAGAATCTGGGCAATAGCCTTCTTCATGTTGGAAGCGGGGATGTCCACCGAATCATGCTTAGCCGCATTCGCGTTGCGGATACGGGTGAGCATATCGGCGATCGTATCGGTAATTTGCATTCCGTCAACCTCCTTTTCGCTATTGCTGCTTACCAGCTTGCTTTCTTCACACCGGGGATCTCGCCTTTATAGGCAAGCTCTCTGAAGCAGATACGGCAGATACCATAGCGACGCAGATAGGCGTGCGGACGGCCGCAAATTTTACAGCGGTTATACGCCCGGGTCGAATATTTCGGCTCGCGTTGCTGCTTAATCTTCATAGATGTTTTCGCCATGAGTTACCCTCCTTATCGTGCGAACGGAGCGCCCATCAGGGTGAGCAGCTCGCGCGCTTCTTCGTCGGTATTGGCCGTGGTGACAAAGCACAGATCCATGCCGCGCACCGCGTCGATCTTGTCATAGTCGATCTCTGGGAAAATCAACTGCTCCTTGAGACCCATGTTGTAGTTGCCGCGGCCGTCGAACGAGTTCGGGTTGATACCGCGGAAATCGCGCACGCGGGGCAGCGCCACATTGAACAGGCGGTCGAGGAATTCATACATTCTTTCGCCGCGCAGCGTCACCTTTGCGCCGATATTCATGCCTTCACGAAGCTTAAAGTTTGCAACCGATTTGCGCGCCTTGCACACGATCGCCTTTTGACCGGTTATAGCGGCAAGATCCAACAGGATCGCGTCGATCACCTTGGAGTTGTCACGCGCCTCACCGCAGCCGACATTGACAACGATCTTGTCCAGCTTCGGAATCTGCATCACGCTTTTGTAGTTGAACTTTTTCATCAGCTCCGGCGCGACCGCATTCAGATAGTGGTCTTTCATTCTGGCCATTTCGCGTTTCCCTCCTTATAAGACTTCGCCGCAGCGCTTGCAGATGCGGACATTGCGCTTTTTGCCGTTGTCGTCCATCTGCTGCTTGTGGCCGATGCGAGCCGGCTTATGGCAGCTCGGGCAGATGACCTGCACCTTGCTGGCATACATAGCGCCGGGCGCCTCAATAATGCCGCTGGGATCGCCCATTTTGCGGGGCTTCACATGCTTTTTAATCATGTTGCGGCCTTCGACGATGACCTTGCCCTCTTTGGGGCTGACTTCCAGGACCTTGCCCTTCTTGCCCTTATCATCGCCGCTGATAATCAGGACGGTATCGTCCTTTTTCACATGCAGTTTGTTACTCAATTCCGACACCTCTCTCACAGAACTTCCGGTGCGAGGCTCAGGATCTTCAGGTAATCCTTTTCTCTGAGCTCTCTGGCGACCGGGCCAAAAATACGGGTACCCTTGGGGTTCTTATCCTCACGGATAATAACCGCCGCATTCTCGTCAAAACGGATATAGGTTCCGTCGTCGCGACGCACACCGCGCACGCTACGGACCACAACCGCCTTCACGACCTCACCTTTTTTGACAACGCCGCCGGGTGCTGCTTTTTTAACAGAAGCCACCACGACATCGCCGATATTCGCATACCTCCTGCCGGAGCCTCCGAGCACGCGGATGGTCATAAGCTCCTTCGCGCCCGTGTTGTCGGCAACTTTGAGGTAGGATTGTTGCTGAACCACAGTGTGTTCCTCCTTTCAAGCAGAACCGACTTATTTTGCCTTCTCGATGATCTCAACCACGCGCCAATGCTTATCCTTCGACAGCGGGCGGGTTTCCATAACCGACACGCGATCTCCCACACGGCATTCGTTGTTTTCATCATGCGCTTTCAGCTTTACGGTACGCTTTACAATCTTCTTATACAGCGGATGGCGGACATTGTCTTCGATCGCAATAACAACGGTTTTATCCATCTTATCGCTGACGACCAGACCGGTCCGTGTTTTTCTCAGGTTCCGTTCGCTCACAATGACTCCTCCTTCCGTTACGCTTGTGCGCTGCTCTTGAGCTCGTTCTCGCGCATAATGGTCTTTACGACGGCGATCTCTTTCTTCACAGCCTTCAGTCGCATCGGATTATCCAGTTGATTGATCGCGTGCTGAAAACGAAGGTTAAACAGCTCTTTTTTCAGATCTGCCAGCTTGCTTTCCAGCTCAGCGGCGCTCATATCACGGATTTTATCGAGTTCCGTCTTTTTCATGACTGCTCACCATCCTGTTCTTCCTTGCAAACGAATTTGCATTTGATGGGCAGCTTGTTTGCTGCAAGTCTAAGGGCCTCGCGCGCCGTCTCCTCCGGCACACCGGCGATCTCAAACATCACTCGGCCGGGCTTGACAACGGCAACCCAGTATTCGGGCGAACCTTTACCGGAGCCCATGCGGGTCTCAGCAGGCTTTTCGGTGACAGGCTTATCCGGGAAAATCTTGATCCACACCTGTCCGCCACGCTTGATATAGCGTGTCATGGCGATACGGGCGGCTTCGATCTGATTGGACTTGATCCACGCGGGCTCAAGCGCCTGCAGACCGTATTCACCGTGGCTCACCTTATTGCCGCGCAACGCCTTGCCGGTCATACGGCCGCGCTGTACACGACGGTACTTCACTCTTTTGGGCATCAGCATTATTTGCGGCCTCCTTCCCGATGGGGTCTGGCAGCACCGGCCAGCACCTCACCGCGGTAGATCCATGTCTTGACACCGATCCGACCGTAAGTGGTGTTGGCCTCTGCAAAGCCGTAATCAATATCCGCGCGCAGTGTCTGCAGCGGAATCGTTCCCTCGTGATACTGTTCTGTACGCGCAATTTCCGCACCGCCCAAACGGCCGGAAACCTGCGTCTTGATTCCCTTCGCGCCCAGCTTCATTGCACGGCCGATGGCCTGCTTCATCGCGCGGCGGAAGGATGTACGCTTCTCAAGCTGCGCTGCGATGCTCTCTGCCACCAGCTGCGCATTGAGATCCGGATTGCGCACCTCAACAATGTTGATGAGGGTGGGCTTGCCGATCATTTTTTCACAGGTCTGACGCAGATTTTCGATCTCCGCGCCGCCCTTGCCGATGACGATGCCGGGCTTCGCACAATGAATATTGATGCGCACCTTCGAGGCATCGCGCTCGATTTCGATTTTCGGGACACCGGCCGCATACAGCGTTTTCTTGAGGTAGCGGCGCAGCTTGTAGTCGGACACGAGCACATCTCCGAACTCATTGTCCTTTACAAACCAGCGGGAATCCCAGTCTTTAATAATTCCGACACGCAGGCCGTGGGGATTAACTTTCTGACCCATAACTGTCCTCCTCCTTCGCTTATTCGGCTTCCTTGAGCACAACGGTGATATGTGATGTTCTCTTTTCGATGCGGTACGCGCGGCCCTGTGCTCTCGGACGAATACGCTTCAGGATGGGACCCGGGCATACGAAGCACTCCGCAACATAGAGGTTGTTTTTATCCATGTTGTGATTGGCTTCCGCGTTGGCTGCTGCGGATTTGAGCAGCTTCTCGATCGGCTCCGCCGCCGACTTGGTCGTATAATGGGCGATGGCCACCGCCTCATCCAGCGGCTTGTTGCGGATGAGATCGAGAACGATTTTAACTTTGCGGGGCGAAATACGGACATAGGTTGCTTGCGCCCTTGCTTCCATGACGATTCTCTCCTTTCAACCGCTTATTTCGTACTCTTCGAGCCGGTGTGGCCCTTAAAAGTACGAGTGGGGGCGAATTCGCCCAGTTTGTGACCGACCATATCCTCTGTAATATATACCGGCACATGCTTGCGCCCGTCATGTACAGCGATCGTATGACCGACGAAATCGGGGAAAATGGTGGAGCTGCGGCTCCAGGTTTTCAAAATCCGTTTTTCGCCGGACGCATTCATTTCCTGAATCCTTTTAAGCAGCACAGGCTGTACGAAAGGACCCTTCTTTACGCTTCTTCCCATAAATCACGAATCTCCTTTCGCTTACTTGCCGTTGCGGCGCTTCACGATGAATTTGTCCGAACGGTTGTGGGTCTTGCGGGTCTTGTAACCGAGCGCGGGCTTGCCCCACGGAGTTACAGGGCCGGGACGACCGATGGGAGACTTGCCCTCGCCGCCGCCGTGCGGGTGATCGCAAGGGTTCATGACCGAGCCGCGCACGGTCGGGCGCCAACCCATGTGACGCTTACGGCCGGCCTTGCCGATTTTCACATTCTCATATTCGACATTGCCGACCTGACCGATTGTGGCCATGCAGTTGAGCGGCACATTGCGCATCTCGCCAGAAGGCAGGCGGATCAGCGCCATGTTGTTTTCCTTACCCATCAGCTGCGCCATCACGCCCGCGCTGCGCGCAAGCTGAGCGCCCTTGCCCGGATACAGCTCCACATTGTGGATGAAGGTACCGGTGGGGATGTTCTGAAGAGGCAGGGCGTTGCCCGGCTTGATATCCGCCGATGCGCCGGACACGACGGTGTCGCCGACCTTCAGGCCGACCGGCGCGATGATGTAACGCTTTTCGCCGTCCTCATACTGTACCAGCGCGATGTGAGCGCTGCGGTTCGGATCATATTCAAGCGTCAGCACGGTAGCGGGCATATCCGCTTTGTTGCGCTTGAAGTCAATAATGCGGTACTTTTGGCGATTTCCGCCGCCGCGATGGCGGACGGTGATGCGGCCGTAGCTGTTGCGGCCGGCCTTTTTGGCCTTGGGAGCCAGCAGGCTTTTCTCAGGACCCGTCTTGGACAGTCCGCTGTAATCGAGAGTTGTCATACCGCGGCGTCCCGGCGTGGTCGGTTTATAACTGATCGTAGGCATTCTTATTCACTCTCCTGTTCATACGGCTTTGCGGGGCGATGCCAATCCGCCCCATACGCTGCCTGTCATCGGGGTTTGACGGACGGTTTTTACGCCATGCCGTCGAAGAACTCGATGGTCTTGGAGTCGGCGGTCAGGGTGACAATCGCCTTTTTCCAATCGGGGCGATAGCCCTCATTGCGGCCCATACGGCGCTTGGCGCCTTTCATATGGATGGTGTTGACCTTTTCGACCTTTACGCCGAAAATCGCTTCGACCGCCTGAGCGATCTCAATCTTATTGGCATTTTTGTCCACTTTGAATGTGTACTTTTTGCTCGGGATCATCGAAACGGATTTCTCCGTCACGACCGGAGCGAGAATGATATCACGAGGATCCATTATTTGTACACCTCCTCGATTTTCGCAACGGCATCCTTCACCACGATAAATTTATCCGCATTCAGAATGTCGTATACATTCAGGGTGTTTACCAAAGCGGTCTTCACGCCGGGGATGTTGCGCGCAGAGCGGATGACCTTGTCGTTCTTTTCCGCCATCACGAGCAGCACCTTCTTGTCGGCGCCGAGCGCATTGAGCATAGCCGCTACGGTTTTGGTTTTGTACTCCTCAAGCGTGAGCTCGTCAAGAATCATCATTTCGTCGGCCGCCGCTTTGGACGACAACGCCGACTTCATGGCGAGACGACGCATCTTCTTGGGAATTGTATAGCTGTAATCGCGGGGCTTCGGGCCGAGGGCGATACCGCCGTGCGTCCACTGGGGAGCGCGAATGGAGCCCTGACGGGCATGACCCGTTCCCTTTTGCCTCCAAGGTTTTTTGCCGCCGCCGCGCACCTCGGAACGAGTGAGCGTGGACTGCGTGCCCTGACGCTGATTGGCAAGATAGTTCACAACGGCACTGTGCAGAACGGCCTGATTCGGTTCGATTCCGAAAACGGTCTCGCTGACTTCCATCGTACCGGTCTGCTTGCCGGTCATATCATAAGTAGAGATATTCGGCATGATTGTTTCCTCCTTCCTTATGCCTTCTTGACGGTGTCGGAAAGAATCACGATGCCCTTGCGGGGACCGGGAACGGCGCCGCGCACAGCAATCAGATTATTTTCCGCATCCACCTTGACGACATCGAGATTCTGCACGGTCACACGCTCGCAGCCGAGATGACCCGCGCCCTTTGTCCCCTTGAACACGCGGGACGGCGAGGAGCAGGCGCCCAGCGAACCCGCATGACGGGCAACCGGGCCGGTGCCGTGCGACTCTCTCAGGCGTTGGAAATTCCAGCGCTTGATCGCGCCGGCGTATCCTTTACCTTTGCTGGTGCCGACCACATCTACGCGATCGCCCACGGCAAAGGTGTCCGCCTTGACGATATCGCCGATGTTGACTGCGTCGCAGTCATCCAGGCGGAACTCGCGCAGCGTCTTTTTCGGCGCCACATCCGCCTTGTCAAAATGACCCTTCATGGGCTTGTTGACATGTTTCGGGGAAACATCGCCGAAGCCGAGCTGTACGGCGGCATAGCCGTCGTTCTCGACTGTTTTCTTTTGGACAACGACACACGGTCCGGCTTCAATCACCGTAACCGGCACAACATTGCCCTTTTCGTCGAAGATCTGCGTCATGCCGATCTTCCTGCCAATGATGCCTTTTTGCATGATTGTTTACCTCCTTGGTTATTGGTTGCCCGCCGCAAGAAACGGGCAACATGACCTCGCGGGAGAAATCTCCAAGCCGTGTCTGCGGTACTCACGCTGAGTATAAAACGAAAGTCCGCATCACATCCGCCGCCTTTCGGGTGTTGCGCGGCACGCCGCGCCCTGCCCGTTTTTTCGGCAACGGTATGATTTTTTTACAGCTTGATCTCGATTTCCACACCGGCGGGGAGCTCAAGGCCCATAAGAGCCTCAACGGTCTTGTTGGACGGACGAAGGATGTCGATCAGGCGCTTGTGAGTGCGCGTCTCAAACTGCTCGCGGGAATCCTTATATTTGTGGACAGCGCGCAGGATGGTGACGACCTCCTTCTCGGTCGGCAGCGGCACGGGACCGGACACACGGGCGCCGGTACGGCGCGCGGTCTCGACGATCTTTTCAGCCGCCTGATCCACCAAACGGTGATCATAGCCTTTGATGCGAATACGAATTTTTTCTTTGACTGCCATTTTGAAAAACGCCTCCTTAAAAATTTGAGTTGGCGGGCGACGCATTTTTTGCACACCCCGCCGGGTGTTTCTTCGGTTTCCCGAAAAAAACCGGAAAGACTCAAGCGATCTTCTTCCGGTGCAAATGGTGCGTCCTGCTTGTACACGGACACCCCGCGGCAACTCATTGCGGCTCTGCTTTTACAAGCAAAACCGCATTATACGGCGTGTGTTTTGCGGCACTTGCAGTTTCATTTGTTCGCCCGGTTTGAAATCGGACATACTCCACGGAAAAACCGACCGTTAAACGGCCGCAACCTCCCGCTTCAACGCATATCGTGCAGTCTCTGCACGCGGGAAAAACGGGCATACTTCACCCCTGTTCAAACGCGTGCTCAATTATCATACTATACTTCAAACGGAAAAGCAAGCCTTTTTTTGCATTTTTGAAGAAAATTTTCGTGGGTTTGGGCAAAAAAATATCCCGCGTATGCAAAAAGCAATTACACGGGATATCTCTTTGTATTTCTTTATTTGATGACCGTACCCATTGTGCCGGGTGCGACACAGGCGGCGTTTGATTCGTCGGTGTCAATGTGCATGGCAAGCGCATACTTGTCGCTCACGCGCACGACCACTTCTCCGAACACAAGCCCTCTGCCGTTGTTCTCCACGCGGACGCATACCTCATCCTTATCCTTTACGCCGAACGCCTCCGCGTCAGCCGGCGTCATGTGGATATGACGCTTGGCGGCAATCACGCCCTCGTGCAGCTCGACCTCGCCGGCGGGACCCACCAGCTTGCATACGCCGCTTCCCGCGACATCACCGGACTCGCGAATCGGAGCGGCAACACCGATAGAGCGCGCATCGGTCAGCGACAGCTCGACCTGCGTTTGAGAACGAACCGGGCCGAGAATCGACACATTGCCCAATGTTTTTTTCGGGCCGACCACATCCACCCGCTCCATGCACGCAAACTGTCCGGGCTGAGAAAGCTCCTTTTTCGGCGTCAGCTCATATCCCGCGCCGAAGAGCGTTTCGAGATCCTCGGCGCTCACATGGACATGGCGCGCAGAGGTTTCGATCAATACCTGATTTGCCATATACAGTCAACTCCTCGTTTGTCAAATTTGCTGTTCTCTATTGTACGACGATTTTCGCATTTTTGCAAGTATTTGCAGGTAAAAGCTTCTTTTTTCGAGAAAATTGTCGTGTCATCCCCTTAAACCGATCGTGTGCCGCGCCCGCCGAAACGAAGGTGTTTTCCTCTCAGCCTGTATTTCCTCTTATATATTTCTTATATTATATATAGACCTTTATATATAAACCATATATAAACAAAGTCCTTTCTTTTTGCCGAAAAATATGATAGAATGGCGTCAGACCTAAAAATTTAAACGAAAAACGGTGATAACGATGCAGCTTCCGCTTTTTTATGTCGACGACATCATCCGCCGTGCGTTGGCGGAGGATATTTCCTACTTGGACACCACTACCGATTATATGATTGCCCCTGATGCGCGCAGCGACGCATATCTCGTCGCCAAGGCAGACGGCGTGCTGTGCGGTATCGAGGTGGCCATGCGCGTTTTCGAGCTGCTGGACGACAGCTTTCAGACAGAACTCTTTTTCCGCGACGGCGACCGCATCCGAAAAGGGGATCGCCTCGCCGTTTACAGCGGCCGCACCCGCGCACTGCTCAAGGGTGAACGCACAGCGCTCAATCTGCTGCAGCATATGTCCGGGATTGCGACCGCCACAAGCGAAGCCGTCGAGCAGGTGCGCGGCACACGCGCCGCCGTCACCGATACGCGCAAGACGCTTCCCGGCCTGCGCGCACTGCAAAAATATGCCGTCACCGTGGGCGGCGGAAAAAACCACCGTTTCAATCTCTCGGACGGTGCCATGCTCAAGGACAACCACATCGACGCGGCAGGGGGTATTCCGCAAGCGGTTGCCGCACTGAGAAGCCGCCTCGGCCACATGGTCAGGTTGGAGGTGGAAACCCGCAATCTCGAGGAAGTCAGGCAGGCGCTCGACGCAGGCGCGGACATTATCATGCTCGACAATATGTCCTGCGACACAATGCGCGAAGCGGTAGCGCTTGTAGACGGGCGTGCGCTGCTTGAAGCAAGCGGCGGCATCACAGCCGACACGCTGCGCGCCGTCGCCGAAACCGGCGTCGACATCATCTCCATCGGCGCTCTGACCCATTCGGTCAAAGCATTGGACATCTCGATGAAAATGCTCAAGCCTGCATGCGAGCAGGCTTGAGTCCCCTTCACCTTTTTACGCACGCCGCAAAATTCCCTTTTGAGACCGCGATATGCAAAAGGCACAGTATCTGCAAACCGACAGCAAAAGACAGGGCCGTTCACATTGAGCTGCCCTGTCTTTTATTGTCTTATAAATCCTCTCTCGTGAAAACGGCGTTTACGCCGCCAGGCGTCCGCTCACCCTACGGTAAAATGTCAGTGCCTCTTGAAGGCCGAGCGCCCCGCTGCTGCTTTCCGCAAAAACAAACCGCTGATCCTCCGTCAGCGTCAGCTCCCCCGCCGCAAAGCGGTACAGCGTCAGCGCATCCGACAGGGTAAAATACTCCTCCGAAAGCTCCGACACCCGAAATCCCCAATGGGTCGTGTATTCATCGGAGGTCAGGCGGATTTTGATCGTTTTCCCCGGAATGCGAATCCTTTTTCCGGCAAGGCCCACACCCGTATAGGTTCCGATCAGCCGATCCGCCCCGTCATAAATATAAATGTAATCATAGGAGGCCTCTACCTTTGTCCGATCGTCAAATCTGATATTCAGCGCAGAGACATTGGCACCGGGAGCCGTATAAACCCACCATTCATCGGTGTTGGACGAATAGTTATGTTCACTTTCCAATGCTGTCCAATCAACGACCCGCTCCTCGCGTGCCGAAAGGGTCAAAGATACACTTTTCTGCGGGAAATTTTTCAGCTTAGCCGTGATAACCACCGTGCCGGCGCCGACGACCGTCACCGTTCCCGCACTGCTGACCGACGCGATGCTGCTGTTGTCAGTTGTATAGACGACAGACTCCTGCTCGGGATAAAACGAGGCATGTTCCCACCCGGCGTTGACGACGGAAACCGATGCGGCATTGGTTTTTCCCACCACAAGGGATTCGGGGGAAAGATGAAGGGAAAGTGTCCCGATATGGTCGCTGTCCGCCGAAACCGCCGCAACTGTCTGCACCGTTCCGGATTTTGAAACCGTGCTGTGCGTGCCGTTTGAGAAGCACTGCACCCAAGCAATCCTCCCATTCGGCTGATAAAAACAGCCGACCCCGATATAGGTATACGAAGCGTTGAGAATATTGGCACGGTGTGCTTCGGAATTCATCCAGCCCGTCATGACCTCCAAGGCCGTTGTCTGTCCCATAGCGACATTTTCGCCCGTCGCCGAACGGGAACCGCCGTAATCCGATATAATATCGAGGCCGCTGCTGCCGTTCGGACGGATATGTCCGAAAAACACCTGGCATTCCACCGCACGCTGCATGGCTGCCGGCAAAAGCTGTGCATCCATTTTCAGCGCGCCGAGACCGACGGCAGCTCTCTCCTTATTGACAAGGGTGAGCACCTCAAATGCCCTATCATAGTCCATGGTCCCCGCCAAATACAGCGTCGCGGTATTCGCCGCAGTGACCGATACGGCAAAGGACGGCATCATAAACAGAATCAAGATCAATGAAAAACAAAAACTCGCCGCACGCTTCATGTTGCCGCCCCCTCTTGCAGAGTATTACTATAGTTTTAGTATACCATTCCTATGTCCGAAATGCAAGAAAAGCGGCGAAAAGTGTCGATTTTATATGCAAAACACGCTCCTTTTATCGCCAAAGCAGCTTCACAGGCCGTATTCAACAGCACATTCCCCCGCTGTCAAGCGAAATCCCGGCATATAGAAAGCGCCTGCGTATGTATAGGTGCATATGCAGACGCCTTCTTTTATAAAGTGTATTTTTCTTATCATCCCTGCCGCCTGCCGGATTCGGCGTTTTTGGTGTGCTTCGGTTTTTTTAGGGCTTTGTCGGTTCATCCGTGTAGGAATACAGCTCCCCGCACTCCAGATAACGCACCGAAAAATCCGTGTGCTTTTGGGCAAGGCGCTCGGCAAGCAATCTCATGCCGTCGCGCTCGGAACCGACATGCCCCAGCACCAAAACTGCCTTGTTATACCCAAGCTGCGCATAATCCCTGGCGAGCTCGCCCTCGCGCCACTCGCACAGCTCTCCGGTCAGCACAAAATCTGTTTGCACAAGCTCTTCTCCGATATGCCCCGGCGAACCAAAGCAGCAGGAGAGATAGCGCCCCTTGCGGTCGGCACAGCCCGCAATGCGGATGTGTCGAATATGAAAACAGTTCTCAAGGTGTCTTGCAAGCTCTCTCGCCGTCATCGCTTCCTCTAAAACAAAGCGATTGACCCCGTAATAGCGTCCTTTTTCCGCGCGTCCCGCCAGCTTCATAAGCGATGTCTGCCCTTCAAAAATCAAATCCGGGTCCAGACTGTGCGCATAATCGTGAAATCGAAAAACCGTGATGCCGTATTCGTCGAGAAGCGTATGTTTTTCATACCCGATATCATAGGGAACGCAGCTGTCCATATGGTCATAGCAAAGCGGTTCATGCACAATCAAAAAATTAAGTCCCTGCTTCGCCGCCTCGCGGATCACCTCGGGCGTTGCAAACATGGTCACCCCGACCCCCGTGAGATCCTTATCCGTTTTCCCTGCTTTCACGGTATCACAGGTATCGCTGACCGCCTCATGCAGAGGCGCACAGCTTTTCAGCTCGTTAATCAATTCCCGAACGGTCATCGTCATACCCCTTTTCTCCTTTTTATATATCGGTTTTCCTCTATTTTATACCACATAAACAAAAAAGTCACAATATAAAAAAGCGCCGCTTGCAAAAAAAGCGAATATAAAAGGCCCCAAGGCGCACAAAGCAAAAAAGCGTGCCGCGGTAGTGCCGGCACGGCAGAAAAGAGAGAGGGCGTAAAATCAAGGAAAGCAAAAACGAGAAAAAGGCGAAGAACGCACAAAAAATAAAAAAGCAGCGAATGTGTGAAAACATTCACTGCTTTTTGTGTGTTGGCGGCTTCCTATCTTCCCGGGCCGCTTCCGGCCAAGTATTGTCGGC
>JBJEIR010000060.1:0-4283 GCA_051877215.1 Acutalibacteraceae bacterium | reverse complement strand
ACCAATTTGGAATTGTAAAGCGGATCGGGCAAAACATCGCGTTTTGCGATTGAACCTCTTCTCGGCACTTTACTTCCCTCCTTCATAAAAATGATATCATAGGTACTCGAAAGTGACACACTCCCGCCTGCCGAAACAAGGGCATTTGCGATATACCGTCCGCCGAGAGAGCAAAGAATCCGAATTCTTCGCCTCTTCTTCGTACTATATCATAAAATGCCGCTGAATCTCAGCCGCCAGAACTATCTCTTTCTTTTACAGCTTTCCCGAAAAGTTCGGAAAAACCCTTACTTGCCCGTCTTCTTCGGGCGCTTTGCTCCGTACTTGGAACGAGCCTGCATTCTCTTCGCCACGCCCTGCGTATCGAGAGTGCCGCGGATGATGTGGTAACGCACACCGGGCAGATCCTTTACACGGCCGCCGCGAATCAGCACGACGCTGTGCTCCTGCAGGTTGTGACCTTCGCCGGGGATATACGAGGTAACCTCGATCCCGTTGGACAGACGAACACGCGCCACCTTACGCAGAGCCGAGTTCGGCTTCTTCGGGGTGGAGGTCTTCACCGCTGTGCACACACCGCGCTTTTGGGGCGAATTCTGATCGATCGGAACGCGCTTTTTGGAGTTCCAGCCCTTGAGCAGTGCCGGCGCCTTCGCTTTCTTCTCGATCTCCTCACGACCCTTGCGGACCAATTGGTTAAAAGTAGGCAATCTTCACACCTCCTTACCTATAGAATAGGAATGGAATATCCCGCAAAGCGGCAAATATGTTCAAAAAGAGACATATTTGCCGCTTTAGGACTCACCAGTTCAGCATTGTATCATGCTTTTTATGAATTTGTCAAGTCTCAACTTTGATTCGCACCGCGCGAAATTACGGCTCCTGTTCAGAAGCCTCGTCCGCCGTGTCGCCGTCCTCGTCGGTGCCGTCATCCAGCATGCTGCGCAGGGTGGAGACAAACGGCGAATTATCCGACGCGTGGGTATTGACCACTTCCACATCGGAATACATATTCATGCCGGTGCCCGCCGGAATGAGCTTGCCGATGATGACATTTTCCTTCAGGCCGAGCAGCGGGTCGATCTTGCCCTTGATGGCCGCCTCTGTCAGCACACGGGTCGTTTCCTGGAACGAAGCGGCGGACAGGAAGCTGTCGGTCGCAAGAGCGGCCTTGGTAATACCCAGCAGAACCGGCACGCAGGTCGCCTCGCGCAGATGAATCTCGCCGTTCTCGATCCGCTCGCGCACACGCGCATTTTCCGCATCCAGCTCCGCGCGGTCGATCAGCGCGCCGCTGAGCAGATAGGTGTCGCCGGAATCCTCCACGCGCACCTTGCGCATCATCTGACGCACGATAACCTCGACATGCTTATCGTTGATGTCAACGCCCTGCATACGGTAGGTGCGCTGCACCTCCTGAATCAGATAATTCTGCACGGCAAGCGGGCCGCTGATGGCCAAGATATCATTCGGGTTGATCGAGCCCTCGGTGATGCGGTCGCCTTTTTTGATCACATCGCCCTCGGCCACGCGCTTGCGCGAGCCGAACGGAATGACATAGCTGCGTTCGTCGATCTCGCCGTCCTTGTTATTGGTGACGATAACGAGCTGCTTCTTCTTGTCCTCACCGAAGCGAACGACACCGTCGATTTCGCTGATGATCGCCAGATGCTTCGGCTTGCGGCCTTCAAACAGCTCTTCCACGCGCGGCAGACCTTGCGTGATATCCTCTCCCGACGCAACACCGCCGGTATGGAAGGTACGCATCGTCAGCTGGGTGCCCGGCTCACCGATGGACTGCGCCGCGATGATACCGACCGCCTCGCCGATGGAGACCGGCTCCACGGTGGCAAGGTTGGAGCCGTAGCAGTGCGCGCACACGCCGTGCTTTGCCTCGCAGGTCAGCACCGAACGGATGCGGATTTTCTCCACGCCGTACCGGTTGACCAGCAAATCGGCTTCTTTTTCGGTCATCATCACATCCCGGCTGATCACCACTTCGCCGGTCTGAGGATCGCAGAAATCATCCGCCAGATACCGTCCGACAAGGCGTTCGGAAAGCGGCTCGATCATTTCCTTGCCGTCCTTGATGTCGTAGACCTCAATGCCCTGATGGGTTCCGCAGTCCTGCTCACGAATGATGACATCCTGCGAAACATCGACAAGGCGGCGGGTCAGATATCCCGAGTCGGCGGTACGAAGCGCCGTATCGGCAAGGCCCTTGCGCGCGCCGCGGGACGAAATGAAGTATTCGAGAATATTCAAACCTTCACGGTAGTTTGCCCGAATCGGAACCTCGATGGTACGGCCCGAGGTGTTGGCAATCAGACCGCGCATACCCGCGAGCTGGCGGATCTGCGCGATGCTGCCGCGCGCGCCGGAATCGGACATCATGAAGATCGGATTATAGGGATCCATGTTTTTGTTGAGCGCTTCGGTGACCTTATCGGTGGTCGTATTCCATGTCTGAATGACGCCGCGATAGCGTTCTTCATCGCTCATAAGACCCTTATTATAAAGCGAAGTGATCTGATCGACCTTTTCCTCCGCTTCCGCAATGAGCTGCTTCTTCTCGGGCGGGATCGCCGCATCCACAACAGCCACCGTCAGTGCGCCGCGGGTGGAATAGCGATAGCCCTGGCTCTTGATCGCGTCAAGCACCTCGGAGGTAGCCGCAGCACCGTGCACCTTGATACATTTTTCAATGATGCGCGAAAGCTGCTTTTTGCCGACCTTAAAGTCGATCTCATAGAGGAACTGATTATCCTTGACGCTGCGATCCACAAAGCCGAGATCCTGCGGGATCGGACGGTTGAAAATGATGCGGCCGATGGTGGTTTCCACCAGGCGGCTCTCCTTTTTCCCGTCGATCTCCAGCGTGCGGCGCACACGGATCTTCGCGTGCAGCCCGATGACATGCTCGCTGTATGCCATCATCGCCTCGTCCTCGTCCTTAAACGCCTTGCCCTCGCCCGGCTCACCGGGCTTATCAATCGTCAGATAATACGAGCCGAGCACCATATCCTGTGTCGGCACCGCCACGGGACGGCCGTCCGACGGCTTCAAAAGGTTGCCGGCCGCCAGCATCAGGAAACGGGCTTCCGCCTGCGCTTCCGCGGACAGCGGCACATGAACCGCCATCTGGTCGCCGTCAAAGTCGGCGTTGAACGCGGTGCAAACGAGCGGATGCAGCTTGATGGCGCGTCCCTCCACCAGCACCGGCTCAAATGCCTGTATACCGAGGCGGTGCAGTGTCGGCGCACGGTTGAGCATAACCGGATGATCCTTAATGACGATATCCAGCGCATCCCATACATCCGGATGCGCCCGCTCCACCATCTTGCGGGCGGACTTGATATTGCCGGCGGCGCCGGTCTCCACCAGGCGCTTCATCACAAACGGCTTGAACAGCTCCAGCGCCATCTCCTTGGGCAGACCACACTGATACATTTTCAGCTCCGGACCGACCACAATAACCGAACGGCCGGAATAGTCGACACGCTTGCCGAGCAAATTCTGACGGAAGCGTCCCTGCTTGCCCTTGAGCATATCCGACAGGGATTTGAGCGGGCGGTTGTTCGGCCCGGTGACCGGACGGCCGCGGCGGCCGTTATCGATCAACGCGTCAACCGCTTCCTGCAGCATCCGCTTTTCGTTGCGCACGATGATATCCGGCGCGCCCAGCTCCAAAAGTCTCTTCAACCGGTTGTTGCGGTTGATGACGCGGCGGTACAAATCATTGAGATCGGAGGTCGCAAAACGCCCGCCGTCCAACTGCACCATCGGGCGCAGATCGGGCGGAATGACGGGGATGACATTGAGCACCATCCACTCGGGGCGGTTGCCGGACAGACGGAAGGATTCCACCACCTCAAGGCGCTTGACAAGGCGCGCACGCTTTTGTCCGGTGGCGCCCTCCAGCTCCTCCTTGAGCTCGGCGGACAGCTTTTCCAAATCAATCTCGGCAAGCAGCTTTTGGATGTATTCCGCGCCCATACCGGCCTCAAAATCATCCTCATACTTCTCGCGCATATCGCGATAGTCCTTGTCGCTGAGAATCTGATTTTTCATCAGCGGCGTCATGCCCGGATCGGTCACGATATAAGAGGCGAAATACAACACCTGCTCCAAAAGACGCGGAGAAATATCCAGCAGCAGTCCCATACGGGAGGGAATGCCCTTGAAATACCAAATGTGGGACACCGGAGCCGCCAGCTCGATGTGACCCATGCGCTCACGGCGCACCTTGGAACGGGTCACCTCGACGCCGCAGCGCTCGCAGA
>JBJEIR010000059.1:0-4285 GCA_051877215.1 Acutalibacteraceae bacterium | reverse complement strand
CAAATGCTCGGGGGCGAGACGGTTGGCAAACGCAACGGCTTCCTCCATATCGCGGCAAATAATCGCCGCCCCGAAATCGGTAAGGGAGCGCTCGATAATGGATTTGCGCGAAAGCGTCTTGATTTGTTTGGATAATTCGGCATCGGTCTCTTTTGCAATGCGCGCAGAGGTGGTAATGAGAATGGCAGAGGCGAGCATATCGTGCTCTGCCTGCGACATCAGATCCGCCGCAAGATATTTCGGATTGGCGCTGTCGTCCGCCAAAATAAGAATTTCACTCGGTCCTGCGATCATGTCGATATCAACCGTGCCGTAGGTCAAGCGCTTGGCAGTTGCCACATAGATATTGCCGGGGCCGACAATTTTATCCACTTTCGGCACTGTTTGCGTTCCGTAAGCCAATGCCGCCACGCCTTGTGCGCCGCCGCACAGAAACACGCGGTCGACGCCTGCAATATAAGCTGCCGCCATGACATCGGGATTAAACCCGCCTGTTTTGGGCGGCGGGGTAACCATAACAATTTCTTTCACTCCTGCGATGCGGGCGGGAATGGCATTCATCAGCACCGAGCTGGGATAAGCCGCTGTTCCGCCGGGAACATATATGCCGACGCGTTCCAGCCCGCGCACACGCTGCCCCAATACCGTTCCGTCTTCCTTCGTTGTCAGCCAGCTTTGCTGAAGCTGACGGCTGTGAAAATCGTGAATATTCGCCGCCGCACGGGTCAGCGCCGCATAAATTTCAGGGGAACAGGCTTTTGCAAGCGTTCCCAGCTCCTCGCGGTCGATCGCACGCACGGGCGTATCCACACCGTCAAATTTGGCGGTGTAAGCGCGCACCGCGTCATCGCCGCCTTCTTTGACCGCCTCAAGGATTTCCGTTACGGCGGCGGTGACGCGCTTGTCGACCTCGCCGCTTCGTAACGCCAATTGTTCAAGCAGCTCGTATTCACGGCTGCCGTCTGCTTGTACCGTTGTCAACATATTTGTTCATCCTTTTTTATCCATAATCTCGACTGCTTATTCATGAAATTTATGACTGTCCAAGCGCCTGTTCCATATGAGAAACAAGGGCTTCGATTTCCTCTTTTCTCAGCTTCATCGCCGCCATGTTCACAATCACACGGGCGGAAATCGGCATGACCTCATCCATGATCTCCAGGCCGTTTTCTTTTAAAGTGGCTCCCGTCTCCACAATGTCCACAATACAGTCTGCCAGTCCAATGAGCGGTGCAAGCTCCACAGAGCCTTCAATTTTAATGATGCGCACATCCATGCCGCGGCATTCAAAATAGCTGCGTGCAACAGCGGGATATTTGGAAGCCACCGTAATCTCGTGATATCCGCCGAAAACATCCGTTCCCTTTGGAGCGGCAACCGCAAAACGGCATTTTCCGAACCCGAGATTCAGCACCTCATAAAATGTGCCGCCGCTCTCAACGATCGTATCTTTTCCGACGATGCCCATATCACAAACGCCGTGTTCGACATAGGTGATGACATCCGCCGCCTTTGCCAAAACGACCTCGATATTGTCCCCGACAGGCAGAATCAAACGGCGTCCTTTGTTTTTTACAGCCTCCGTGGAAAGCCCTATTTTATCGAACAGGGCAACGGTATCCTTTTCCAGGCGCCCTTTTGTCAGGGCGATGCGAAGCGGTTTCATATAACTCTCCTTATCGTAATCCATCTTCTATATCTTCTCGCTTGCTTCGGTCTCACCGATCAAAAGAAGCTCTGCAATTCCTTTTTCTTTTGCGTAACACTTTGCCTGCTGCACTGTGTCAAACACGCTGTATTCCGCATATATCCCGCAAGCCGTCAAAGCGTCGATGCGCTGAAGCGCTTTTGTTTCATATCCCTTCAGCGCATGAACAAGCACCTTGCAAGGCTTCAGCGGCTGCACAGCGCCGCGCCGCTGAAGCAGCTTTGTGATGCTGTCCACATTGATTGCAAAGCCTGTGGCGGCATTTGGGGCGCCGAATTGATTCAAAAGCGCATCATATCGTCCGCCGGACAATACAACATCTCCGCTTCCCTCAACATAACCGCGAAAAATCACGCCGGTATAATATTCATTGCGATGAAGCATGCCGAGATCAATCATAATCTGTTCTTCCGGCACAAGCTGCCGCAAAGCCTCATACAAAGAGGCAAGGCAGGCAAGCGCCGACTGTCCCTGCCCGTTTCTGCAAAGGGGCTTTGCCTTTTCTAAAACATCCTCGCCTCCGAACAGACGCGGCAGTGTGCGGAGCGCATCTACAGCGCCGCTTGCGGGAAGTCGGTCAAGAAGATCCCCGAGAGCGGCATAATTTTTGCCCTCGATGAGCATACGGATTTCTTCCTCCGTAGAGGTGTCGGCATCCAGCTCATCCATCAGCGATTCGAAAAAACCGACATGGCCGATCTCAATGCGAAAGCCGTCGCCTACGACCGATTTCAGCGCTTGTGCTGCCAATGAGATGATTTCTATATCCGCTCGTTCGCCGGAAGCGCCGATCAGCTCCACACCCGCCTGAAATTCTTGATCCGCCCTGCCGGTCAACCCTACATTCATATGATAAACATCCTGCGCATAATAAAAGCGCAGCGGCAACGCACCGTGTGAAAGTCTTGTTGCGGCAAGGCGTGCAATCGGCAGAGTCGAATCAGGGCGCATGACAAGAAGACGCCCCTTACAGTCGGTCATCTTATACATGTTTTCCACGGGTACAGCCGGTTTTTCTCCCAGAAAAACATCGAGATATTCCATTCCGGGAGTCATCACCTCGGAAAATCCGCGGCTCATAAACAGCGCAGAGAGCGTATTCTCCACTTCCCTGCGAACAAAACATTCTTCCAATAAAAGGTCTTTTGTTCCAAGCGGCGTGGAACAACGGTTTTGTCTCATAAAGATTTCCTTCCATACACTTTAGTTTGTTAACACGGTAATATGCTACCATGTAACAAACCTCTTGTCAAGAGAAAAAACGGATTTTTACAATCAATCGGCTTATTATACCATATTTAACAGATTGCGTCAATTTTTGTCTTCCGATCCATACGAGCGTCCGTGTCTTCCGATCCATACGAGCGTCCGAACAACAAAAACCGCCGCGAAAGTTCGCGGCGGCTCTCTTTTTTAAGATTAAATTTTGGAATATCCGTAGCTGTTGACAATGGCGTCAATTTTTTTCTTTTCCCGGCACATGTGACATTCGGTTGAAACAAAATTTTCATATCCGGGCAAATCGTCCGCAGTAAAAATAGCTTCCACCCGTTTGCCGGCAACTTCGGGTGCGGCGCTGAACAAAGCCCCGACGCCGACCAAATGGCCGTTATAATATTGCAGGCAGTCAAGCGAACGAATAATGGTTTTTCCGGTAGATGCCGAAGCAATCAACAGCAGCACATTTTTATTCCATACCATTTTCTGCATATTATCCCGGAAAAGCATCTGATTGTTGGCGTTGGTTTCGGGCGTTAAAACAGCGATATCCGTTCCCTCGCTCAAGCTCATGCTTCCGGGACGCGCCAGCGCTTCGGCCAAAAAGGCGCCGATCATTTCCGTTCCCTCGAGACAGATGATCGTATCAACGGGTGTGGATACCGCAAACCGTTTGGCAAGCTCTTCTGCGGCGGCCTTTGCCGATTGATAATTGCACTTCAGAGATGTCAGATCAACATAATAATTCACATGAGAGTGGTTGGTGGCAAAGTGACCGGGAATGATTTTAATACGAATATTTTTGTTAGCGGCGGCACGAATTTCTTTTTGTCTGGTCTCCATGTGGATACTGCCTCCCTTGTTCGGATTCATTTTGAAGATATCTGCATATCTTGTTTTTCATATTGTAACAGATATATTTTAAAAAATCAACAGTTTATTTGATGATTATGGGTAAAAAATTGTTGCTTTTTTCGACTTTGCCGGCAGTTTACCGATATTAAAAGGAAGTTAAAAAAGCGGCAAAGCCGACAAAAATAGACACTATCGGTCGATTTTGCCCCCAAAGCTATTCTCCCGTGATGTCGATTTGACACATTCGCATAACTTCGAGCGCTGCTCGGTGCGTTTGCGGCGTGACCCCCGCGCAGCAGCTCGCATCTACACAAATATGCGCCTGCGGGAACTGTGCTTTTAATATCAGCGCATTTGAAACAACGCAGATATCCGTACAAAGTCCGACAATCTCAATTTCGTCAAAGGAATAGCTGTCCCAATGCGGCCAACCGAAGGTCGGCTTATCAATGCAAACCGCTCCGCCGGGCAGCGGCAGCAATTCATCTGCAATCTGCCATCCTT
>JBJEIR010000058.1:0-18258 GCA_051877215.1 Acutalibacteraceae bacterium | reverse complement strand
CTGGAGCCGATTTTAAAGGTCACCTACGGCTGTATCGTTTATCAGGAACAGGTCATGCAAATTTTGCAGGCGCTGGCCGGCTATTCTCTCGGGCGCGCCGACATCGTCCGCCGCGCCATGTCCAAAAAAAAGCACGATGTCATGGCAAGGGAGCGGGATATCTTCGTACACGGCCTGACCGCGGCGGACGGCACGGTGGAAGTAGAGGGCTGCATACGGCGCGGGATTCCCGAGACGGTCGCAGACGGCATTTTCGACGAGATGTCCTCTTTCGCCTCCTATGCCTTTAACAAGTCGCATGCGGCCGCTTATGCGCTGGTTTCCTACCAGACGGCCTATTTGAAATGCGTTTACCCGAAAGAATATATGGCGGCACTGCTCACCTCCGTTTCGGACGGCGGCAAGGTTGCCGAATATATCCGTGAGAGCGAACGGCTGGGCATTCATGTACTGCCCCCTTCGGTCAATTACAGCCGTTCGGCGTTTCTTCCCGAAGGAGACAATATCCGCTTCGGGCTGCTCGCCGTCAAAAACATCGGCACTTCCATGATCAAAGAGCTGTGCCGCGAGCGGGAGCAAAACGGGGCTTTCACCTCTTTTTCGGATTTTTGCCGCCGCATGAGCACCTACCGCGAGTGCAACCGCCGCGCCATCGAAAGCCTGATCCAGTGCGGGGCGCTCGACAACCTCGGCGCGAATCGGCATCAGATGCTGGAAAATGTATCCGTTCTTCTCGAGCGGTTTGACGATCAAAACCGCCGTCATGTCGCCGGTCAGCTCGGATTTTTCGACGATCCTTCTCTTGCGGGAGACGACGCCGAGGAGCTCCCACCCTTGCCCGAGCTGCCGTATGCCCGGCGGCTCGCCATGGAAAAGGAGGTCACGGGGCTGTACTTGTCGGGGCATCCTCTCTCCCCCTATGAGCCTTTTTTACCGAATATGCAGGTCACGCCGATTACCGAGCTGCTTGAGCAGGCGGAAGAACACGCCGATAAAGCCGACGGGGCATCCGTGCGTATTTTCGGACTGCTGTCCGACATTCGCACCAAATCGACCAAAAACGGCTCGTCCATGGCTTATGCGGCTTTGGAGGACTTGACCTCCTCTATCGAGCTTGTATTTTTCTCAAAAACCCTTTTGCAATTTTCATCCTTTATTCACGACGGCGCCGTCATAATCGCCTTTGGGCGCCTGAGTCTGCGCGAGGATCAGCCGCCTTCGGTGATCGTCGATCGCGTAAGCGGCGTCCCCTCTTCGGAAGAGCTCCCGAAGACGCCGAAAAAATCCGCGCGCTACGGGCTGTATCTGCGGCTGTCCGGCAAGGACGATCCCGCGTGGAACAGCGCACGCGCTCTTTTGAACCGTGCAAGCGGCGACCGTCCCGTATTTATCCGCTTGGCAGACAGCGGCAAGCTGGTGCGCGTGTCCGGTCTGTCGGTAAAGGCCGACCCATCGCTCCTCCGACAGCTCGAAAAGCTCCTCGGTGACACCAATGTGGCGCTGCTCGATTGACAAAACACCGTTTTTGTATGCGGCGGATTTCCCATTTGCAAAGAAAATTATTATCTCCGGCACAAAATGCAAAAAACGCTTGCTATTTACCGTTGAATTGTAGTATAATACTGTAGATTTTGGTGTTTCTTTCCGTTTTGTGAAGCGCGTCTTTTGAAAAGGCGCGTATGTTTCAGACGGATACGCATGATAAGGAGTGTTTTCTCATGTCTATCAAAAGAATTGCTGTGCTGACAAGCGGCGGCGATGCCCCCGGCATGAACGCCGCAACCCGTGCGGTCGTCCGAACCGCTATCAACCGCGGTCTGGAAGTGTTCGGCGTCTATCGCGGCTACAACGGTCTGATTCACGACGATATGGTACAGATGAATCTGCGAAGCGTGTCCGACATCATCCATCGCGGCGGCACGATGCTCTTTACGGCACGCAGCCCCGAATTCAAGACGGAGGAAGGTATGCAGAAGGCCATTGCCAACTGCCGTGCGCGCGGCATTGAAGGCGTTGTGGTCATCGGCGGCGACGGCTCTTTCCGCGGTGCACAGGATCTGACCCGCCGCGGTCTTCCCTGCATCGGTATCCCCGGCACCATCGACAATGATATCTCCTGCTGTGAGCATACCATCGGGTATGACACTGCGCTCAACACCTGCATGGAGCTGGTCGATAAGCTGCGCGACACCTCCCAATCTCACGATCGCTGCAGCGTTGTTGAAGTGATGGGTCGCCGTGCGGGCTATATTGCTCTGAATGTCGGCATCGCCTGCGGTGCGACCAGTATCCTTGTCCCTGAAATCCCTTACGATTTCGAGCGTGATATCATCGGCCGCATGGAACAAACCGCCAAAACCCACAAAAAGCATTTTATCATCATCGTCGCGGAGGGCGTCGGCGGTGTTTTGGAAATGGCGAAGAACATCGAAAGCCGCACCGGTATCGAAACACGCGCCACCATTCTCGGCCATGTCCAGCGCGGCGGCTCCCCGACCCTGCGCGATCGCGTACTGGCAAGTCAAATGGGCAACGAAGCCGTCAAGCTGCTGCTGGAGGGAAAGAGCAACCGCGTGGTGACCATTCAAAACGACCGTATTCTCGACTATGATATTGAAGAAGCGCTCGCGATGAAGAAGCCGTTTGACTTTGACCTTTACGAAATGGCTCATGAGATCTCCATCTGATTCCGCTCAAGCCATGTCAAAATGCCGTAGGAACCGTCTCGGCACGCAAGATATAACAGCAATCAACTGATGATAAAAAAAGCAGCCGCTTAATCAAGCGGCTGCTTTTTTACACCGATTTATACACAAAACCGACAAACATCCTATATTCCTTGTGACTGCAGCGATTTTTTCAAAGCGTCTGCCACTCGGAAAAACAAACCGTCAGCTCCAGATCGGGAATCGTCAGCAGCTCGGGATAACCGCTTTGCGCGTTATAGAGCAAGGTATATCGGCCGTTTGTCCCCTCGTTTTCCAGCTTGATCGCACCGTCTTCGAGAGAGCCTCTCTGCTGTGCACACGCATCAAGCGCCTCACAAATTGAAAACGCCAGCGCGCTCGCGGGAAGATTGTGGGGAGCGGCCGCGAGCTTTAAGCCACCGAGTGACAGAATGAGCTGTGCGCCGTCCCATGTCATGGAAAGTCCGGCGATGCTTTCCGGCTCACTGACCGTCAGTGTCAACGAGCCGGTGGTTTTCCGTTCCAAAAGTGCCTGCAAGCGCATGTCCTCATATTCGATTCCGACATGGCTCTGAAAGCCGCTCACCATCGGAGAAACCGATTGTCCGCTGCTGCAAGATGTCAGCAGCAGGCAAAGCAAGACCGATACCGCCAACAAACGGCGCATACGCCATCACTCCTGTTTTTCAAATTGCAAAAACAGCGATGGCAGCTCCTCGATCAAATCGGTCGGCAGCATGGATATCTGCGACAGCTTTTTGGCAGCCTGCTGTCCTGCCGCGCCGTGCAGATATACGCCGCACATGGCCGCGTGGGCAGGAGACAGCCCCTGCGCCAGAAAGGACGCGATCATCCCCGCAAGCACATCGCCGCTGCCGCCCGTCGCCATGCCTGCACAGCCCGTCGTATTGACGAGCACCTGTCCATCGGGCGATGCGATCACCGTCCGATGTCCTTTGAGCACCAGCGTCACCCCATACCGGACGGCAAAACGGCGCGCCGTTCTCACCCGATCCGACTGAATATCGGCAACCGACAAGCCCGTCAGCCGTGCCATTTCTCCCGGATGCGGCGTAAGCACCAGCGGCGCATTCACTGTTTTCCATTCATCTATATGCGCCGCCAGTATATTTAGACCATCGGCATCCACCACCGTGGGCACCGAAATCTGCGGCAGCAGCTTCATGACCGTTTCCGCCGTTTCCCGATTTTGTGACAAGCCGCAGCCGATGAGCACCGCCTGACGCCCTTCGAGCAGCGTTTCAAGCGTCGTCAGCGCCGCCGCACCCACCGTCCCGGCAGGCGTCTGCGAGAGCGGCGTATACACCGCCTCCCAAAGCTGTCCCGCCATCAACGGATAAATGCTGCGCGGAACCGCCATATCCAGCAGTCCGAGCCCGCAGCGCAAGGCGGCTTTTCCCGCCATCAGCGCTGCACCTGCCATACCAAAGCTGCCGCAAATGCAAAGAAGTCTTCCGAAACTGCCCTTGTGACTGTCTGCCGGGCGCGGTGCAAAGCACGCCGCCACGGCCGAGCGGTCGATTTCCCGTATGTTTTCGGCATATTCCGCAACCAGCACTTCATCAATGCCGACAGACGCCACGACAAGACACCCGAGCAGCTTCTGTACAGCCGGCAATGCCATCGCCGGCTTTGCCGCCGTAAAGGTCACCGTCAGATCGGCGTGCAGCACATCGGCATCACAGTCCCCTGTTTCGGCATTCAGCCCGCTCGGCACATCCACCGCCGCAACGGCCATATCGCCTGTGTTGACGATGCGAAAAAGAGAGCGCAGCGCATCCGGAAGCGAGCCGTGAAAGCCGATGCCGTAGACCGCATCCACCACCAAAGCCGCCTCTTTGACGCACGCCGCCGCCAAATACGGTTCGGCAGACAAACGGTAAATCGGTATCCTGCTTTCATCAATCCGCTTTGCCATACACTGTGCGTCTTCCGTTTTGGGGTCGCCGTCGGTCTGTATCAGGCTGACGAGCGCGCCGCGCATGGCGAGCAGCCGCGCGATCACATAGCCGTCGCCTCCGTTATTTCCGTTGCCGCACAGCACCGCCACCTTACGCCCCTGCGGCGAAAATCGCTCCGCAATTTCGCGTGCCGCTGCCGCTCCCGCGTTTTCCATCAGGCGGTTATAGCTGAGTCCGTTCTCTGTCGCCGCCCTCTCCAGTCGGCGCATATTCTCCACCGTGATCGTTCGCAACATGCTGCGTTCCCTCCCGTTTTGCCGTCAACGGCTGCGCAAAGCGCGATCCGTCTCGATCTGCACAAGGCGCGGCAGCCCGCGCCGCAGCGCCTCCAGCACCTTTTCCTCCGGCTCAAAAAACACAATGGTGTGACCGCCCTGCTTGCTGTGATAGGTAAAATACCATGTCGCCGCTTGCGGCGAAGACGCCGCCATCACCACGCGGTCATAGGAGCGCGTGCGGCTTTCCGGCGTCACCGGCAGCAGACTTTCGATTTTATTTCCGCTCACGCGCACAAGGCGCTTGCGGCGGCTCTTGGAAATGATGCGGTCAATATCAATGTCGCCGTTTGTCACGGAATATTCCACTTCCCAGCTCTGGGAAGTGGCCACCCACCAAACGCCGAAGCCACCCGCCGCGAGCGTGAGTATGATGACCATGGGAAGAAAAATGACCGCCAATATATTGATCAGCAGAGCCGCCGCTGCCACGCCGACGATCCGCATCAGTCGGCCGGCATCCAGCTTTTGCTTTACAATTTGCTCCACAAAGGTATCCATAAACGATTTCCGCCTTCCTGTTTGTTTTTGTATAAGGTTATTATACCAATCGCCATACATAAATGCAATCGTTCGTTCGCAAGATTTGCTTGACCGCGCCGTTCTTTTTCGCTATGATAAAAAGCAGGCGGAAAGGGGCAAACGACATGACCTATAAAGAAACAAGAGCATATATCGACAGTCTGAAGCTTGCCGGAATGCAAATGGGAACCGAACGGATGCAGGCAGCCATGGCTGCGCTCGGGCATCCGGAGCGAAGCTTTCAAGCCGTGCATATTGCGGGAACAAACGGCAAAGGCTCCACTGCGCGCATGCTGCAGGCGATGCTGACGGCGGGCGGCTACCGCTGCGCCCTATACTCGTCTCCGTGTGTCACGGGACTGCGCGATACGATCACCGTTGACAATCTGCCCATTTCCGAAGAGCGCTTTGCCGCCTGTGCGACAAGAGTGCGAAACACCGTGCCTGACGGGCTGTCGGAATTTGAATTTATCACGGCGCTGACCTTTTGCTATTTTGAAGAAGAAGCGCCGGATATCGCGGTCATTGAATGCGGGCTCGGCGGGCTGACCGACGCCACCAATGTTTTGCCGCCTCCTTTATGCGCCGTACTGACGCCTATCGCCATCGATCACGCGGCCATACTCGGCGGCACGGTAGAGGAGATTGCCAAGCAAAAATGCGGCATTGCCAAAGCACCCTGTCCCATTGTCTGTGCCCCTTCCGTCGACGAGCGCGCACTGGCTGTCATTTTTGAGCATGCCGCTCAAAACGGACAAACCGTCACAGCCGCCGGCGAGGCAAAGCATATCCTATTGGATACGAACGAGCTGACCGTTTCCTTTCGTTACCGAGAAACCCTTTTTAAGCTCTCTGTCCTCGGCACGCATCAGCCAAATAACGCCGTAACAGCCTTGACGGCGCTGGAAGTGTTGAGCCGATACGGGTTTTCGGTGTCAGCCGATACCGCCGCTGCCGCTTTGCAAACCGTTTGCATACCCTGCCGTCAGGAGGTTTTGCAAAAAAATCCGCTGATTTTGCTGGACGGCGCCCACAATCCTCACGGCGTCGCGGCACTTGCCGCAACACTCAAAAGGCTGTCCCTGCCGCCCGTCACCCTGCTGATCGGTATGCTCAGGGATAAAAATCAAGCGGAATGTCTGTCGCTTTTGGCGCCGTTTTGCGGCCGCATCATCTGCTGCACGCCGCCCGACACGGCGCGCGCCATGCAAGCCGATGCCCTTGCCGATATAGCAAAGCAATTTCATCCGTCGGTTTTCGCCGTGGCGCCTCTCAAAGCCGCATGGGAAACCGCGCGGCAATACGCCGAAAATGCTCCTATTGTTGTCGGCGGCTCCTTCTATGTGGCGGCTCCTATACGCGCTCTCTTCTCCGACGGGTCTGCCGCCCCGTCATCCGATCGGTGATACCGCTTGAAAATATGAGAAAATTCTACAAATTTTACTTCTTTTGATTGTAATAATAAACCGTCCGCATGCCGCAAAGCAGCATGCGGACGGTTTTATTTTTCGTTTGCCGTATCCCATGAAACGGCGCGTTGTGCAAAACAGCAAGAAACGCTGTTTTATCAGAAAGCCTCTTCGCACTTAGAGAGACAAAAGCAGCTCCAAAAGCGCCTGTGTGTCGGCCACAATATACGTTGCCCCCGCCTTTCTCAGCTCCGTCTCATCGCCGTAGCCATATAAAACGCCGACACAGTCCATGCCGACTTCTTTTGCGCCGTCGACATCATAATGACGGTCTCCCACCAAAACCGCTTCCTGCGGCGTGAAATGCTGTTTTTCCATCGCATACCGTATCACCTCGGATTTACGGCTGCGCGACTGATCAAGCTCGCTGCCGTAAATCCCGTCAAAGAGCCGATCGACGCCGAAATGCGCCAAAATGCGCTGTGCAAAAAGCTGCGGCTTCGAGGTCGTGATCAAGCAGCGTTTTCCCTGTTCACGCAAGGTACGCACCATCTGCGCGATCCCTTCATAGATATCCGCTTCAAACATGCCGCCTTGCCGATAACAATCCCGATACAAGCGAATGGCATCCTCCAATTGCTCCGGCGGTACATGACAAACCTGTGCAAATCCCTCATGAAGCGGAGGACCTAAAAAAGCGCGCAGCGCATGATCGTCCGGAATGGGAAGGGACAGTGCACCAAGCGCATAACGAACCGAATGATAAATTCCCTTTTGAGAAGCGAGCACGGTTCCGTCCAAATCAAAACACACCGTTGTTTTCATAAATGGTTTCATCCTTTACACAAGAGCAATACACGCCGCGAGACTTCCGCGTTCGCCGCCGGTCACACGATGCGACCAAAAAATATCGGGATGACATTTTGTGCAGAGATCCGTCACGGTGATGTGCTCTTCTCTGACGCCCGCGCGCAGCAAAAAGCGGCGGTTTGTCTCCCAAAGATGAATGTGATATTTGCCGTTTCCATCCTCTTTTATCATCCCGCCGTCAGCAAACGGAAGCGCTGCAAAGCGTTCATAGACAGGAGCGTCCACTTCAAAGCAGCACGGGCCGATGGACGGACCGATACCGACAAGAATATCGCCGGGCTCGCACCCGTATCGTTCTTGCATACGCCGAACCGTCTCGGCGGCCATGCCGGAAACGGTTCCTTTCCACCCCGCATGGGAGGTCGCTACCACGCGGCGCACGGGATCGACAAAAAAGAGCGGCACGCAATCGGCATATTATGTACACAGCACGACGCCCGTCTCATCGGTCATCAGCCCGTCAATATCCGTATAACCGCGTTTTCTTGTAATCCCGCGTCCGCGATCGGCGGCTGTTACGGGATAAACCGTTGTCAGATGCGTCTGTGCGGAAATGACGACATCCTCTGCCTGTACACCGACAGCGCGGCAAAAGCGGTCAAAATTCTCTTTTACCGCCGCGTGCTCATCGCCGCGGGTAAAACTTAAATTCATACTTTCATAAACGCCTTCGCTCACGCCGCCGAGCCTTGTTGAAAAGCCGTGACGGACAAACGGCAGCGCATCAAACGACGGAAAGGTATAATACGGCACGCCTGCCGTTTCGTGCCGGGTGAGTGTCTCGGATACCGGCCATTTCATAAATATTTCCTCCTCTTAAAAGAAAAATGGGAGCGAACCGCTCCCATTTCTGTTTATGATTTTCGAAAACAAAGAGCATTTTGGGCACATGTATTTGTCCGGCGGTCATGCTTTGTGATGAAAAGTGGGGACCATCTGCTCCAGCTTTTCTATCACGCTCTCCCGTTCATTTTGCAGCGCCAATGTCTTGAGCTCGGACAAGTCACGAACGAATTGATCGGCGTTCACCTCGATCTGACTGCCGATAAAGATTTTTTCATTGTAGGTGGGCTTTAGCCCCTCCTCGTTCATCAAGAGCTCTGCAAACAGCTTTTCTCCCGGTCGAAGCCCGGTAAACTCGATTTTGATATCCACACCCGGCCGATAGCCGTAAAGCCGAATCAGATTTTCCGCCAGGGTCGTGATCTTGACGGGCTTTCCCATATCCAGCACAAAAATTTCGCCGCCCTTTGCCATAGAGCCCGCCTGCAACACAAGCGATACCGCTTCGGGGATCGTCATAAAATACCGGATAATATCGGGATGGGTCACCGTCACAGGGCCGCCCGCTTCGATCTGGCGGCGAAACAGCGGAATGACCGATCCGTTTGAACCGAGCACATTGCCGAAGCGCACTGCCGCGAATTCGGTTTTTCCCTTATGCTGTGCCATACATTGCACAATCATTTCACAGCAGCGCTTTGTCGCCCCCATCACATTGGTGGGATTGACGGCCTTGTCGGTGGAGATCAGCACAAATTTATCAACCTGATAAAACTCCGAAAGCGTCGCAATATGAAAAGTCCCGATCACATTATTTTTAACCGCTTCCTCCGGATCCGTTTCCATCAACGGCACATGCTTATGTGCCGCCGCATGAAACACCAGATTCGGACGATACCGTTCAAAAAGCTCTGTCATCTTTGCATAATCGCGTACCGATGCAATATGCGTATCCAACGCAAGCGAGCTACCGTACTGTCTGATAAGCTCCTGTTGAATTTCATACGCATTATTCTCGTAAATGTCCACGATGATCAGTCGTTTCGGAGAATGTGCGGCGATCTGACGGCAAAGCTCCGATCCGATCGAGCCGCCGCCTCCGGTCACCATGCACACCTTATCCTGTACAAATGCCGTGATTTCATCCGAATCAAAGCGGATCGGGTCACGCCCGAGCAATTCTTCCAACTGGATCGGCTTCGCCTGCGTCAACAAATTGCTGCCTTCCATCAGCTCGTGCAAAAACGGCAGCACGCGGATACGGCAATCCGTCTTAGAGCAATGATCAATGATCACCCGCCGCTCCTCTTCGGTGCAGGAGGGAATGGCGACAAGGATCGTCTCCACGCTCAATTCCCGGCAAATCTCCGGAATGCGCGAGACCGGCCCGTAAATCGGCAGATTCTTTATTCGGCATCCGATTTTACTGGGATCGTCATCCACCGCCGCAACCGGCGTATAGAGCGTATCGCCCATTTCCATTTCGGTGAGCAACACACGGCAGGTCGCGCCCGCGCCTACAATCAGCGTCCGGCTCTTCTGCTTTTTGGCGGCTTTTTCCTCCTGTTGTTTTGTGTAATCGCGCAGCGTTTTATACGCAATACGCACCGTCAAAATCAACAAGAGTGAAAACAAGAGATTCAGAACAGAATAGAGCAACGAAAACCGTTTTCCGAAAACGCCGAAATAATTCAGCGAGATCATGACAATATATGAGAAAAACGCGCCGATCACCGTTCCGAAAAAGCACCCTGTCAAATCGCGCATCGTCGCATAGCGCCAAAGCGGCTTGTATGCTCCCGCGACCGAAAGTGATAAAACGGTTGCCGATGTAAACAGCACGGCGTTGACAAGAAATTCAGAAACGCCGATATCCTCTACCGCGTGAAAAAAAGATAAAAAGCACCACACAATAAAACTGGACGCCAGCAAACAGATAATATCTGCAAGTAAAAACATATACCGGCGATACCGATTGATATCAAAAGGGTGCTTCTCTCCCATGAATATTCCTTCTCTCCGAATTTTCCGTTTTTTTAATTTGAATTCCTTTCCGCCGGGTAAAGAGCTATCTTGCGCGCAGCAGCGAGTCCATCGTATGTTGTATTTCCGACAATCCATCGGAGGAAATGACTTTTTCCAGGCAGGCATACCCCGTATCGTAATCGGGCGGCCGTGTTGTCATATTATGGGAATCCGTTCCCAGCGCACCGATACAGCCATTTGCCGCAAGCCGCAGCAAGCGGTGCTTACCGCGCATCGCAAACGAGGACAAATTGACCTGCAAAACACATCCCATATCGAGCAAACGCGACAGTGTCTTTTTCGAGCGGCATATCGCATATCTTTCCACATGCGCGAGCACCGGTGTCACCAAATAGTCCGACGCCAACCGGTCGAGCCGATCGAGAACCGATTCTGCCGAGCATTTTTCTGCAGGCAGCTCTACAAGCATGGTTCGCGTTCCCTCTATACAGAGCGCACTCAGATCATGTCTGTTGAATAAGAGCTCCGTCAGATAGACCTCACACCCCAAACGCAGCACCATCTCCTGTGAAGGCATCGCATCTAAGAGACGCTCATAGGCCGCTCGGCGTCTCTGTGTAAAATGCGCAAGCGGCTCCCGATTGGAATAATAATGAGGCGTCAGCACAACCTCCCGCACGCCCTGCTCCGACAGTCTCTGAAGCATCTGAAGGGATTCCTGCACCGAATGGGCGCCGTCGTCCATTCCGGGAAGAATGTGGGTGTGAAAATCCGTCTTAATCATCGCGTTTTATTTTCTGGGATTTCGACGAACTGCCGTAGCCGTAGCCATATCCATAGCCATAGCCGTACCCATATCGTCCTTTGGAATAATAGCCGCCTCGGTTCTTCTTATCCACGACCCCGTTCAAAACCAAGCCGATTACCTTACCGCCGACCACTTCAAGTTTTTTGAGCGTCTTATTCAATTCCTTATGATCCGAACGGTTTTGATACAGAACCATCAGAACACCGTCCGTGCACTTGATCAACGGATAGGTATCGGAGACCACATTCAGGGGTGCCGAGTCAATGACGATATAATCAAATTTTTCCTTCAGCCTTGTAAGCAGCTCTTCCATTTGCGAGCTGGCCAACAGCTCAGAAGGATTCGGAACACGCGCTCCCGCACAAAAGACCATCAGATTCGGATACGGCGTGGCGCGAAGCACCTCTTCGATCGTATTCATGCCGATCAGATAGTTGCTGAGTCCCGGCGTGTTGGACATGCCGAAAAAGCGGTTGACCTTCGGGCGGCGCAGATCGGTGTCGATCAGCAGCACTCTCGCATCGGTTTGAGAAAGCGCAATGGCGGTATTCACGGCAATGGTCGACTTTCCTTCTCCCGGAAGAGAGCTGGACACAACAAAGGACTTGCATCCCTTTTTGATAATAGAAAACATGATATTGGCGCGCAGCACCTTATAGGATTCAACCACTTTGAATTTAAGGCTGTTGTCCATCTGGTCGATCATAGATAAGCCGGTCTTACCCGTTCCCTCCGACAAAACCTGCTCTGTTGCCGCGGCTTCCGGTATTTTTTTCGTTTTATTCATCATTCTTTCGTTTCATCCTTTCCCCGACAGCGTCATCTCATGATTTGCGTGAATGTTTTTTGTTCATTGCCACCGTAAAATCAGGGATCGACCCGAGTACGGGAATTTGGTATCTTGCCGTAAGGGATTCTTCATCCTTGATACGGGTATCAAGCAACGCAAACAGCGCAATGACGGCGGCGGCGATCACCGCACCGACCAGTGCTCCTTTGATGCAATTGTTGCGGACGATGGGACTGACGGGGTTTGTCGGCTGAACCGGCGGCTCGATCACGACCAGTGTCGTGCGGGACTGCAAGGATTCAATATAGGGATACATTTCCTGCCCGACCGCATCGCCGATTGCTTTGATGGCGACCGGATCGGTGCCGGTAATCGTAACCGTAAAAATGCCGAGTCCCTCAATCTGTTCAAACCGAAGCATGCTGCCGACCGCTCGCGCGGTATAGCCGGTGCCGCTCGTATCGGCCACCATTTGGTAAAAGGTCGTTGTTTTCATCAGCTCAACATATGTCTGCACCCGGCGCTGCGCCAGCGTCATAATATTGATATAGCTGCCGATTGAGGTGACTGATTCGTCATCCTGTAAATTGGAAAGCGCCGACACCTTCATTGTCGTGGTATACACCGGGTCGATGCAGTACACCGTGTAAAAATAGGATCCTCCGAATGCCAGTACGGCACAGAGAATAACAATCCATATGCGGCGTACAAGTGCCTGTAAAACAAATTTGATCGATATGTCCATAATGATCCCCATTCCGTTGCTTTTCTTGCTCTCCGCGATCGCGTCAAGCCTCTTTGTCAAGCATTCCTATAATTATAATTCAATTATATACGATGATTAGCAAAAAAGCAATAACATTATTCGACTGTTTCGACAGACAGTATTTGGGAATTTCCACAGGCTTTGCGACTGTCCCATTCCTCTTTTAATCTGTTGAAAGCAAGCCGCCGATTCCCAAAAAATCAAAGATTTTTTGGGAAATCATACCACATATTCATTTTGCAGTTCGACCCAGTCCCGCACGATATTCGGTGGGAGACATATGCATCGCCCTCTTAAACGCTTTGCTGAAGGACTGAATACAGTCATAATTGAGCGCTGACGCGATTTCCGTTACCGACAGCGTACTGTCCTCCAAAAGCTCCAGGCTTTTTTCAATTTTCTTATGACTGACATAGGCCTGGATCGTCATGCCCGTTTTACGGCGGAATAAGTGCGAAAGATAATTATAGCTGTATCCCAAATCCTTTGCCATGTCCATCAGATTGTTCATGGAGTATAAATGCTCATCCACATATCGGATAATGGCATAGGTGGTGTGTCCCACTGCGTTGGCTGTCGGCTCGACCGTCATCTCAGGGAGTCTTCGACGCACAAAATTCCGATAAGCGGTGATCATGATCTGATTCAAAATATCCCGTACAAGCACGGCCGTCGGATGTGCCGAGCAAAGTTCGGCAATCAGCAGCGCAAAAAATGCCGTCATATCATAGGTATCCTGTGCCATATGCAGCGGCACATCCTCACGATAATAGCTGTACAGCGGCGAAAGCATATAGCTGTCCTTCGGGTTGGAAATTCCGAGATACAAACAGGTATACCGCAGATGGCGGGAAGCAGCGTCTGTTTCTATGGAGCAGGTGCCGTTCTTACAATAAACGATCGTCCCCTCACAAAGCGGCACCTCATGTTCTCCGATGCGCGCTGTTCCCTTTCCGCATGCACAGTAGAGCAATATATAGCTGTTTGAAAAAATCGGCATGGGAAGCGGCGCGATTCCGGCGTCCTGTTCCCGCTCGATCACCTGATAAAGCTGTAACGGTTCCCATTCCGAAGCGTCCCGAAAAAAGCCGTCTTTATAAGAGAACTCAATTCCGCCGCGCTGCCTGTCCGCCATGTGAACGCACCCCCTCACACGCAAAAGAATTCGGCCTTAATGCTCTACCGACAGCCATTCGTACGGCTTTTCCATCGCTTCGCGCGCTTTTGTCCGAAGCTCGATCACCGTAACGGTCTCCGCTTGGTCGACCTTGACCTCTCCGGTGCGGAAATAATCGACCAGCTGCTCCAAGAAAGAATCGAAAAAGCGATTACATTCGGGGATCTCAATAACCTCTCCGTTTTTCTTATGGATGCGGAAATACCACGAATGCGCTTCTCTGTATTGAACCAAATTGACCTTGCGGCCTCCCTCAAACTCCACGATCCAGGAAGGAGAGAGCTCGGTTCCCACAAACATCAGCCGCGTTGCGGCAGCGCCCATAAGGCGCACCATCGGCTCAATCATATGAATCAGATAAATGTCCGGGTCGCCGTTGGCAATCACGGTCATATGGTCGATCTCGTCCGGTTTTACGGTCTGTGCCATCATCTCATCGGCAAAACGCAGCGCCGACGAGGAAAAGACCGGCGTGTTGTGCTCATTGGCGACCGCAAAAATCCGTTTGGCCGTCGCGGTGTCGGGTGCAAAGGTCTTGTCCACATACACCCGCTTACCCGAAGAAAGCGGAATACGGCACAGCTCCTCATGATATTGCGGATGATCGGGAGAGAGCACAATGATATAGTCGCTCTTTTCCACCAGCTCCTCAATCGAATCAAGCCGCTGTACCCCCATCTTTTCACACCATTCGTCAGTCGTCAGGCCGTTCGGGGCATCCATGCGCGCATAGGCATATGTCACCTTCATCTCATCGCCTGCCAGCTTGTCAAGGATGGCGGGATAATTGTTTGCGTGCCATTCATCAAGGTAATTGTCAATAAATCCGATCTTTTTCATGTGTGGGTCAGCTCCTTTTGCTGTCGGCGGCACGATACCGCCCTGTTTCAATTTGTATTATAACAGCCTGTCCCTTGTGTGAATATATGCAAAATGCCGTTTTTCTTGCCGAAAGCTGCCTTTTTACATATTTTCCCGAAAAGGGAACAAACTATTGTTAAACTGTTTATGAAAGAGGGATGAAAATGAACGCATCCGGCGATATCCATGTTTTACAAAGAGTTTGCCGCGGCGCGGAAATGGGGGAAGCCACCATCACTCGCCTGCTCCCGCACGCACGGTCTGCCGCTTTTCGACGCGCACTCAGCGAGCAGCTGCACGATTACCGCTGTATTCTTACACGGGCGCGGCGAATCGCCCGCGAAGAGCAGGCAAAAATCCGCGGACTGAGCCCTGCCATGCGCCATTGCGCCGCCGCCATGATTCGCACCAAAACCGCCATTGATCCGTCGTCCTCCCATATGGCGGCCATGATGATGCAGGGCAGCAACATGGGCATCATCGATATCACACGGCGGCTCAATCATATGCCGCAGACGAGTCCGCAGATACGCAAGCTGGCAAATGATCTGCTGAAAATCGAACGGCAGAATTTGGAAAATATGAAGCGCTATCTGTAACAGCCGCGCCGTTATACAAACAACGGCACACGCTCCTGTTTGTTGACATCCACCAGTCCCTGCGTCGTCATTTTCAGCGACGGAATGACCGGCAGGCTGATAAAGGACATGCTCATGAGAGGCGCCGTCTGCGGCGGCACGCCGAGCATATGCACAAGCTCTCTCATGCGTGCATTTTGAGCGGCCAATTCCTGCGCCGTGCCGTCCCCCATCAAGCCGGCCACCGGCAGTGCCATCTCTCCGATCACTTTTCCGCCGTCAGCGACCGCGATTCCGCCGCCGATAGCACGCACCCGGTCGGCGGCAAGCGCCATATCCGCATCGTCGGCACCGACAACGATCAAATTATGCGAATCGTGAGAAACCGATTCCGCCACAGCGCCGTGCTTGATCCCCATTCCGGACACATACCCAAGACCGATATGCCCCGTTTGACGGTGCCGTTCAATCACCGCCAGCTTGAGAATATCACGGGAAATATCAACACCGTTATGCTCCGGCCTCACTTGTGTGATCCACTCATCGGTCAAAAGCTGTCCCGGCACCAATCGAATCACACGGCATCGGTCGCTTGTTTGCTCAATATGAAAATCCTCGGGGATCAATTCCCGCATGCAAAACGATTCGCGTACGATTTTTGAGAGTTGCTCGTCCGGTTTCGGTATATCAAACGCTTGCATCCGGCCGTTTTCAACCACCTTTTTGCCCGCGCGATATACATCGCGCACCGCCACCGTATCCAAATCGTCAAGCACCAGCAAATCGGCGGTATACCCGGGAGCAATCGCCCCGACGCCGCGCAGGCCGAAGCACTGCGCCGCTTGAATCGTCGCCATCTGAACAGCCGTCACCGCTGATTTTCCCGCCTTGACCGCTTCTCGAATAATGGCATCGATATGTCCGTTCTTGATCAGATCGGCGGGATGCTTGTCGTCGGTGACGAGCAGACAGCGATGCGCATAGGGCGGCTCAAAAAGGGGAAGCAAGCCGTTTAAATTACGCGCGGCTGTCCCTTCCCGAATCATAAGCCACTGTCCTTTGGCGATGCGCTCAGCCGCCTCTTCAAAAGAAGAGCACTCATGATCGGTTTGCACACCCGCCGCAATATATTGATCAAGCGCCCGCCCGCTGAGCAGCGGCGCATGGCCGTCCACGGGGCGGCCTTTTTCATGCGCATCACGAATTTTTTGCCACACATCCGGATCGTCTGCCAGCACCCCCGGATAATTCATCATTTCGGCAAGTCCCAGCACACGCGGATGCGCATAATAAGGACGCAGCTTGGCAGCTGTGAGTACCGCGCCGGATTCGTCAAAAGGCGTTGCGGGAACGCAGGAGGGCAGCATGACATACACCGTCATCGGCAAGCCTTCGCTTGCCTGAAGCATAAACTCAACGCCCGCCGTACCGCAGACATTGGCAATTTCGTGCGGATCGGTCACGATCGCTGTCGTGCCGTGCGGCACGCAAACGCGCGCCAGCTCCGACGGAAGCAGCATCGTGCTTTCAATATGAATATGCCCGTCAATAAATCCGGGACAAATCCATTTTCCCGATACATCCTCTTTTATATCGGCATCGGCGTTCGCATAGTCCCCTACGCCGATAATTTTCCCGTCCTCTAAAAGCACATCGGCACGCTCCGTCGTTCCGAGAAACACATTGACAACCGTTCCGTTTTTCAGCAGCGTTTTCATTTGCTTTTCATGCCCTTTCCGATATCATTGCTCATATTGCCTTTATGTTTCCTTTATTTCCCGCGGCTTCACCTTCATCAAGAGCGGCAGCACCAAAGCGCCGATCAAATTTCCGAGCGAGACAAGCAGAATGTAGACAAACCAATATACCTGCTCCGCCGATAGCGCCGTTATATCGAGCGCCACGGCAAAATACGCCATGTCCGCAATGCTGTGCTCAAATCCGCACAAAATAAAGGTCGGAACACAAAAAAGGATCCCGAGATACTTTCCGAGCGGGTGCTCATTTCTTCTGAAATTGTCCACCGCCACATACATCAGCAAGCCGCAAAGCGCCCCTAAAATAAGCGTTTGCGGCACATTTTGCGCCAGCTTCGCCCGTACCATGCCGAGCGCCTTTTGTGCACTCTCGGCACGGGCAAAGCGCAAAAGCTGCCCCACAAAAAGCGTCCCAATCAGATTGCCAAACCAAATAAACAGCACTTCAAGGGCATAACGCGGCGTATGCTCAAGCAGATAGCCCACCTTCCCCGTATAGAGGTTGAGCCCGTACATACAAATGGTAAGCAGTCCGACCGAAAACAGCACCGCACCGACAACCTTGTTCTCAGAGGCGAGAAATACCGCCGCGCCAATTCCAATCATGATGCCTGCCGCAACCGCACGGGCCAATGTCTGCCATTGCTTCAAAGCCGCTCCCCCCTCTTTGTTGTTTTGTTTGTTCTTTTTGTTATTGTAAAGTATATCATATCCATTCACGAAAAGCAACCAAAAGCCACTATTTCTATCGCATATTGTATATCCATATCAAGAAGAGCTCAACGGCTTAAAAAGCAAGCGGCATAGGGGTTACGGAACCGTCACTTACGGTGCCCATATAACCGTAAAAGAATACGCAAGCGTATCAGAACAAAGCACAAGAGCAATCAACAAAATAGGAAGCAAGAGGCAAAAAAGCAAAGAAAGCGAAAAAAAGAAAAGCAGCGAATGCAATGCTGCAATCGCTGCTTTGTGTGTGTTGGCGGCTTCCTATCTTCCCGGGCCGC
>JBJEIR010000057.1:0-18480 GCA_051877215.1 Acutalibacteraceae bacterium | reverse complement strand
CCGCCCGTGACACGCACGCCCGTTTGAGCGACCGGCTGAAATGTCCATTTTTTCTCCCGATCCAGCGACGGCACATCCACGCCGCGCGAAATACGGTCGCCCTCTTTTTCATAAATCACATTGAGGGGGCGCTGGATTCCGTCAAAAATGCTCTCGATCAGGCCGGGGCCGAGCTCCACCGACAACGCTTCGTCGGTGAAATAGACCGGCTCGCCGGGGCCGAGCCCCGCCGTTTCCTCGTATACCTGAATCGACGCCTGATCCCCGCGCAGCTCAATGACCTCGCCGATCAGCCGCTTATCGCTGACACGCACCACATCAAACATATGCACATCCGCCATGCCGTCGGCAACAATCAGCGGACCCGCCACTTTGACGATGGTTCCTGTTTTGGGAGTAGCCTCCATGTAGCTTCACGCCTTTCCAAGTCTTTTTGCGTCTGAACTCATCTTTCGCCGATGCCGTCAGTCTCCGAGAATGTCGGAGCCGACCGCTTTTTCCATATTGCGCTTGATTTGTGCCGCACCGAAGCCGTGCGAACCGTTTTGTCCCGGAACGGGAATGATCATCGGATACGGCTCGTTTGCATAGCGCGCGATTGTCTCGGGGACAAGGGACGCCGCCTCTTCGGTGATATAAATGACCGCTACGCCCTCGCGGGCACAGCGATGAATCGCTTTTTCAACCGCTTCCTGCCCGTCGGCGGCAAAGGTGCGCGCCCCCACCGAGCGAAACAGCAGAATCGAATCGCGGTCGCCGACCGCAGCGATTTTGGAGCCGTTTGCCTTCGCCATCGGTCAGTCCGCCTCCTTTTGAGCGGCCGCCCGCTTTTGTGCAAACAGCAGCCGCAGTTTTTTGGCTTGCGCCTGTTTTTGTATCAGATAATACAGCAGCGGCCCGATTCCGAAGGAATCGTCCTTTTCCTGTCCCAGCATCGCCTGAAGTCCGTCGTTTGCCGCAGACTCCGCCGCCGTAATGTCGTGCTCTTTATCATAAACGGACAGCACCTTTTCGATCAGGCTCCCGTTTTCTCCCGCGCGCAAAAAGCGGCGCTGCTCCTCCTCCGACTGCGCATACAGACGAATCAGGTCTTCCGGCGGCACCGTGCCGCCCGACAGCAGCATCGCGCGCAGCTCCGCCGCCTCCATCGACAGCGCCTGCGCCCGCAAAAAGGCGAGCACATTGGTCACATCCATCCGCGCGCGCAGATAGGCGGCAAAGGGCGCGGCTTTGCGTCCCGTCAGCAAAGACAGGGCATAGCCGTATACCGCATTGTCCACCGCCGCGCACAGCTCATACACGCGCGTGTCGGGTGTCAGCGTTTGCTCAATCGCTTCCAGCGAGCCGCACAGCGGCTCGGGCAGCGAAGAATACTCACCGTTTTGCACGCACGCCGTCAGCAGCTCCTTGTCAATCGCTCCGCCCGAAAGCAGCAGCTGCGTTTCGTCGCTTTCCAGCAGCCGCCCTTTAAAAAGCACCTTTAAATTGTGCGCGTCGGTGTCGATCAGCAGCACGCCGATGAGCGTGGGGTCGGGGGCAATCTCCGCAATAAGCCGACGGGACGCGTCCAGCTCGGCGCGAATGAGCGTGTCAATATCGCCCGTTTCGCCCCCGCCGTAGCCGAAATCAATAAGCAGCTTCAGCGCCTCCTCTGTCGGGGCTTCCTGAAGCCGCGCCCACAGCGCGGCGTCGATCAGCGAGCGCTCACGCGCTTTAATGACGCCCACCGCATAGGGATAGCTGGTTTCAGAATACATGGTTTCGCTCCTCACTGCGCCGACGGTTCAAACAGCACCGCCGCCACATCGCTTTCACACCGTGCGCGCGCCTCGGCAATCAGCGTGTCCGCCGACAGGTCGACATCCGCTTTGTCGGTCACCAGCAGCAGCCCGCTTTCAAACCCGGGGTCTGTTTTATCGGGCACAAACGACGCCTGCTGTGTCGACAACGCGGCGATCCAGTCGTCCGAATACACCGCGGCGTCGCGCGCGCCCACGCGCACCTTCACTTCGCCCGTCAGCGCGGCCTTTTTAACAAGCCGCGCCATCAGTGCGCGGCGCTGCTCCTCAGGGAGAGCGCACAGCGCTTCGCGCGCCTGCGAAAACGCCTCGTCAAGCAGCGCGCGCTTGGCAGAGAGGGTCGTTTTGCGCTGTGCGAGATCGTTCATCAGCTTTGAGCGGCGGCCGATCTCGGCGATCTGCCGCTCGGCGTTGTCCGCGATTTGCGCGCACTGTGCGTCGGCGCGCTGCGCCGCTTCCTTTTTTACGGCGGCAATGCGCTCCTCGCCCGCCTGCTCAAGCTCCGCGATCTCGCGGGCGGAGCGCTCGCGGATCTTTTCAATAATCGTTTCGGTGCTCATATTGCATCCTTCATCCTTTCCCAAAAGGCGGCTGTGCCCGCCGCTGTCAGATATTGGTGATCAGCAGGATGGAGATAAGGAGCGCCAAAATCGCATATGTCTCGACCATGGCGGTCATGGTGATACCCTTTGCCGCAGAATCCGGCTGCTTGGCGATCATGTGGATGGACGCCGCCGCCGTGCGGCCCTGATAGATGGCGGACAGCAAGCCCGCAAACGCGATGGGCAGTGCCGCCATAAAGAAGCCCACGCCGCGATCCATGGTCAGCGCGGAGACATCTCCGCCCATCATGCCGGCGTTCATCATCACCATGATGGTGGCCAAAAAGCCGTAAATACCCTGTGTAGCCGGCAGCGCCTGCATAATCAGCAGCTTGCCGAACAGCTCCGGCTTTTCGGAGGTGACGCCCGCCGCCGCTTTACCGGCGATCTGTACGCCGCACGCCGAACCGATACACGGCAGCACCGTCGCCAGCACCGCGCCCATCAATGCCCAGATATACCCACTCATAACTTGTTTCCTCCTGTTTTGAAGTTGTTTTTATACACGATCGAGCGCCAAAAGCGCCTGTTTCCTTTAGGTGTCGTCCGCACAGCGCACATCGACATATTTCATATCGCGTGTGAGCGGCTTGAACGGCCGGCCGCCGCCCTCATAAAACTTGCCGAAGAACTCGATATACTGCAAGCGGCTGTCATGCACATACGCCGAGAGCAGACTCATGGCGATGTTGAACGCGTGACCGATGAAATAGACGAGCAGCGACAGCAAAAACATAATCGGGTTAAAGCCCTCGCCGCGCACCATGCCCGCAAGCAGGTTCATAACCATGCCGACCACGCCGCTTGAGAGCGCCAGCGCCAAAATACGGGAATAGGAGAGAATATCGCTCAAAAAGCCCGTGATGTTATAGAGTCCCAACAGGCCGCCCGTAATTTTGCCGAAGCCCTTGGCCTTGCGTCCGCCGGTCAGCAGAATCACCAGCGCGCCGAACGCCGCCATGCCGCCGCCGATCATCGTAAAGGTGCCGCCGAGGAACATCAGTCCGCAGCCGGTGATAATGACAATCCAGGTGAGCTGGTCAAAAATCGCGTCCCACGGATGCCCCGCGCGAAAATCCTCTGCCATCTTCACAATCATGCCCGAGAAGATATGCAGCGCGCCGACAACGAGCGACACGACCAGCATGCTGATGGGGTCGTTGAGCGGAGAAGCAAACAGCGGCGGGAACCATTCCGCGCCGAAATAGCTGCCGTACAGCACGCCGAAAAACACGGTCGGAACCGACGCATACAGCATGACATCGACGAGCTTTGCCATCTCTCCCCGCGGATGCTTGAGCTTTTTGAAAAGAAACAGCCCCACAAGCATCAATACGCCGTAGCCGACATCCCCCACCATCATGCCGAAAATAATCCAGTACCAGACCGACATGACGGGGTTCGGGTCGAGATGCCCCGCCGTCGGGCGGGAAAACATATCGGTGATGGTTTCAAACGGCGTCACAAAGCGGTTGTTTTGGGTCACCGACGGCTGCGCCTCGTCCGGCTCGGGATCACAGATAAGCAGCGAATACCGCCCTTTTATCATGCGGTCGAGCGCTTTTCGGAGCTTCTCGGTGCGGTCCTCCCGCACCCAGCCCTGCCAATAAACGGTCATGTCCGTTTGTGTACAGGGCGCGTCCTCCCGCTGCTGCTCTGCGCGGCGGCGGTCGGAAAGCAGCTCAAGTGCATCGCTTTTACAGCCGACATCCACAAGCTGCTCGGACAGCGCGCATATCGTATTCTCCAGCTCCTCGACGGCGCGATCCTCCGCCTTGACAGCCTGCTGTACGGTGCCGCTTGCAAACGGAAGAGAGGCGGGCGAAAAGCCGCCCAGCTTGAGCGCTTCTTCCACGGCGGGGCCGTCCTCAACCGCACACAGCGCGTATGCGGCGACCCCGTCCGCGCCCTCATCGAGCGTCGTGAGCACGCCGCCCGCCTGCGAAACCGCCTGTGAAAGCGCGTCTTTCTGCTGCGCGGGTACATACCCGACAAACAGGTCGGTAAACGCCGTGCCGGTCATCTCTTCCGCGGCGGCGGTCAGCCGACTCCAGGGAGCGAGCCGCTCCCGTCTGTCCCGCGCCGCCTGCAGCTTTGCCTCGGCGTCCTGCCGACGGGCTATCAGCTCCTCGGCGCGGTTTTCCAGCTCCTGCGCCTCGGCGTCCTCCTGCTCAAAAACAGCCTCCTCCACAACGGGTCGCTGTGAAAAAAAGCCTTTTTTCTCCCGATAGGGTCTGAGCTTGCCGAGCAGCGCGTCCTCACGCGAAACGGATTCGCCCGTGCCCGCAGGCTCCCCGGTTCCCTCGGCAACCGGCATAAATTCGCCGCAGCGCTGTAGCGCCAAAAGCGCCTTATCCCTGTCCTCCCGCAAGCAGATCAGGGTCGCTTTTTTCATGGGTACAATCAAAGTGATTCCACCCCTTCTATGATGCGCTTCACGGCATCCGGCAGCCGCACGCGTGCGGCCTGTGACGCCGCCGCCGCCTCACGCTGCTGTTCCGCCTGCGTCCGACTCGCCTGCGCTGCCGCTTGTTCCGACGCCGCCGCAACGCGCTCCTGCGCCTCGTTTCGCGCCGCCGTCACCCGCTCGGCCGCCTCGTCGGACGCGCGCCTCTGCTCTGTTGCAAAGCGCTCGCGCAGACGCTCGGCGGCTGCCTTTTTGTTTTCGGCGGCCAGCGCCTCTTCACGGCGTACATCCTCCAGTAATGACATGAAGAAAGCCCCCTTTCTCCCGAATACTCCAAATGCTGTTTTTCACCGTATTTCCTCTGTCAAAAAACACGGTCTTTTTCAAAAAACACGGATTTTCCGCACCGTGCACACACCCTGCGGCACACCGTACACACCTTCTGTGGCACACCGTGCGCACATTCTGTGGCACGGGGAAAAGCCAAACAACAATGTTTAAGGGTAGTATACCACTTTTTCCCTAAAATGAAAAGAAAAATTTGCACATTTTCGGTCAAACGGGGCAAACTTGACGGACAAAGCGGTCTTTTTTCGGTTTCCGCTTTCGGCGCGGGGAGACTTTGTCCGCAGTCGGCGGCCGCTTTTTTGGATTTCGGCAATAAAAAAGCCCCGCACGGGGCTTTTTTATCGGTATATAGCAAGTATACACAAGCGGGCTTTATTCTCCTGCGGGCGGTTGTTCGGCGGGCGCCGGTGCCGGCGGTGTACAGCCGTTGGGGCAGCCGCCCTGATTTTTGTCATACCGCGTGCCGCAGTACATGCAAAACGCCATATCCGGCTGCGGGGCAGACGGCTGCACGACGGGCGGCTGCATGACAGGCGGCTGCGGCGCCGCAGTGTCCGGCTTTTGAGGCGGCGTAAAGAACGGGGATTGCTGTTCTTCGCCGTTTTTGTTCGGAATTTTGTTGTTGAGCTGAATGACATTTTTGACCAAAATAATGGTCATCATCACCGCTTCGGCAACGATGCGCGTCACGATCGGCCCGAGAATCATCAGCAGCAAACCGGCGAGCGGCTGCATAAACAACAGAAAAAAGCCGCCCAAAACGGTAAACAGCGTAAAGAAAATATACAGCGCCTTGGCGATGTATTCGAGAAGCAGACTTTTGAAATTGAAGATGTCCGCCACGACCTGAAAGAATTTGTTGAGCGAGGCGCGGCGCTTTTCCGGCGTGATGAAAATCATTGTCAGCACCGTTGCGGCAATCGCCAGAATCAGGGCGACGAGCATAAGCGTTCCGGCTGTCTGCGCAGGCGAATAGTAGTAATATCCGTACATTGTTTTTCCTCCCATTTTCTCAAAATAGAGTTGACGGCTTTCACCGTCCTTTTCATTATATATGCCTTTTATTACCAAGTCAATGACTTCTTTTTTCTTATACCGTCAAAAAACGACAAAAACGGCCCGAAAAGCCGATGCGCAGGCGCTTTTCGGTCGGCAGCTGCAAAGGGGACAAACGGGCTTTATTCTTCGGCAGGCGGAGCAGTCGGTTTTTGAGAGAGCGCGGCGGACGGGGACGCTTGCTTTTCGCCGTTTTTGTTCGGAATTTTGTCGTTGAGCCGCATGACATTTGTGACCAAAATGCCGATCATCTTGAGGGGTTCAAACGCAATGCGCGTAAGAATCGGCCCGACGAGCATCGCCCACAGACCCGTCAGCGGCTCCGAAAACAGCAGCAGCAATCCGCCGGCCAGCGAAAGGACCGTGCAAAAAATATACAGCGCTTTGGTGATGTAGCCCATCAGCAGGCTTTTGAAATTGAAGATGTCCGCCGCGATCTGAAAGAATGTGTTGAGTGAGGCGCGGCGCTTTTCCGGCGTGATGAAAATCATTGCCGGCACCGTTGCGACAGCCGCCAAAACAAGGGCGGCCGTCAACAGCTGGTATGTCCGGTCGTACATAGCTTCTCCACCTGTTCTCAAAGGATTATCGGCCGTTATCTTTACAAGAAAAGTATATAAAACCGCCTCGGTTAAGTCAAGACGCCTTTCGTTTTTGTTCGACAAAATCCCCTCTGCGAAGCCCTTTTTAAAGGGTGCGCTGCCCCTTCGGGCGGCCGCTGCGGCGGCGGCATAAACTTTCTCTTGATTATTTGCACGAACGGCGGTATAATAATGAAAGATATGCGTGGGAGTTTTTGCCTGTTTGCCCGGACAATGCCCCGCTATCATTTATCGACAGAAGGGCGTGTAGCGAATATGATCCGACTGGAAAACCATCTCGGTACTATTGAAATTTCGCAGGATTATTTTGCCTGCCTGATCGGCCATGCGGCCTCCTCCTGCTTCGGCGTGGCGGGAATGTGCAAAAGCGGTGCCCGCCAAGGACTGCGCCGCCTTCTTTCCAAGCGGACATACGCCGACGAAGGCGTGCAGGTCAGAAGCGACGGAAAAAAGCTGAGCATTGATTTGCATATTACGGTGATTTACGGAATGAACATCTCCGCCATCACCAAGAGCATCGTCAACAAGGTGCGCTATACCGTTGAAACCGCCACGGGGCTGGAGGTCAAGAAGGTCAATGTCTTTGTCGACGGTATGAAATCCTGAACAAGATGTTTCACTGAATCGGCGCGGCCTTTCTTTTCTGTGGAGAGAGACCGCCTATTAAGGAGTTGTTGTCACCGTGATTCAAGGAACCGTGCTGCGCGATGCGATCATTTCGGCATCCAACAGCCTGAACCGTGTCAAGCAATCGGTAGATGAACTGAATGTTTTTCCCGTTCCGGACGGAGATACGGGTACCAATATGTCCATGACCATCGGCGCGGCGGCGCGCGAGCTGTCGCGTCTGGATGCCCCCACCGTCGGCGAAACCGCAAGCGTCGCCTCCTCGGCGCTGCTGCGCGGCGCACGCGGCAACTCGGGTGTCATTCTCTCGCTTTTGTTCCGCGGCTTTTCAAAGGGGCTTAAAGGCAAGGACGAAGCGGACGGCGCCGATCTGGCAAGCGCGCTGGAGCTTGGCGTCGAAGCCGCCTATAAAGCGGTTATGAAGCCGACCGAGGGTACAATCCTCACCGTCGCGCGCGAAGCGGCGCAGGCCGGAAAGGCCGCCGCGCAGGAAAACGCCGACCCCCTGTCGGTCTGGAGCGTGATCTGCGAGGAAGCGGAGGCCTCCCTTTCGCGCACGCCCGAGCTGCTGCCCATGCTCAAAAAGGCGGGCGTCGTGGACGCGGGCGGACGCGGTTTTTGCATCATCATCAACGCCATGAAGGATATTTTTGCGGGCGGCAGCATTGTGCCGGGAGAAGAAGCGGCCGCCGCGCCCGCACCGTCGCGCAGCAAGAGCGCGGCCGGCTCCTTTGAAACGGAAATCAAATTTACCTATTGCACCGAGTTTATCGTCGCGCGCGACAAAAGCATTCAGACCGACCCGCTCAAGCTGCGCGCGTTTTTGGAATCCATCGGCGACTGTGTGGTTGTCGTGGACGATGAGGATATCATCAAGGTTCATGTCCACACCAACGACCCCGGCCGCGCCCTGCACGAAGCCATCGAATACGGCCAGTTTGAGACCGTCAAGGTGGAAAACATGCGTATCCAGCACGAAAACGCGGGATGGGTTGAAGAGGCGGATGCCGAAGCGGCGAACGCCGTTCCCGCCCTCACGCCCGCCGCGCCGGAAAACGAATACGGCTTTGTGGCGGTCTGCGCAGGCGAAGGGCTTGAGGCGCTGTTTACCGACCTCGGCTGTGACCATGTGGTCAGCGGCGGCCAGACCATGAACCCCTCCACCGACGATATTTTGCAGGCGATTGAAGCCACCCCCGCCAAGGTGGTGTATGTGCTGCCCAACAACAAAAACATTATTTTGGCGGCGGAACAGGCCGTCCCGCTTGCCGACCGCGAGGTGCATGTCCTTCCCACCCGCACCATTCCGCAGGGCATTTCCGCCATGCTCGCCTTTGACGGCGACGCGGATGTAGAGACGAACCTGCTGGCCATGACCAAGGCGGCGGACAATGTTTCCACCGGTCAGATCACCTACGCCGCCCGAAACAGCGATTTCGACGGCCATCAGATCGAAGAGGGGCAGATTCTCGCTTTGGACAACAACAAGCTGTCCTTTGTGGACACCGATGTGCCCCACGCCGCCGTCAAGCTGTGCCGCAATCTGATCAATGCGCGCCGCATTTCGGGACTGGAGACCTCCTTTATCACCATGCTGTTCGGCGAGGATATCACCGAGGAGCAGGCGGAGGCGCTCAGCGCCATGATCTCGGAAAAAATCGGAAGCGACATCGACATCACCGTTGTCAACGGCGGCCAGCCGGTGTATTACTATATTTTCTCGGTGGAATGAAAACCCCGGCTCTCTTTGGTTTTTTATCCCCTGTGTCCGGCATCTGCTCGGACACAGGGGCTTTTTTTCTGTTTTCGGCCTTTCGCGCGCTTCGGCGCGCGTGCTTGCCGCGGCGGCGAAAACATGCTATACTTTGTTCACCCGATAGGTGCCCGCAGGCGCAGCGCGCCGAGCGCATCGTTTGAATCTGTTGTCAAGGGAGGGGACGCCCTGTGGAAGAGCTGCTCACGCAATCGGTACAATATCTCAAAGGGGTGGGCGAAAAGCGCGCCGCGTTGTTTGCGCGCCTCGGTGTGCACACCGTATCCGATTTGCTGCATCTTTATCCGCGGCATTACGAGGATTGGTCGCAGCTTGTCCCCATCGCGCAGGCACCGATGAACGAGCCGTGCTGCATCCGCGCGACCGCCCTTTCAAACCCCGCCGAGCACCGTATCCGCAAGGGGCTGACGCTGTATCGCTTCACGGTCAGCGACGGCATCAGCGGGATGCAGATCACCCTGTTTAACAACAAATACGCCGCTGCCGCCGTTCACCGCGGCGAAGACTACCTGTTTTTCGGTACGGTGGAGCAGAAATTCCACCGTTTTGAAATGAGCGCACCCGCCGTTGCTCCCGTCGGCAGCGGCGAGCGTATCCGCCCGATCTATCCGCAAACGGCGGGGTTGTCCTCCGCCGTCATCGAGCGCGCGGTGCAGGCGGCACTCGAAAAGGCAGGCGGACAGATTGTCGACCGTCTGCCGCCTGACATACGCGGGCGGCACGCTCTGATCGGGCGCGCCGAAGCGGTGCACGACATTCATTTTCCCCCTTCGGGTGAGGCGCTGATACAGGCGCGCCGACGGCTCGTTTTTGAGGAGCTGCTCGTTTTGCAGCTCGGGCTGCTGCGCCTGAAGGGGCGACTGCGCACCCACACCGCCGTGCAGATCACGCGCGATTACAGCGACGAATTTTGCCGCCTTTTGCCCTTTTCGCTGACCGGCGCGCAAAGGCGCGCCGTCGCGGACTGTGTGCGGGATTTGGCCGCTCCCTGCCCGATGAACCGCCTTGTTCAGGGCGATGTCGGCAGCGGCAAAACCGCGGTCGCCGCCGCGGTCGCTTATACCGTCATCAAAAACGGCTGGCAGGTCGCCATGATGGCGCCGACCGAGATTTTGGCAAGACAGCACGCCGCGTCTCTGTCCGACCTGCTTCAAAACAGCGGCGTGCGCGTCGGGCTGCTGGTCAGCTCCCAGACCGCCGCGCAAAAGCACGCCGTGCTCGACGCGCTTCAAAACGGCGCGCTCGACCTGATTGTCGGAACGCACGCGCTTCTCTCGGACAAGGTACACTTTGACCGCCTCGGTCTGGTCATCACCGACGAACAGCACCGCTTCGGGGTGGGACAGCGCGCCGCGCTGTCCGCAAAGGGGCATGATCCCCATCGGCTCGTCATGTCCGCAACGCCCATTCCGCGCACGCTGGCACTGATGATCTACGGCGACCTCGATGTTTCGGTGCTCGACGAGCTGCCGCCCGGTCGGCAGCCGATCGCCACCTATGCCGTCGGCCCGGATAAGCGGCAGCGCGTATATGCGTATATCGACCGCTTTCTGCGTCAGGGGCGGCAGGGGTATATCGTCTGTCCGCTCATCGAAGAGGACGAGGACAGCCCGCAAAACGAACTGGTGGCCGCACAGGACTATTACGAGCGGCTACAAAAAACGCCCCTCGCGCGCTACCGTGTCGGTCTGCTGCACGGGCGCATGAAGGGCGCACAAAAGGATGCGGTTATGGCGGCGTTTGCCGCGGGTGAGCTCGATTTGCTCGTTTCCACCACGGTCATCGAGGTGGGAGTGGATGTACCCAATGCCGTCATCATGGTAATCGAAAACGCCGAGCGCTTCGGGCTGGCGCAGCTTCACCAGCTTCGCGGTCGGGTCGGCCGCGGACAACACGCCTCCTCCTGCGTGCTCATTTCCGACGCGCACACGGACGACGCGCGGCAGCGCCTGCGCGTGATGTGCCAAACAAACGACGGCTTTCGCATCGCGGAGGAGGACCTCAAGCTGCGCGGCCCCGGCGACTTTTTCGGCAACCGTCAGCACGGTCTGCCTGTGCTGTCCATCGCCGATTTGAAAGCGGATATGACGCTTTTAAATGCCGCGCAAAATGAAGCCGTCGCCGTCAGCCGTGCCGACCCGCTTTTGAGCGCGCCCGAAAACGCAGGCTTAAAAACGGAAATCGACCGCCTGTTTGCACAGGTCGGCAAGGACGGCATGAACTGACATCCCGTTTCCCGTTTTTTGAAAACGGCGCCCGTTTTTATTCCCACGCGATATCTTAATCCCCCGCCGCAATATACAGCAGCGCCAAAATCACCTCGGGCTGCGCGCCGTTTGTCAGCAGCAGCAGCGCGAGCATCAGCGTCAGCAAACGGTCACTCTCCATATCCGTAAAGAAGGAAAACGGCAGACAGCGCTTGCCGGGCGGCGGGCAACGCTTGCCGGGCGGGTTTTCGCGCCGCCCGGGCACACGGGGCGGCAACGGGTCCGTCCGGCTGCGCGGCGGCGTGCCGGGTGAGGCGGGCGCAAAAGACCGTTCGTGCCGCAGCCGCACCTCACGGGCAGAGGGCGCGCGCAGCGGCTGCTCTTTCACCAGCCGTCTGGTCTCCTCTTCGCGGCGGCGCACGCGTTCATACGCCTCCTGCTGCATACGAAAAAGGGCATCATCCGTCACCGCCGTCGCCTCCTTTGTCCTGCCGCCCCTGCAAAAGCGGCAGCAGCTTCATCATGCGCAGCATTTGTACCGATTCGTCAAGCCGTTTTTCCCGCCCGTGCCGCAGATAGGGGCGCAGCGCGTGCAGCAGAGCGGTATTTTCATCCTCCTTGCCCATTTGCCCGATAAGCGGCGCGAGCTTTAAAATCAGATCAAGCTCGGGCATTTCGGCGCTGTCCGCCGAAGGACCTGCAGGCATTTGCGGTTTTGGGGCGGCCGACGGCGCGGACGCCTGCTCAAAAGGCGTTTGCGGTGCAGAGATGCCGAACGCCTTCATCATATCCTCCACCCGTTTCATGCCGTCGGGTGAGCTGAACAGTCGGTCAAGTTTTTCCGACAGATCGTCCGCCATGCGGCGCACCTCCTTTGGAAACGCAATGCGCATCCCCCTTCTCGAAAAGCCGCCCTTTTGCGCCGTCTGTCAGACGCGGCCGAGAGCGATTTTGCCGGACGCTTGCGTTTTTATTCGTTTTGAGTAGAATGGAATCGGGAGAGAAACGCCTGTACGGCGGGAGAGTTGAAAAGCGCATCCGCCCGACTTCGATCCCCGACAAGCGCCTGTAGCTTTTTTTGGTTTTCCGGGGAAAGCGATGCCGCCAGCCCGTCGTATCCGCCGTTTGTAACGGTTTTGGCAAGCTCGTCGGGCGGCACGCCCAAACGGGCGGAGGCATATTGCAGCAGCGCTTGCAGCTGCGCGGAGGAGAGAGACGGTTGATTCATAAAAATCCTTCCTTTCCGATGTGCGGATGATGATAGAATACGGCGGAATGCTGAATATATACCGTTTCCCCCGCCGCAGCGGCAATACACAAAGAGCGCCGACACAGGGAAAAACAGCCAAACGGAGGTGCGCGTATGCGTATATTGGTGATGTCAGACAGCCACGGCAACGAAAAAGCGGTCTTTCGTGCCATCGGGGAACAGCCCGAGGCACAGGTGATCATTCATCTGGGTGACGGCGAGCGCGAAGCGAGAGCGGCCGCCGCGCGATTTTGCGACCGTATCTTTCATATCGTATGCGGAAACTGCGATTACGGTGCGGCGTTTCCGACATGGGAAACGGCGGTATACGGCGGACAGCGCCTGTATCTGACGCACGGCTTCGCCGAACGCGTCAAAAGCGGCCTTTTAACCCTGCTGCTGACGGCGCAGGAAAAGGAGGCAAACGCGGCGCTGTACGGGCACACGCATCTCCCGCTCATCGACTACCGAAACGGGATTTTGCTGTTTAACCCGGGCAGCATCGGCTCTTCCGACCCGACCTACGGGGTGCTCGACTGCTCCCCGTCGGGATTGCTGCCGCACATCGTGCGTCTGTCTTAATATATTTCTTGCTTCATTATATGTAACAACGGACATTTTTGTGCATAATCGCACACTTTCTCTGATAAAACCCCGTGAAATTTTCTGTCGAGCCGCCTTTCTGACCGTTGCAAAGCAGGTCGGAAAATGTTATAATTTGGATGAACAAACTATTTGCAAGTCACTTGCAGCGGGAGGCAGACGGAATGACAGATTCCATGACGGCGGCAAATTTATTCTCACAGGAAAAGCAGGTGGCGCCCCTGCGCATTATCGCGCTTCGCTCGGCCGAAGAGCTCGGCAAAAAGGTGGACTATTACCTCACCTCGTGGGCAAAGGGCACATCCTATGAGCAGGATACCTTTTTGGTGGACACGGAATGTCCCCGTTTTTCATCGGGCGACGCCAAGGGTCTTATCAAATCGAGCATCCGCGGCGACGACCTCTACATCCTTGTCGATGTCGGCAACTACAACTGCCGTTACAATCTGTTCGGATATGAAAACCGCATGTCTCCCGACGACCACTATCAGGATCTCAAGCGCATCATTCAGGCGGCCAGCGGCAAGGCGCACCGCATCAATGTGGTGATGCCGATTCTTTACGGCGGCCGCCAGCATCGCCGCAACTACCGCGAGTCGCTCGACTGCGCTTCCGCGCTGCAGGAGCTGACCGCGATGGGCGTTGAAAACATCGTCACCTTTGACGCGCACGATCCGCGCGTACACAACGCCATTCCGCTGACCGGCTTTGACAACATCATGCCGTCCTATCAGGTGCTCAAGGCGCTGTTCCGCGCCGTGCCCGACATCACGCCCGACCGCGACCACCTGATGATCATTTCCCCCGACGAGGGCGCGATGAACCGCAATATGTACTATGCGTCGGTGATGGGCGTCGATCTCGGTATGTTTTATAAGCGCCGCGATTTCTCCACCGTCGTCAACGGGCGCAACCCCATCGTCGCGCACGAATATCTCGGAAAACCGGTCGACGGCAAGGATGTGTTCATCGCCGACGACATCATCAGCTCGGGCGAATCCATGCTCGATATCGCCTATGAGCTGAAAAAGCGCAACGCGGGGCGCATCTTCACCTATGCGACCTATGCGCTGTTCGCAAACGGCCTCGACACCTTCGACAAAGCGGTCAGCGACGGCGTGCTCGACGGCGTGTTCGGCACCAACCTGACCTACCGCCGTCCCGAGCTGCTCGCCCGCCCTTGGTTCCACGAGGTGGATGTCTCCAAATATGTTTCGTATTTCATCACGGCGCTCAACCGGGATGTGTCCGTCAGCACCATCATTGACCCGCACGCCAAGATTAAACAGCTTCTCGCCGAGCACCGCAAATAAACATAAAAACATCCGAAAGCATCCTGCCGGTAACGCCTGTTCCAGCAGGATGCTTGTCTATGGAGGGAGCCCTGTGCGACACGCAACGATATGCCGCTTCGCGGCCGTCCTGACGACGGCGCTTACCGCCCTTTTTTTGAGCGGCTGTACCGCTTTAGAGCCGCTCATGCGCACGGCGGTCTGTCTGGACACGACGGTGAGCATCACGCTGTATGACGCGCAAAGCAGCGAGCTGCTGGACGACTGCATTTCGCTGATCAAAGAGCGCGAGGCGCTTTGGTCGCGCACGGTGGATACAAGCGACATCGCGCGCCTGAACGCCGCAAACGGCGAGCCGGTGACGGTTTCCGAAGAAACCGCGGAGCTGCTGCGCACGGCGCAGACCTATGCCGCGCTGACCGACGGCGCGTTTGACATCACGATTGCCCCCTTGACCGACCTGTGGGAAACGGCGGAAAAGAGCGGTGTGCTTCCGACAAGCGACGCGCTGGCAAGCGCGCTCGCGGCGGTGGGCGCGCAGGCGATGACCGTTGACGGCGGCACCGTCACGCTTTCGGAAAATGCGGCGGTGGATCTCGGCGGCATCGCGAAGGGCCAAATCGCCGACGAGCTGTCGGCGCTGCTCGCCGCGCGCGGCTGTCAAAGCGCGCTGATTGATCTCGGGGGCAACATTTTCGCGCACGGCAGCCGCCCCGACGGAAAGCCGTTTCGCATCGGTATTCTCGACCCGCGCGACGGGGAATCGGTGATTGCCGCCGTGGAGGTCTCCGACGGCTCGGTGGTGACCTCCGGCTCGTATGAGCGCTGCTATACCGTCGCGGGAGAGCGCTTTTCGCACATTCTCGACCCGAAAACCGGCCGGCCTGTTCAAAACGACCTGTTGTCGGTAACCATCCTCTCCCCCCGCTCGCTGGACGGCGACGCGCTCTCCACCGCCTGCTTTGTGATGGGAGCCGAGCGGGCGCAGGCCTTCCTTTCGCAGTACAAGGATGTCGAAGCGGTGTTTGTGACGGCAGACGGCAGCGTGCTGACGACAGACGGCGTCAACCTCCTTTCTGTGTAAACAACCAAAGCCGTTTTGGGCGCATACGGGCGCTTCGCCGGCCCGGATTTGGTATTTTCGGACGGAAAAGGGGACTTTTTCAAAAAACTGTCAAAAAATTGTCGGGCGGCACTTGTGCAACGCCGCGCAGTCGATTATAATAGGATACATATGGGACGGTCTGCCGATGCCGGCAAGCCGTCAGATGCCGCCGTCAAAGCTGCCGTATATGCAGCCGTGCGGTATTGCGTTCAATATCAAAACAACAGGAGGCATCCATCATGAAGGTATTCGGTCTGGAGGTCAATATCAAAAATGTGCCGTCGCTGGACAAGGGATATATTCCCATGGCCGCGTTTTGCAAGGCGTTTGAAGCGTCCGCCGCAAACGGCAAAGAGCTGGTGATTGCGGTCGAGCGCAACCAGGGCTATACCGCCGTTCGCAAGGTCAAAATCCACGGTACGAAGGACATGGAGCAGGCGGACAAGGTGTATGTCGAGCGCACGGTCAAGATGCTGCTGTGGGCATACGGAGGCTGGAAGGTATTCATCTGCGGCGACGACGCCATCGGCGCCTATATCGCCGAGACCTATGCGGTCGGCGGCGCGCGGGAATTTGACGCGGATTTCATGGGCCGCGTATATGAAAAGGACTTCGCGGTGGAATCTCTGCCGCTTGACAAGGCGCCGCAGGAAAAATCCGGCGCACAGCCGGTCGGCCGTCACCTCGACGGCTGCCGCATCGGCTTTGACGCGGGCGGCAGCGACCGCAAGGTGTCCGCTGTCATCAACGGCGAACCGGTGTATTCCGAAGAGGTCGTCTGGTTCCCCAAAACCAACAGCGACCCCGACTATCACTTTGACGGCATCGTGGCGGCGTTCAAATCCGCCGCCTCCAAAATGCCGCGCGTGGACGCCATCGGCGTATCCTCCGCGGGCATCTATGTCGACAACCGCGCGATGGTCGCTTCGCTCTTCTTAAAGGTGCCGCGCGACCAGTTTGACAAAAAGGTCAAGGACATCTATATCCGTGCCGCCAAAGAAATCGGCGATGTGCCGCTGCAGGTCGTCAACGACGGCGATGTGACGGCGCTTGCGGGCGCGATGAGCCTGGAGGAAAACAACATTCTCGGCATTGCGATGGGCACCTCCGAGGCGGTCGGCTATGTCGACCGTGACGGCAACATCACCGGCTGGCTCAACGAGCTGGCGTTTGCGCCCGTCGATTTGCAGGACGACGCGATGGTGGACGAGTGGTCGGGCGACAAGGGCTGCGGCGTGAAATATTTCTCGCAGGACAGCGTCATCAAGCTCGCGCCCCGCGCCGGCATCGAGCTCGACGAGTCCCTCTCCCCCGCGGAAAAGCTGAAGGTTGTGCAGGGTGAGATGAACAAGGGCAGCGAAGCCGCCCGCGACATCTACCGCTCCATCGGCGTATACCTCGGCCATGCGATGGCCTACTACGCCATGTATTATGATATCGAGCATGTGCTGCTGCTCGGCCGCGTCATGTCCGGCGAGGGCGGCGACATCGTCATTTCGGAAGCACGCCGCGTGATCGCAGAGGAATATCCGACGCTTTCCGGCATCGAGCTGCATCTGCCCGATGAGAAGATCCGCCGCGTGGGTCAATCGGTGGCCGCCGCGTCCCTGCCGCAGATCGGCTGACCGCCATCCCGTCACCGACCTGCCGTTTGCATGGAATCTGCATAGAAAAAATAAACACCCGTCGGCTCGGCGCAAAGCGGTCGACGGGTGTTTTTCTGCTGTTTTTTTAAAGCTGTCTGCCGTGCAAAAGCGACTGCGGTCAATCCGCATACGGCAAAGGCGACTTACGAATGAGCACAAAGGGCGTACAGCGATTCCCCTGCCCTGCGGGATTGTCCCGAATCATCCCGAGCAGCTCATATTCGGTATAGTCCTCCCGCAGTTTGTCGGAATAGCCCAGAAGCACCTGTCCGAGGTCGTTGGCGTCGACGATCATGCACGGCAATCCGAGCTGCCGCTCAATCTCGTTGCACACATCAAACGGCTTGTCGGGGTTTTCAATGCCGAATTCGCCGTAAACCGGGAAAACGTCGGGATAAAAGCCGTCGAGCCCGGCCACCTCCTCCCCGACGATTTTGTAAAAAACGCCGTGCTTTCCGAACAGCTTGCCGAAAGCGCTGCAAACCGCCGCGAAAAGTGTTTTCGGCAAGCCGACCTTGCGGATACAGTAGGCCATTTTGTACGGATTGTTGACGCCGACGCCGTGCGTGCTTTCGGACGCAAAATGAGATAAAAATTTTGCCCAAAAGCCGACGGGCAGCTCCTCCTTGCGGACGATACGCCCCTGGCAAAGCGCAATGACCTTTTCGCTGATGCTCAGAATGTCACCCTCTTCAAAGAGCGGACAAACATATCGCGAAAGCAAGTCAAGATAGTCTTCGCCGATTTGTACAAAGTGCGTTTGAATCGTGTGGCGGCGGTATACGCACCCGCCGACGGCAATCGTAACGGGTTTGCCGTTTTGGTTGGAAAATTGCATGGGGTCAGCACCCTCCTTTCACAAAAGCCGATCGGTCACGCACTATCAATATACCCGCATTTCGTGATGACTTTGTGAAAGGGAGCTGATTTTTAAACGAAGTTTATGCGAAAAAACGCAACATCGACCCTGCCGCACACGCAAAAAAAGCGTGTGCGATTTTTTTGCACAAAAAACAATCTTTTACCTCCCTATTATACAGGGGAGACTTTGGTATGCCGCAAATCCCTGCCGGGCCCCCTCTGACGAGGGGGAGGGGCTTTGGTGTGCCGCCCGTTCCCTTGGCTCCCTCTGATGAGGGAGCTGTCACCGCAGGTGACTGAGG
>JBJEIR010000056.1:0-18595 GCA_051877215.1 Acutalibacteraceae bacterium | reverse complement strand
CGATGCTCGACAACCATATTCATCAGGGCAACGCGCTTGATATTGATGTCAAGCGCATCACCTGGAAGCGCTGTGTCGACATGAACGACCGCCAGCTTCGCCAAATCACCGACGGACTGGGCGGCCCCATGAACGGCGTGCCGCGCGAGGACGGCTTTGACATCACGGTCGCGTCCGAAATTATGGCGATTTTGTGCCTGTCGCGCAGCATTTCCGATTTAAAACAGCATCTCGCCGACATCGTCGTCGGCTACAGCCGCGCGGGCAAACCCGTCACGGCGGGCGATCTGCACGCGCAGGGCGCCATGGCGGCACTGCTCAAGGATGCGATTCAGCCCAATTTGGTGCAGACGCTGGAGCATACGCCCGCATTTGTGCACGGCGGCCCGTTTGCCAATATCGCGCACGGCTGCAACAGCATCACGGCGACCGAGCTGGCGCTTTCGCTCGGGGACTATGTGGTGACCGAGGCGGGCTTCGGCGCGGATCTCGGCGCGGAGAAATTTTTCAACATCAAGTGCCGCAAGGCGGGGCTGTCTCCCGACGCGGCGGTGATTGTCGCGACCGTGAGAGCGCTGAAGCATCACGGCGGCGCGGCGAAGGACACGCTCGGGGCGGAAAATCTCGACGCGCTTGAGAAGGGTCTGCCCAATCTGCTCAAGCATATTGAAAACATCACCGGCCATTTCAACATTCCCGCCGTGGTTGCCATCAACCGCTTCCCCGACGACACGCAGGCGGAGCTGGAGCTGGTGCGCGAAAAGTGCCGCGCGCTCGGCGTGAATGTCGCGCTGTCCGAGGTGTGGGGAAAAGGCGGCGAAGGCGGCATCGAGCTTGCGCGGGAAGTGATAGCGCTTTGCGAAAAGGGCGCGCCGCTTCACCTGACCTATACCGACGACCAGCCGCTGGAGGAAAAAATCCGCGCGGTGGTGAAAAATGTATACGGCGGCAGCGGAGTGACCTTCCTGCCCGCCGCGAAAAAGGAGCTTGACCGCCTGACGGCGCTCGGCTACGGCCGTTTGCCGGTTTGTATGGCAAAAACGCAGTATTCGCTTTCGGATGATCCGTCGCTGACCTGCCGTCCCGAAGGCTTTGAGGTGACGGTTCGCGGCGTCAAGCTGGCGGCGGGCGCGGGCTTTGTGGTGGTGCTCACCGGCAGTATCATGACCATGCCCGGCCTTCCGAAGGTTCCCGCCGCCGAGGCGATTGATGTGGATGAAAACGGACGCATCAGCGGGCTGTTCTGATGCAAAACACCATATAAAAAGATAAAAAGGGAGAGGACATACGCTATGACGGTCAACGCAACGGACGCACGCCGCCGCTTTGCGGCAAAGGAGCTTCCGAGCGCGATTTTGGACGATCCCTCGCCGTTTTACGAGGCGTTTTCCGAAGGGGAGGACGCGCTGGCGGTCTATCTCACTTCGCTTTGGGAGTGCGGCCGTTCGGTTGCGGACAGCCCGTTTTTTCCCGAACTTCAGCCGTTTATATTGGAGGACAGCGACGAGGGCTTTTGCGCGCTGCTGCTTGTCACATTGCCCGCGACCGCGGCGGCGAAAAAAACCGTGTCGGCGGTGGTGTTCGGCTCGGCGATGGATCCGCGGGTGTTTGCGGCGCTGCCCGAAGAACTGCCGAAGGGCGATACGCTGTCGCTGCGGGAATATCGGCTTGATGAAAACAACCGGCTTTGCGAGCGCGCGCTCGGCGCGCTCTATCAGGGCTGTGACAACGATTTGCAGCTCTTTGACCCGCCCGCCCCGCAGCCCGTCGATCGGGACAAGCCGCTGCCGGCCGCACGGCAGGAGGCGGCAACGGTTGACCGCATCGTGCGCTGGTGCCTCGAAAACGACTGACCGTTCGGATAAAAGGAGGGATCCCGCTTGACGGATACGATTTTGATGGATTTGGACGGTACGCTGTTGCCGTTTGAGCAGCAGGAATTTGTGGATACCTATTTCCCGCTGCTTTGTGCGAAAGCGGCGCCCTTCGGCTATATGCCCGACCGCTTTATAAAGGGAATATGGGCGGGCGTAAAAGCGATGACGGAGAACGACGGAACCTGTCTCAATCGCGACCGCTTCTGGCAGGCGCTTGCCCGTGTCCTCGACGAAAAGGTGCTGACGCTCGAGGAGGTTTTCAACGCGTTTTATGCAAACGAATTTGACGCGGTGAAATCGGTCGTTCACGAGCCGACCCCCGCCCGCGCCGTTGTGACGGATTTAAAGCAAAAAGGCTATACCGTCGTGCTGGCGACCAATCCGATTTTTCCGCTCGTCGCGGTGCGTACGCGCCTGTCGTGGGCGGGGCTGACGCCGGAGGATTTTGCGCTGGTGACCCATTACGGCAACAGCACCTTCTGCAAGCCGAACCCGCGCTACTTTGACCGTATCCTGCAAACGCTCGGCAAAACGCCCGAACACTGCCTGATGGCGGGAAACAATGTGGCGGAGGATATGGTCGCGGGCACGCTCGGCATAAAGACCTTTTTGGTGACCGACCATCTCGAAAATGAAGCGGGAGAGGATATTTCCCGCTTTCGCCGCGGCTCTCTTGCGGATTTTGCCGCGTTTTGTGATGCGCTGCCTACACTCTAAGAGAATGCGGGGAACAAAGCCCGTTCCGTCCGATGCGGGCTTGAGCCGAAGAGACGGAGAAATCGGCAACGATAAAATGAGATACACAGGGGAAAGGCTTTGGTGTGCCCTCTTTCCCTTGGCTCCCTCTGATGAGGGAGCTGTCACCGAAGGTGACTGAGGGAGAGAATAAAGACGCTCTGCATTTATCGGAAACAGGTAATAATCAGGTATATTTTCTCTGCCCAGCCCCCTCATCAGAGGGGGCCAAAGACCCCCCGCACCAAAAGCCGTGTTGTCAACCCCTTTCTCCCATTGCACAGGGGAGGCGGTGGTATGCCACAAAATCCTTTTACAGTACGGTTTTTTGACAAGCTGAAAATGAGAGGTTATGTATATACAGGATAAGGAGGAAGGAATATGAGACAATGGAGAAAACGGTGCGCGGCCATTTTGATGAGCGTATGCCTGCTGTGTGCGGCGTCGCCTGCGACGGCGTCTGCGTCGTCGCAGCAAACAGGGAGGCCGCTGTTGTCCGCTGACACGGTGATACCGTCTGATGAGCAGCTCGATATCCTGCAAAACGGCGGCGTCATCAATGTGACCACTGCGCCGCGGCTTTCTTCTTCCAAAACGCCGCTTGTCAAGGCGACTTCTTTGCCCGCGAGCCGCGACCTGCGCCAAACGGGCGGGGTGACCTATGTGGAAGATCAAATCATGTCGGGGCCGTGCTGGTCGTTCGGAGCGACCGCTGTGGTCGAATCGCAGCAGCTTTCCTATGACGCTTCGGCGAACTTTTCCGAAAAGCACCTGTCTTATTTTGCCTACGGTCTGCCCGAACGCTATGAGGCCAATCGCTATATGGTAGACCCGTCGGCGAGCGAGACGGTGGGAGAACATATTTACGGCTGGGGCGGCCATATTCTGACGCCGATATACACGATGGCGGATTGGACGGGACCCGCCAAGGAAAGCGATTTTCCCTACGGGACCTTTGATATGCTCGACGAAGCCGACGCGTTTGTCAGTGAGCAGCATTTGCAAAACGCGCTTCTGTTGCCGGAGATCGACAAATCCGCATCGGATTATATCGCGCAGAACAAAACGCTCATTGCTCAGGCCAAGCAGATGATGCTGGACTATAACTGTGCGCTGAGCATCTCGTACGCCAGCGCGGATATGGCCAACGATTATAATTCAAAGACCTTCGCCTGGTATAATGAAACGGAGGAATCCGTCGACCACGGCGTTGCGCTTGTCGGCTGGGACGACAATTATCCGAAGAGCAATTTTAACCACAGCGAGACCATCCAAAACAACGGCGCGTGGCTGGTCAAAAACAGCTGGGGAACCGATTTCGGCGACAACGGATATTTTTGGCTGTCCTATGAGGACAAATCCGTTATTTTGGAGGGCTGCTACCTGTTCGAGCCGACCGACAATTACGACCGGCTTTACAGCTATGATGCGTCGGTGACCATCGGGGCAATCATGTTTGACGAAAGCAGCTCCGTCACCATGGCCAACACCTTTATCGCAGACAGCGCGGAAAAGCTGGAGGCGGTGTCGTTTTATACCAGCGACATCAACACCTCTTACACCGTGAAAATTTATAAAGGCCTGAGCCGAATCACCGACAATCCGACCGCCGGTACGCTGTGCGCGCAAATGAGCGGCACGATGGCGAACTGGGGGTATCATACCGTTTCGCTGCCCGCGTCGGTGTCGCTTTCGGCGGGCGAGCGCTTTTCTGTTGTGGTGTCGCTGACCAATCCGACCAATATGTATACGACCTATATGGAAGCCGGCTTTACCGAGGATCCCGATTCGCTGACGCTGTGCGGCCAGCGGGAAAGCTATCTCTATCAGGGCGGTTGGCAGGATATCGCGGGCGCGGCGCTCGATTTGGGAGACGGCCTATATTTGACATTAGGCAATTTTTCCATCAAGGCGTTTACAAGCGAGGAGAGTCATGTCGTGTTTTCGCACGACAGCGGCACGGTGTCGTACGGAACAGAAATTACACTGTCTGCTGTCGGGAATCCGACGATTTATTATACGACCGACGGCAGCGATCCCGCCTCGAGCAGCACGCGCGTACGCTATACGCAGCCGATTACGGTGGATCGGGATATGACGGTCAAAGCCACGGTCGCGGGAGGTGCTGTGACCGAGAAGCGGTATACGCAGACAAAAGCGGAGCTGGTGTCGCTGCTTGTCAAGGAAACGGGGCAAAGCGATCGTTATGTGTCGCTTGCGCCGCAAACCGTCACGCAGGTTTCCGCTTCCGAAATCACGATCGTGCCTATTGCGAACGGCACCATCACCGTCGACGGGCAGACGGTGACCGGCGGTGCGGAAAAAACCATATCGCTCGATTCGGTCAAGGGCGGCTATGCCAAGACGGTGACCCTGACGGTGGAGCGGGACGGCTGTGCACCGACCACCTATTGGCTGTCATGGAAGACGAGCGGCGTCAACGCCCCCGCCGATATCAACGGCAACTGGGAGACGGACCTTTCCGACGCGCTGGCGCTGTACACCTATACGGCGGGTATGCGCTCACTGTCGGACGAGGAGCTGCAAAAGGGTGATGTCGACGGAGACGGCGCGGTCGGACTGTCCGACGCGTTGTGGGTTTACCGCTTTGCGTCCGGCAGAGTGGCGGCCTGAGGCACCGACAGGATAAAAGCGGCAACCGGCCTTCCCGTCACAAAAGCGGCCGCTTTTGACAGACGGCGCGCCTTTTTTCAAACGGGGAACGCCAAAGGCAGCTTTTTAACAAACGGATAAATAAACAAGACAGCGCGGTTCTTTTCGGAGCCGCGCTGTTTTTTGCCAATAAGAGCACTTGCCGTTTTTGAAAAAAGCGTCTATAATATCTATAATAACAGACAGACCCCCTGAAAGGAGAGCCGCAGAGAAACCCGCACGGCGGCGCTTGTCGGAGGGATCAGAGGATAAGGGAGACCGAAGCGCATGAGCCGCATGTGGACAGAAAGCAAACGAAACCTCGCTTTGCAAAAGCGGAGCATAAGCCCCTGCCTAAACGCCGTTTTTATGATGGGTCTTTTCACCTTTCTGTTTTTAGGGGCGGAATACCTGTATGACAATATGATTTCGGCGGCGGCGTCCGAACAAAACACCGTCCTGGCGCAAAACTATGCGTTGGGGGTCAGCGCCGCAGGCTTTCTCGGCTATCCGCTCTTCAACCGTTTTCTGAAAAACCGCGGCAGGACGGTCTGCTTCTGTTTGGTCGCGGCGGCGTGTGTTTTGTGCCTGTTCCTGATTTGCCGCGGTCTATCGTATGAGACGACGCTTGTTGCCGGTCTTGTTTTGTTTTTGTTCCTCGGGTTGTTGGGCAGCGCCGTTTTTTATCGGTCGGTGTGTATGCTCAAGGAGGACCGCCGCTTAGGGCGGATCGTCGGGATTTCCTATATGCTGGGGATTTTGCTCCAGTTTGCAAACAACAATCTTGTCAACAGCGATACGGTGGAAGCCGGTATTCTATCCGTCTTTTTGCCGGTGCTGGTTTTTCTGTTGGGGAAAGCCGAGCAAAGCGGCAGCGAACAGAAGGAGGACAAAGCCGCTTTGGCACAGACGGACAAGAGCCAAAGCGGGGCTTCGCAAAAAACAACCAAAACGGCGGCGGGGCTTCTTCTGATTCTGCTTGTGGTGCTGATGACCTGCGTTTTCAGCACGCTGGATAACGCGGTGACGCTGGTGCATGCGGCCGGCGCGGCGGACATCGGACAGTGGCCGAGGCTCCTTCTTGCCTTCGGCGGATTGGCAGCGGGCTTTGTGTTTGATATCAAAAACAGAAGCTTTATGAGTCTGAGTATGTTTTGCGTCATGATGCTGTCGACCGCCTGCATCGTCATACTCGGCTTTGGCGGCCCGTTTTTGTTGGGACTGATTGTATTTTACATATCAGCGGGCTTTTTCGCCGTCTTTTTTACCACCGGGTTTATGGAGCTTTCGCCGTATATGAGCCTCCCGGAGCTGTGGGCCGGTATGGGACGGGCGGTGAACAATATAACGGCGGCGGTCATTGCAAACGGCTCCCTGATGCTGCTGACCTCCGACAGCGGCATGACCGCCAATATCCTTGTGCTGGTTTTGTTTGCGGCGGTCAGCATTGTGACAGCCGCCTATGCGTCGAAAAGGAGAGCCGTCATCGAAAAACCGCTTGTAAACACGGCCGCAGATGTAAACCAAAAAGACAAATTACAGGAATTTTCAAAAAGTGTTTCCCTCACGCCGAGAGAAACCGAGGTGTTTGACCGCCTGGTCAATACCGAGGACAGTCTGCAAACCGTTGCGGAAAGCCTCTACATTTCGAAACGGACGCTGGAACGGTATGTCTCGGCCATCTACAGAAAAACCGGCGTCAAATCCCGTGTCGGGTTGATTCGTCTGTATCATGACAGGTGACCGCATCCTCAGAGCGCGTCTTACCGCCTTCTCGAAACAGAAGGCGGTTTTTTATACCCTTTTTCGACAGAAAAAAGGCGCTTTTCGCAGCTTTTTTACAGATTGGCGGATTTCCCTTATATACAAAACGCCCTTATTAAAATAAAATATATCAATAAAAGCGGATATAAATCGGCTACAGGCGGCTTTCGATAGGGAAAGCAAAGCCGTACAAAGAGGAGGTTTTTTCAGATGAAGAAAAACAGAAAAATGCAGTATGCAGGGCGATTGCTGAGCCTTTTGCTCGTGCTCTGCATGACAATGGCCTTTTTGCCGACGACGGTGTTTGCGGGAAACGGTCCCAGCACGGGCGAATATAGCTACGCTTGGGTACATTTCTGCACACACAATGAGGAGAGCGGGATAACCGAAACCCATACGATTTGGTCCCGCGACGGGGAAGGGATGGAAACGATGCCGGGCGTCAGCTACAGCGAGGCGACCAACACCCTGACCCTTACCGATGTGAACAGGCCCGATTACTTCCTTGTAACAAACGAAATGGGAGACGATTTCAAGGTGGAGCTGGTAGGCGACAACCACCTGCTTTATCTGTATGCCTACGGCTATGGTTGGGGCGGCTCGGTGGAGCTCACCGGCAGCGGCAGCCTGACCTTAAATGAAAAAAAGACGGCAGCCTGCGCCCCCGTTACCCTGGAGGCGGAATACAGCAATGCCGTATTCGTCGCAGATGCGACCGTTACGCTGACCATTTATAAGACAAGCGACATTCCCTATATCGTCGAGAACAACACAACGGCACGCTCGCAAAACGCCATTCAGTTCAACGGCAAGACCGGCGACACCGGCATTGCTGTAAACGAAATTCCAAAGTACAAAACACTGCCGGTATTCTATGGCGTTTCTGCGTATCCGAGCACCTTCTACGGCTACTACACCAAAGAGAACGACGACAACACCTATGTGATAAGCGAATTGCGCCGTGTAGATGAAAACGGTGAAGAGACCGGAGAGGTAACCTGGCAGGTGTACGGCCTGATTGCGGTAGAGCATCCCACCGTTACGACCGGGAATCTGATCATTAAGGCGGAAGTGCTGAATGAAGACCCCGCAACGCAGGGCTATATAAAACACGATGACACCGTTTCGGCAAACGAACTCAGCGTGGGGAGCAGCAGCGTGCGGATTGTGAAGAACACGGCGACCGGTCAGGAATATGCCTATATAGTGGATTGGATGGAAAATACCTATACGCTGTATGAGCTTGTGGCAGAGCTGAAAGGCTTTGACTACGGCTGGGGCGCAGGGGATATCTGGTATGCGGCTCCCGCCGAGCCGACGGTTACCGGCTCCGTATATGACGAGCTGCCTGCCGGCTATGAACAGGTTGCCGTCGGCGGCACCGGATTTTATATTCATACGGCCACCGGCGGCAGCGCAGAGGTCTTCACCCAGACGCCGTCCGCAGGCGGAGATACCACCGGCCCACAGGATACACCGTCGCTCGGCGATATGAACGGCAGCGGGGATTTGACGGTCGAGGATTCCATGTGTCTCTACCTTTTTGTGAGCGGTCAGCAGCTTTTGACGGCGGAGCAAAGGGCGGCGGCGGATGTGGACGGCGACGGCGCCCTGACCGTGGCGGATGCTCTTCTGCTTTACAGGGTCGTGTCCGGCAAAATGACGCTGTAACCGAAAAGCCGAAGCACAAATAAGCCAAAAAACAGTCACTTTTCACTTTTGACAGACGGCGCTCCTTTTTTTCAAACGGGGAAAGCCAAAGACAGATTCTTAATAAACGGACAAACAAACAAAACAGCGCGGTTCTCTTTGGAGCCGCGCTGTTTGAGGGTGTCAAAAAACGATCTTTTACCTTTCCTTACACGGAGAAGGCTTTGGTATGCCGCAAATTCCTTGGCTCCCTTGTGCAAGGGGAGCTGGTTCCGCCGCAAGGCGGAGACTGAGGGAGAGAATAAAATTGTTCTGTATTTATTGGAAATAAGTAACAATCAGCTACGTTTTCTCTCCCTTCGTCAAAAATCAAAGATTTTTGCCACCTCCCTCGTCAGAGGGAGGCTTGTTCTTAGAGCCATTCTGACGAGGGGGAGGGAGGCAGGTGTCAACCCCTCCGTCACGGCTTGACGCCGTGCCACCTCCCCTTACACAGGGGAGGCGGTGGTACAACAGGCTTTTTCGACAAGAATCAGAGTATAAAACGCTCTGATTCTTTGCTAAGTGTTTTCCTTGCCCTTTTTTGGGGTTGTCGGGAGCGTTAGAAAAGTCAGTCCAGTCGGTCGTTTTACAGTGCGGTTTTTTGACAGACTGACAGCGCGGTTCTTTTCGGAGCCGCGCTGTTTTTTTGGCAAGGAAGGGTTGTTTCTCGGCAAGGATGCGGCCGGTAAGGGGATACTTGCTCTTTTTTGAAAAAGCGGCTATAATAGCAGACGGACCCTATGAAAAAGTCAGCCGCAGCGAAACGCGCGCGGCGATGAAAAATCAAAAAAGCGGTCGGAAAACAGAGCAAACGAGCAGGAAAGCAGGGAACGGACATATGACCTTTTTGGCAGGACAGGCGGATGTGGCGGTGATCGGCGCGGGTCACGCGGGAATCGAGGCGGGACTGGCCGCCGCGCGTCTCGGGTGCGAAACGCTGGTGTTTACCATCAATCTCGATTGTATCGGCAATATGCCGTGTAATCCGTCCATCGGCGGCACAGCCAAAGGGCATTTGGTGCGGGAAATCGATGCGCTCGGCGGGGAGATGGGAAAAGCGGCGGACGCCAATACGCTGCAATCCCGTATGCTCAACCGCGGCAAAGGCCCCGCCGTCCATTCGCTGCGGGCGCAGATTGACCGCCGCGCCTATGCCGCATATATGAAGCAGACGTTGGAAAAGCAGGAGCATTTGCATCTGCGCCAGGGCGAGGTGGTATCGCTGTCCCGCAGGGAGGACGGCGGCTGGCTGCTGACCACGCGGCTTGAGGAGCAGTACATTGTCAAAGCGGTCATTTTGGCGACGGGAACTTTTTTAAAAGGAAAAATCTTTGTCGGCGATGTCTCCTATGAAGGCGGGCCGGACGGCATGTTTGCGGCAAACGGGCTGACCGCGTCGCTTTGCTCGTTGGGCGTTTCCCTGCGCCGCTTTAAGACCGGCACGCCCGCGCGGGTGGTGAAATCGTCCGTCGATTTTTCGCATTTGGAGGAGCAGCCGGGCGACGAGCCGGTGGTGCCGTTTTCGTTTGAAACCCAAACGTCGCCGCAAAATCTGCGGCCGTGCTATATTACATGGACGACCGAGCAGACAAAGCGCATCATTTTGGACAATCTGCATCGCTCGCCGCTTTACGGCGGGCGCATCGAGGGGGTCGGGCCGCGCTATTGCCCGAGCATTGAGGATAAGATCGTGCGGTTTGCGGATAAGGAGCGGCATCAGGTGTTTATCGAGCCGTGCGGCGCGCAGACGGACGAGCTGTATTTGCAGGGGCTTTCTTCCTCGCTGCCCGTCGATGTGCAGATGATGTTTTTGCATACCATTCCGGGGCTGGAAAAAGTCGAGATGATGCGCCCCGCCTATGCGATTGAATACGACTGCTGCGACCCGCTGCAGCTTGACAGCACGCTGGAATTTCTCGATTTGCCGGGCTTGTACGGCGCGGGACAGTTCAACGGCAGCTCCGGCTATGAAGAGGCGGCGGCGCAGGGGTTGATTGCGGGCATCAACGCGGCCTGTCGGGTGCGCGGGAAAAAGCCGCTGCGGCTCGACCGCGCGAGCAGCTATATCGGGACGCTGATCGACGACCTTGTGACAAAGGGCTGCAGCGACCCCTACCGTATGATGACTTCGCGCTCGGAATACCGCCTGATTTTGCGGCAGGACAATGCCGAGGAGCGCCTGACCCCTCTCGGACGGGAGGTCGGGCTGGTATCCGACGAGCGTTTTGCCCATTTTACCGCCCGCAAGGAGCAGAAAAAAGCGGAGCTTTCGCGCGTGCGGGAGACGGTTTTGCCCCCGTCGGACAAGCTGAACGCGCTGCTGAAGGCACACGGCACAACCCCCGTGACAACAGGGGTGCGGCTGTCCGAGCTGCTCAAGCGGCCCCAGCTCGGCTATGATACGCTGGAGCCCGTCGATGAGACGCGCCCGCCGCTTGACCCGCTTGTGCGGGAACAGGTGGAGGTTGAGCTGAAATATGAGGGATATATTCGCCGTCAACAGGCGATGATCGACGAGATGCGGCGGCTGGAAAACCGATTGCTGCCGGAGGATATGGATTACAACGGGATCGTCGGGCTGCGCAAGGAGGCGCAGGAAAAGCTGTCGCGGGTGCGCCCGCGCAGCATCGGGCAGGCGTCGCGCATCAGCGGCGTCAGCCCCGCCGATGTGTCGGTGCTCATTTTGGCGACCGACAAACACCGCGGCGAATAAAGCGCGGGAGTGTGCGCGCGTTGACGCGCTTCGCGGAAAACGAAGGAAACGGGAGGCGGCTTTATGATTGACAAGGCTTTATTACAGGCGCTTGCCGCCGATTTCGGCGTATCGCTTTCAAAAGAGGCGCTCGGCGCGTTTGATCGCTATGCCGAGCTGCTGTGTGAATGGAATCAAAAAATGAATCTGACGGGGATCACCGACCCGAAGGAGATCGTCTTGCGGCATTTTGCGGACAGCCTGACGCTTGTCCCGCTGCTCCCAAAGCACGCGGCGCTGATCGATGTCGGGACCGGCGCGGGCTTTCCCGGCGTGCCTGCGGCGATCGTCCGCCCGGATATTCATGTCACGCTGCTGGACAGTCTGAACAAACGGCTGACCTTTTTGCAGTGCGTGTGCGGCGAGCTGGGGCTGTCCGCCGAGACCGTTCACGCCCGCGCGGAGGACGGCGGCCGTCTGCCCGCGCTGCGGGAGCGCTTTGATGTCGCCACCGCCCGGGCGGTGGCGAGCCTGCCGGTGCTGTGTGAATATTGTCTGCCGTTTGTCAAAACGGGCGGCTGCTTTATCGCCATGAAAGGGCCGGACGGCGACAATGAGCAAACGGCGGCCGCATCGGCGGCAAAAGCGCTCGGCGGGACATACCGAGAGACGGTGGGGCTGCAGCTTCCCGTGCGGCCGGCGCCGGGCGAAGAGGTGCTGCAGCGGCGGCTGATGGTGTTTGATAAAACGGAAAAAACGCCCTCAGCCTTTCCGCGCCCGGCGGCGAAAATTCAAAAAAGACCGCTCGGCTGACAAGATGCGTCGACGGTGTCCGCCGACAAAGGATTTCGAAAAAAGAGCAAACGCCGCCAAGCGCATCGGAACAACCCGAATAGGCAACCGTCTGTTGCCGGCTTCGATGCGCATAAAAAGGAAATCGTTTTGCCATGAAAATGCGAGCCGCTGTCATCAAAAAAACAACTCCCTGACGCATACTAAAAAAGAAAACACCATTGACAATATAACGGTTGACCGATATAATGATAGTGCGGGAGGTGAAACACCGTGACGATAGAAGAGCTGATGAAAAACAAAAAAATGACGCAATATCGGTTGGCAAAGGACAGCGGCATTGCCTACACAACCATCAACGATATATGCAGCGGCAAAGCGCAGCTTGAAAAATGCTCCGCCGAAACGATCTACCGCATTTCCAAGGCGCTCGGTGTTTCGATGGAGAGTCTCATAGAACCCTGCCTTGATAAACGCATCGACTTTGAGCTGTTCAAAAGCCATACCTGTCATCGGCTGAAGGAGCTCGGCGATATCGAATTTGTAATCGAATTGCTGGAAGAGGATCGCATCCGAAAATACTATAAGAAGAAATGGTATCCCGAAAGCTTATATCTTCTCGCCATGCTCGACTATGTCAGCAGAGAGAACAATATTCCGCTCTGCACACAGTATGACGATATGCGCCGTTTAAAATTAAAAAGTGTCATTTTCCCCGCCGGCATATCGGTTGCAGCCAAGGTTGCCCAAAGTGATGAATGGATGCGCCGCTCCATCAAAGAATCCATTCCCGAATTTATGCGATTTAATATCGTGGAAAGCGAGGTGCGAGGTGTCGTCTGACAGCTTTACAAAAGAGAACCTTGACACCTACCTCAAGGAGCTTGCCAAGGAATTCAGAAGGCTCAACGGGAAATCTATGCCGGCGGAAATCGTGTTGGTCGGCGGTGCCGCGATTTTAACAAATTACGGTTTTCGCGATATGACCGCGGATATCGATGCCGTGATTCATGCCGCCTCTTCGATGAAGGAGGCAATCAATCATGTCGGCGACAGGCTTGATTTGCCGAACGGCTGGCTCAATGCCGACTTTATGCACACCGGCTCCTATTCGCCGAAGCTGGATGAATTTTCGGTTTATTATAAATCCTTTTACGGCGTTCTTTCTGTTCGCACCATCACAGCCGAGTATTTGGTCGCGATGAAACTACGCTCCGGAAGAAAGTATAAAAACGACCTTTCCGATGTCATCGGCATTTTGGCCGAGCACGAAAAGCGAGGCGCGCCCATTACGCTTGAAAAGATTGATACGGCGGTGGCGAATCTCTACGGCGGCTGGGACGACTTCCCCGAGGATTCAAAACCGTTTATTGAGAATGCGATGAAAAACGGCGATTTTGAAGCCGTTTATTCCTCGGTAAAGAACGGTGAAATCGAGTCAAAGGATATCCTGATCGGCTTTGAAAAAGAGTATCCGAGGGTCACAAAGGAATCCAATGTAAATGATATATTAAAAGCATTAAAAGCAAAGCGAAAGAAAGACTGAAAAAACGGGACATCTCGTAAGAGTTTACGAGATGTCCCGTTTATCGTTTTTGACAGCGCAAACGCGATTATTTTTTGAGTGCCACGGCGGCTTTTGCCTTTTCGGCGATGTTTTCGGCGCACAGACCGAACACCTTGAGCAGCTCGACCGCGGGGCCGGATTTGCCGAAGGTGTCGTTCACGCCGACGCGAATGACGGGAACGGGCACGGTTTCGCAGACCGTTTCGGTCACGGCGCTGCCCAGTCCGCCGATGATGCTGTGCTCCTCGGCGGTGACAATCACGCCGGTCTCCTTTGCCGCCGCCACGACCGCGTCGCGGTCAATCGGCTTGATGGTGGCCATGTTGATGACGCGCGCGGAAATGCCCTCGTTTTTGAGCTGCTCGGCGGCGATCAGCGCTTCGTTGACCATCAGACCCGTTGCGATGATGGAGACATCGTTTCCTTCGGTGAGCACATTGGCCTTGCCGATTTCAAAGCGGTAGGTCTCGTCAAATACGGTCGGCACGGCCAGTCTGCCGAAGCGCATATACACGGGGCCGTTCATCGCCGCCGCCGCATACACCGCTTTTTTGGCTTCGTAATAATCGGCGGGGTTGATAATGGTCATGCCCGGAATGGTACGCATCAGCGCGATATCCTCGCAGCACTGATGCGACGCGCCGTCCTCGCCGACCGAAATGCCCGCGTGCGTCGCGCCGATCTTGACATTGAGATGCGGGTAGCCGATGGAATTGCGGATTTGTTCAAACGCGCGTCCGGCGGCGAACATCGCAAAGCTGGACGCAAACACCAGCTTGCCGGAGGCGGCCAGACCCGCCGCAACGCCCATCATATTGCCCTCTGCGATACCCGCGTTGAAGAAACGGTGGGGATGCGCTTTTCGGAACATGCCCGTTTTGGTCGCGCCCGCGAGATCGGCGTCCATCACGAGTAAATTGTCATATTGATCGGCGAGCTCGATGAGCGCTTCGCCGTACCCTTCACGGGTCGCAATTTTTTTGATTTCAGCCATTTGCTCACGCCTCCAGCTCTGCCAGTTTGTTTTTCAGCTCGTCCATCGCCGCCGCGTATTGCTCCGCATTGGGGGCGACGCCGTGCCAGCCGACCTGATTTTCCATAAAGGACACGCCCTTGCCCTTGACGGTTTTCTGAATGATGGCGAACGGCTTGCCCTTGACGGTTTTGGCGCGGTTGAGTGCCGCTTCGAGCTGATCGAAATCGTGTCCGTCGATTTCCTCCACCTCAAAACCGAAGGCGGCGAATTTTTCGGGAATCGGGTACGGGGAGTTGACCTCGTCCAGCGTGCCGTCGATCTGAAGGTCGTTGTTATCCACGATCAGGCAGAGGTTGTCGAGTTTTTTGTGGGAGGCAAACATGGCGGCCTCCCACACCTGTCCTTCCTCGATCTCGCCGTCGCCGAGAATGGCATATACGCGATAATCCTTGTTGTCGAGCTTGCCCGCCAGTGCCATGCCGACGGCCGCCGATACGCCCTGTCCGAGCGAGCCGGTGGACATATCCACACCGGGCGTGCCCTTCATATCGGGGTGACCTTGCAGCATCGCTCCCACATGGCGCAGGGATTTGATCTCCTCAAGCGGGAAATAGCCTTTGAGCGCCAGCGCCCCGTAATAAGCGGGGGCGGCGTGCCCCTTTGACAGCACAAAACGGTCGCGGTCGGGGTCTTTCGGATTATGGGGGTCGATCCGCAATTCCGCAAAATACAGATAGGCAAGCGCGTCGGCCGCAGACAGCGAACCGCCGGGGTGGCCGCTTTTGGCGTGGAAGGTTCCCTCGATCGCCGCCATGCGGATCTTGGTCGCCAATGCCGATAATTGTTTTTTCTGACTGTCATCCATCGGTTTTTTCCGTCCTTTCCCGCGCGGGTCAAGCGTTTCTCCGCGCTTGTGCCGCCTTGAGCGGGGCTTTCCGCTGAAGGCGGTTGGTTTGAGCAAATCGGTCCGTATCCTGCGTCGGCGCGTCGGCGCGCCGAGCGGGGTGTGAGCCTGCGCGGCAACCGCTGCGGCGCAGGAGCTTGTGTTCTCTCGATCCCCCGTCAAATGAACGCGCAAGCAAGCGTGCCGCTTGACGCCGTGTGGGGACCACAGGGGTATTATACCATATTCTCCTGCAAAAGAAAAGTTGCCGACCGATAATTTTCGGCGGTTTTTTAAAATTTTTCATCTGTTTTCGGTTTTGCCGCCATTTGGGCAAGCGGGACGGGAAGAAAAAGTGGTCAAAAGACGGATACAAAACATAATAAATACAATTTAATATCAGCCAAACGAAAAACAACAAGGTTGCTCTTACCGGCGGGCGTTTCCCCACTGCGACAGTGCTTTTTCCGCTGTCGCGGCGGTTTTTTTATCGGTCAAACGCGCGCATAAAAATTTTTCGGCCATTTTATCGGCAATCGCCTGCGACGCTCTTGCAATTAGAAGGCGGTTTGGTGTATGATAAGAGCGGAAACAGTTTGACCCATTCACGAAAAAACCGATCAAAAAAGGAGGCATACGGTTATGACCGATGAGGCCATCCGAAAGGCGTATTGGCTGTGGCGCGAAGCGGCCGCAGAGGACGCCGATCTTTCAAAGGAGCTTGCGGAGATCGACGGGAAAGAGGAGGAAATCCGCGACCGTTTTTACCGCGAGCTGGCGTTCGGAACGGGGGGACTGCGCGGCGTGATCGGCGCGGGAACCAACCGCATGAACATTTATACGGTGCGCAAGGCGACGCAGGGGCTGGCAAATTATCTGTCGGCGCGCTATGACAACGCCTCTGTCGCGATATCCTTTGATTCGCGCATCAAATCCGATCTGTTTGCAAAGGAGGCCGCCAAAACGCTGGCGGCAAACGGCATCAGAGCCTATCTGTTCGATACGCTGGAACCGACGCCTGTGCTGTCGTTTGCGGTGCGCGCGCTGTCCTGTCAAGCGGGCATCATGATCACCGCAAGCCACAATCCCGCCAAGTATAACGGCTACAAATGCTACGGCGCGGATGGCTGTCAGATGACCGACCGCGACGCCGGAGAGGTCACCGCGTATATTGAAGCGCTGGATATTTTTAAAGATGTGAAAGCGGCGGACGAATCGGAAGCGGTTCAAAAGGGGCTTATTTGCCCCGTGCCGCCGTCTGTGCTCGAAGAATTCTATCACTGTGTGACGGCGCAGCAGGTGACCCCCGGCATTTGTAAAGAAGCGGGACTGTCGGTCATCTACACGCCGCTCAACGGCACCGGCAACATCCCCGTGCGCACCGTGCTCGGGCGCATCGGCGTCGAACAGCTCACCGTGGTTCCCGAGCAGGAGCTGCCCGACGGGCATTTTCCGACGGCGCCCTACCCGAATCCCGAGATTCGGCAGGCGTTTGAATGTGCGCTGGCGCTGGCGAAGAGCCACCCCGCCGACCTGCTGCTGGCGACCGACCCCGACTGTGACCGCGTGGGCATCGCCGTGCGCGAGAACGGCGACTACACGCTGATGACCGGCAACGAGGTGGGCTGCCTGCTGCTCGACTATCTGCTGGCGCAGAAAACGGCAAACGGCACATTGCCCGCAAAGCCCGTCGCGATCAAGACCATCGTCACCTCCGATTTGGCGGCGGCCATCGCCGCTTCCTACGGCTGCGAAATGCGCGAGGTGCTCACCGGCTTTAAATACATCGGCGAGCAAATCGGACTGCTGGAAAAGGCGGGCGAAGAGGAGCGCTATATTCTAGGCTTTGAAGAAAGCTACGGCTATCTGTCCGGAAGCTATGTCCGCGACAAGGACGCGGTGGTCGCCTCGATGCTGATTTGTGAGATGGCGGCGTTTTATAAGGCGCAGGGCCTCACGCTGCTGCAGGTGCTCCGCGCGCTGTATGACAAGCACGGCGTGTACCGTCACTGTCTGCTCAACAAAGCGTTTGAGGGCGAGCAGGGCATGAACGCGATGAACACGCTGATGGCAAGACTGCGCAGCGACCGCCCGTGCGAGCTGGCGGGGCTTCGCGTCGAAGCCTTTGCCGACTATCTTGCCGGCGAGCGCACCGACTGCAACACCGGCGCAGTCACCAAAACAGGGCTTCCCTCGTCGGATGTGGTCGCATTCGGACTGGAGGGACACGCCGGACTGGTCGTGCGGCCTTCCGGCACCGAACCGAAAATCAAGGCGTATGTGACCGCCACCGGCAAGGACGCCGCCGCCGCACAGGCGCTGGCCGAAAAGCTCCTTGAGGCGGCACAAACGCTGCTCAGTTTATAAAAAGGGGCGGTAAAGCGTATGAAACAATCTGTCGGACTTCATTTGTTTGCCGTGCTGCTCTGCCTGCTTTCGCTGTGCACGGCGCTGGCCGCGTGCGCGCCCGCCGGCACGCAGTCGGGCGGCAATGTCTCCCCCGTGACAAGCACGACACAGGCGCCGCGCACGACCGAGCCGCCGGCACAGGCGGTTATGTCGCCGAAGGAGAGCGGTATGGTCGGCACATGGATGGCCGCTTCCAACGATAACGGCATTCTTTCGATGACCTTTTCCGAGGACGGCTCGGCAAAGCTCGTGACACAAAACGGACAGCTCGGCGGCAGCTTTATCGTGACGGCACAGGACCGCGTGCTGCTGATTTACGGCGGTACGACGCTGGACGCGAGCTTTTCCGTCGACGGCGAGACGATGACGATTGACGGCGGCAATATCCATCTCACATTGACGAAGAACGGATAAAACCCGCATCATCGCCGCCGCAAAATCCCTCCGTCTCCGTCTCCGCCGGGCCCCCTCTGACGAGGGGGGAGGGCGTTGGTGTGCCAACCTTTCCCTTGGCTCCCTCTGATGAGGGAGCTGTCACCGCAGGTGACTGAGGGAG
>JBJEIR010000055.1:0-4463 GCA_051877215.1 Acutalibacteraceae bacterium | reverse complement strand
ATGGGAAAGGCGTTTTATGATCGCTTTCAAAACGAAGGCGTGACAAAGGTGCTCACCATTGAGGCGTCGGGTATCGGGCTTGCGTGCATGACCGCTATGTATTTTCATGCGCCGGCGCTCTTTGCAAAAAAATCGCAGACCAGCAATCTTGATTCCGACACATATCAGGCCACCGTACATTCCTATACGCACAACTGCGATTATATTGCAAGGGTGTCCAAACGGTATTTAAGTAAAGAGGATCGCGTGCTGATTATCGACGATTTTCTGGCAAACGGAGAGGCCATTATGGGCTTGAAGTCGATTGCAGAGCAGTCGGGCGCAGTCGTATGCGGTGTCGGCATTGCCATTGAAAAAGGGTTTCAAGAGGGAGGCCGCCGCCTCAGAGAAAGCGGCTTGACGCTTGAGTCACTCGCGGTTATCGACAGCATGGACGGCGGCAGGATTGTTTTCCGCGATTGATGCGGAGCACATTTATTTTTGTTTGGTATTTTTTATATCAAATATTTTATGGGAGGAATTCTACATGAAAAAAGTCATTGCACTGCTCTTGGCGGCTGTCATGGTCTTTTCGTTTACGGCGTGTAGCAATACACCGGCGTCGAATGGCGGACAGACAGACGCCACCACCACAGCGCCGTCGGGTGAGACCAAGGCGGTTAAGGTCGGATTTATTTATTTGCATGATGAAAACTCCACCTACGACCTCAACTTCATCAACGCTGCGAAGGCGGCTTGTGAAGAGATGGGTGTGGAATACATCGGCAAGACCGGTATTGATGAAACAAATGCTTGCTATGAAGCCGCCTGTGATCTGGTCGATCAGGGCTGCAATATCGTATTTGCAGACAGCTTCGGTCATGAGCAGTTCCTGCTGCAGGCTGCGCAGCAGTATCCGGATGTGGATTTCTGCCATGCAACCGGCACAATGGCTCACACAGAGGGCCTTGCCAACTTCCACAATGCCTTTGCTTCCATCTATGAAGGCCGCTATCTCGCCGGTGTTGCTGCCGGTATGAAGCTGAACGCCATGATCGAGGCGGGTCAGTTTACCGCAGAAGAAGCGCTGATCGGATATGTCGGTGCATACACATACGCGGAAGTGATCTCCGGCTACACCTCCTTCTATCTCGGTGCAAAGTCTGTTTGCCCGACTGTGAAAATGGAAGTGCAGTTCACCGGAAGCTGGTATGATGAAACCGCTGAGAAAGAGGCTGCCAATGTGTTGATCGGCCGCGGCTGCAAGCTGATCAGCCAGCATGCGGATTCCATGGGCGCTCCTACGGCTTGCGAATCTGCGGGTGTTCCGAATGTTTCTTACAACGGCAGCACCATCTCCGCTTGCCCGAACACCTTCATTGTTTCCTCCAGAATTGATTGGACCAACTACTTCAAATACATCATCACCTGCAAGCAAAACGGACAGGCTATGGACGCTGACTGGTGCAAGGGTATTTCCGAAGGCTCGGTCGTGCTGACGGATATCAATACCGCTGTCGCGGCTGCCGGCACGCAGGAGAAATTGGATGAAGTCAGCAAGGAATTGACTGACGGCAAACTGCATGTATTTGACACCTCTACCTTCACAGTGGAGGGTAAGACGCTCACCTCGTATATGGCGGATGTCGACTATGATGAGAATTACACGGCGGATACGGAAGTAATTTCGGATGGCTATTTCCATGAGTCCGAATATCGCTCGGCTCCGTATTTTGACCTGCGCATCGACGGCATTACAACATTGAACGAGAAATATTAAGCTTAACCAACCAAAGCGCGTTTCGGCGGGGCAAAAGTATTTTTGCCCCGCCAAACTTGCTTTGCGTGCAGTTCTGAAAGGTGTAACGGGCAACATTCGCTATAGCTTTGAAAACTGCTATATTTTTCGAGGAGGATCGCGTAATGGGAAAAGCGGCGGCCATTGAATTAAAAAATATCACCAAGACCTTCGGTGATACGGTAGCCAATAAGGATATTTGCCTGACGGTCAATCGCGGAGAAATACTCTCCATTCTCGGCGAAAACGGAAGCGGCAAAACAACGCTGATGAATATCATATCGGGCATTTATTTTCCGGACAGCGGGCAGATTTTTATTGATGGGGAAGAAGCGGTTATCCGTTCCCCGAAGGATGCCTTCCGTTATAAAATCGGTATGATTCATCAGCATTTTAAGCTGGTGGATGTGTTTTCAGCTGCGGAAAATGTCATTTTGGGCTTAAAAGAAAAAAAGCACAATATGAAAGAGATCGCCGCGCGGGTGAAAGAGATCAGTGAAAGCTACGGCTTTGAAATCGACCCCATGAAAAAGATCTATGAAATGTCCGTTTCGGAGAAGCAGACGGTCGAGATCATCAAGGTGCTTTACCGCGGCGCGGATATTTTGATTTTGGATGAACCGACGGCTGTTTTGACTCCTCAGGAAACGCAGAAATTGTTTGCCATTTTACGCCGCATGCGGGACGACGGAAAAGCAATCATCATCATTACCCATAAATTGCATGAGGTGCTGTCTCTTTCGGATCGCGTGTCGGTGCTTCGCAAGGGCGAATATATCGGAACGGTGAAAACGGCGGATACCGATGAATCCCAATTGACGGAAATGATGGTGGGAAAAAAGATATCGCTGAATATTTCGCGCAGCGATGTGGTAGATCCGCAGGATCGTTTGGTCATCCGCCATTTGAATTGTATCAACCGCGAGGGCATCAAGGTTCTGAATAATATCTCCTTTACGGCTCGTTCCGGTGAAATTCTCGGAATTGCCGGCATAGCGGGCAGCGGGCAAAGAGAACTGCTGGAGGCGATTGCCGGTCTGCAGCATATTGACGACGGAGAAATCCTGTACACTGACCCGTCAACGGGAAAAATAGAAAATTTAAGAGACAAGACGCCCCTTCAAATCAGAGATTTGGGCGTTCGCCTTTCCTTTGTTCCGGAAGATCGACTGGGTATGGGACTTGTCGGAAATATGGATATTGTCGATAATATGATGCTGCGCAGTTACCGAAACGGACATTCGATGTTCCTGCATCGCAGTGAACCGAAAAATCTTGCTCAAACCATTATCGATCAGCTTGAGGTGGTCACCCCGAGCGCATCGACACCGGTTCGCCGTCTGTCGGGAGGCAATGTCCAAAAGGTGTTGGTCGGACGCGAGATTTCGGCATCGCCGACCGTTCTGATGGCGGCATATCCCGTGAGAGGACTGGATATCAACTCCTCCTATTTGATTTATAATCTCCTCAACCAACAAAAGCAAAACGGTGTGGCGGTTATTTTTATCGGTGAGGATTTGGATGTGCTGATTGATCTGTGCGACCGCATTATGGTCATCGGATCCGGCTGCATAACGGGCATTGTGGATGCGCGCACTGCTAAAAAAGAAGACATCGGGCTTTTGATGACAAAGACAGTGAGCAACGAGGAAGCGGAACAATCGGAAGGGAGTGACAAGCGATGACAACGGCACATGATAAAAAGGTGCATGAACCGTTCTTTCATATTGTAAAACGGGATGGCCTTGTTTGGTGGAAAGCGTGGATTATCCGTGTGATCGCTGTGTTGATCGCACTGGTTCTCTGCGGTATTATCACGGTGCTTCTGACAGGTCTTAATCCGATTGAATTTTACAAAAGCATGTTCAGCGGCGCGGTCGGCAGTCCCCGCCGTATATGGGTTTTGGCGCGTGATACGGCGATTTTGCTCTGTGTCTCGCTGGCGGTTACGCCCGCTTTTAAAATGCGGTTTTGGAACATCGGCGCCGAAGGTCAGGTGCTGATCGGAGGACTTGCGACAGCCGCCTGCATGATCTCCTTCGGCAATTCGATGCCGACCGCTTTGTTGATTCCGCTGATGCTGATTGTCAGTGTGGTGTGCAGTGCGGTGTGGGGTGTTATCCCGGCCATTTTTAAGGCGTATTGGAACACCAACGAAACGCTCTTTACCCTGATGATGAATTATATTGCCATTCAGTTGACATCCTATTTCTGCCTTATTTGGTCAGGCAACGGTTCGGGAACGGTCGGAACCATCAATTTGAGAACCAGGGCGGGATGGCTGCCTGATTTAGGCAATGAGTATTTGCTCAACATTCTCATTGTGGCGCTGCTGACGGTCGTCATTTTCATTTATCTTCGCTTCAGCAAACACGGCTATGAGATTTCGGTTGTCGGCGAAAGCGAAAACACCGCCCGTTACATCGGTATCAATGTTAAAAAAGTCATCATCCGTACCATGATTCTCTCGGGAGCCCTGTGCGGTTTGGCCGGATTTTTGCTGGTCGGCGGCGTGAGTCACACGATGAATGCGGATATTGCCGGCGGGCGCGGATTTACAGCGATTATGGTATCGTGGCTTGCAAAATTCAATCCGATTTTTATGGTCCTGACTTCCTTTTTAATTGTGTTTTTGGAAAAAGGAGCCGAGGGCATCACCACGATGCTGAACTTGAATTCTTCTTTC
>JBJEIR010000054.1:0-4483 GCA_051877215.1 Acutalibacteraceae bacterium | reverse complement strand
AATCCCTCAGTCTCCGCCTTGCGGCGGAGCCAGCTCCCTTTACACAAGGGAGCCGCGAGGGATTTGCGGCATACCAAAGCCTTCCCTGTGTAAGGAGAGGTAAAAGATTGCTTTTTGACACTCTCAAATCCGTGTGCGCCCGTTTCGGCGCACACGGATTTGTCATCTGTCCTTCTTGTCCGCGTCATCGCCGGCCGGCGGCAGCTCAAACCAGAAGGTGCTGCCCTGCCCCTCTCGGCTCTCTGCTCCGCACAGGCCGCCGTGCTGTCCGACAATCGAATGTACGATGGAAAGACCCAGCCCGCTCCCCAAATCAGAGCGGCGGTGCTCCCGCTCAACCCGATAATAGCGCTCCCAAATGTGGTCAAGCTGATCGGGCGGTATGCCTTTGCCGCTGTCGGTAAAGGCTATGCGCACCGCGTTGTCACTGATCTGCTGCGTCACCGTCACCTGTTTATCCTCTCCCGTATAGGTCAGGGCATTGGCAAGCAGATTATAGATGACCTGAGAAATGCGCAGGGCGTCGGCCATGACCCAAGCGTCCTCCTCCGCTTCAAACAGAATACAATACCCGTCCTTTTCGGTCATCCGCTCACACCGTGTGACGGTCTCTTTTACCGTGCGTGTCAAGTCGACCCGTTCAAAGTGAAGCTGCTGTGTACCGGACTGCAATTTGGACAAATCCAGCACATCGTTGACAAGGCGGGTAAGCCGCTCCGCTTCGTCGATGACGACCTGAATATTTTCGGCCGAATTTTCTCCCGGCAGGTCGCGGATGGCCTCACTGTAGCCCGTGATCATCGTCAGCGGCGTGCGCAAATCATGCGAGATATTGGCGAGCAGTTCCCGCTGAAGCTGCTCGCTTTTTGCGAGCTCCACCGCTGTTTCGTCCAGCGTTGTCCGCAGCTCCTCGATCTCTTTATATCCGCCGGCCTTTGCCGACTGATAGGAGCCGCTCGCCAGCGTTTTGGCAGAACGGTTGATTTCTACAATCGGACGCGCGATGCGGCGCGACACAATCAGTCCCAGCAGCACCGACGCTATAATCAGAATAACCGATGCCCATAAAAGCTGTGTTTGCAACGTCCTGACCGTCGCATCAATCGGGGAAAGAAGCGTTGTCACCACGATCATGCGGCTTGTCCCCGTTTGCGAATCCGCTATATAGGAGTAGCGCATCGTCTCGCTGAAGGTGTCTTGTCTCGATTGATACGACCGATCGGAAGGCTTCGGCTGTTCATTGGGCGCGCTCTGTCCATCGGGCTGTGAAGGGGTCTTCGGCGCCTCTTTCGGCGGATCCTCTTTCGGCTTATCTTTTTTCTCCGCATCGTTTTTGATGCGAATCGTTGTAAGCAGTGTCCCGTCGTTTTCAATCGTCTCTTCATACAGCCGCTGCAAATCCGCCTTCGTCAGCTGATCCGTCTGAGGTCGGAAGGTGCTGTGCGTCTGAGTCCCGTCCTGCATAACAACCCGAATGGTCAGCGATTCCTGCATTGCCCACGAATCCATAATATCCGCCAGTTCTTCCGTATCCAAAACGGACGCGACGCTTTGCGCGGCCTTTTTCACCGTGTTGATCTTCATCTGCTGATAAAACATATCCAAAAAAACGGTTTGGAATAGGAACAACAGCAACAGAATAAGCGCCGCAAACACCGAAAAATATACCACAAGCTTGAATCGAATGCTGTACTTCTTTCTGACTTTTCTTTCACCCTTCAAAACGATATCCGACCCCCCTCACCGTCACAATCAGGCGGCTGTATTCGCCGCAGTGTTTGCGCAGCAGCTTGATATGCGTATCCAGCGTACGGTCATCTCCGTAAAAATCATAGCCCCATACTTCTGTAATCAGCTGTTCTCTCGTCAGCGCGATGTTGCGATTGCGCACAAGATAAAACAGCAAGTCATATTCTTTGGGAGAAAGCTCTACCCGCTGACCGTCAACGGTGAGTGTGCGCGCGGTAAAATTGACCGCCAGTCCTTTATGCGTAAAGAGTTCCGCCTCGTGCTCGCCCGCATGTGCACGCTTGAGAATCGCGTCGATGCGCAGCATCAGCTCTTTCGGAGAAAACGGCTTGATCACATAATCGTCCGCCCCCAACTCAAAGCCGTGAATACGGTCATATTCCTCTCCGCGTGCCGACAGCATCAAAATCGGCACCGACGATGTCCTGCGAATTTCGCGGCACGCCGAAAAGCCGTCAAGCTCCGGCATCATAATGTCCATAATGACAAGGTCAAACGGAATTTGACTGCAAAGCGCAACCGCCTGCCTGCCGTCTTTTGCCTGTGTCACCTTATATCCTTCATAAACCGCATATTTTTCGATCAGCTCGCGAATGCGCGCTTCATCATCTGCGACCAAAATATGATACATCCTGCACTCCCCCTTTTTTAAGTATATCGGAGATATGTGATAAACATATGACGAATCCCATCAAAATTCACCGATTTTTATTATGCCATAAAGACGAAGCAATGTCAAAGCAACTGTATATCGTGCGAAAAACGCCCGTTTAAATGAGCGGATTTTTTAAGGACTGTTATCTACAAACCCCCTGCTTGTAACGGTATAAAACAAAACGACCCGAAAAAGAGAAAAAACAAGTCTCTTTTTCAGGCAGTCATTTTTATACAGGGATCGTCTTTGCTGCGCAAAGAGTGATAGGATTGCTGACGGCAGCCGTGATCGTTTATTCGCCGTGAAACTGCCGCAGGCAATAAAACTATGCGTAGCATCATAAAGCTGCGAAGCAATGCAACTCGCGTGCCGCGCGAATAAAACTGCCCAAGTGTCCGTCAGAACACTTGGGCAAAAAAACGAGGCGTTTGCCGCTGCAAACCGAATGCTTTATTGGGCGCTTTGCTTCATAAATTTCTGCTTGGCGGAATCGATTTTTTGCTGCTCGGCGGGCGGCACCTGATACCATCCGCGCTTTTGCATTTCGCTGAACACATCCGCCTGCATATCGTGCTCTTCCTTGAGAATGCTCATCATCGTGGAGCGAATAGACTCCGTGGCGCACTCATTGGCAAACTGATTGTACAGTTCGGTAATGGATTTTTGCGAGCTGAGTGTATCATCCATCATTTCTTTGTCGTTCATCGGGAGCTGCTCATTCATTGCGATTTCCTCCTTTATTCAGTTGAGATATCCCATCAGGCTGTCAAAATGCTTCTGGTGCTTTTGCGCCATCTGCTCACATTTGTTCTGAAGCTGTGGGTCACTCACAAGCTTCGCATAGGTCTTGTACTTTTTGATAAGAAGCTGTTCGGCGGACAGCTCGTCCTCCAGCGCGGATAACTCTTTGCTTGTCAAAGAACTCATAGGGCATTTCCTCCTTTAAAAAATGTATCTACAGTATGCCGCACACCGAGCACATTTATACAGGCGGCGCGTTGCTTTCATAAACAAGCTTGCAAAAAGTTGTACAATCCGACGCAGCGTAGGTTGAGCTGACGCCTCAAAACGGATATAATGGTCCTATCAATCAAAAGGAGCGATACGATGAACAACTATGTTACGGGTATGACCATAAAAGCTCTGCGCGAAGCGGGCGGCATAACGCAGGCGGAGCTTGCCCGCCGTATCGGCGTGACAAGCAAAGCGGTGTCCAAATGGGAAACCGCCAAAGGATTTCCGGATATTTCGCTGATCGAGCCGCTGGCTATGGCGCTCGGCGTCTCGCTCACGGAGCTGCTGTCCGGCAAGCAAATCATCAACCGAAACAAATCCTGCCATATGCTGCGAACAAAATTTTATGTATGCCCCGTTTGCGGAAATGTCATTCACGGTACGGGAGAAGCGGTCATTTCCTGCTGCGGTATTCCGCTTCCCGCTTTGGAAGCGGAGGATGTCGACGACCATCATGCCGTCAACATAGAAAAGGTTGAAGACGAGCTTTTTATAACCGTTCATCACGATATGACCAAAGAGCACTATATCTCATTTATCGCGTTTGCAAGCTGCGACCGTATGCAGTTTATCAAATTTTATCCCGAAGGCAATGCCGAAACCCGTCTGAAGCCGCAGGGTTCGGGGTGTCTGTATATTTATTGCAACAAGCACGGTCTGATGAAACAAACGCTATAAAAACAAGCGGCCGCCCGGTATGTAAAAGCACCGAGCGGCTGCCGCTTTTTATACGGTCGACTAAGGTCGACAGATCCGACTGCTATTTTCTTTTGACTGCTTTCAGCTCGATATATCCGCGCCGACCGACGGGCTCAAGCTGGATGCGGGGATTTTCGTCATCCCATTCATAGCCGATCACCGACGGATCGTATTTTTCCATGGCGCACTGTACCGCTTCGATCGCCTCGCCGTAGTTTTCTTCTTCAAACGGTTCGCCCTGAAACATCAGATACTCCGCTTCGGGAAGGGTTATCACATCAAAGCCCTCTGGAACAACACCGTCATACTCTTTGTCCGCTTCAACGCCCTGTACATATGTGGAGGTGTTCGGCGTTTGGTATTTTT
>JBJEIR010000053.1:0-4539 GCA_051877215.1 Acutalibacteraceae bacterium | reverse complement strand
GTGACAGCTCCCTCGTCAGAGGGAGCCAAGTGGTTTGCAGCGTATCAATGCCTTTTCCCTATGTAATGGGGAGAGAAAAGATCGTTTTTTGACACTTTCAAAAACCCCCGAATGCGGTGAGCATTCGGAGGTTTTCTTTGTATACTGTTCTTCTTTTCGGCAAACCTGCAAAAAAGAGCCGTACGGCGAATCGAAAAAATCAAGCGCTTTTGGAAAACGGCAGACAGAAGCCGCCGCTCTTAAGCAATCCTATTTACACAGCTTTTTTACCGTATTCGCCGTTCGGATTGTCAGCTTCTCCGCGATGCCTTTAGAGGCGGTCTTTTTCCACCAGCTGCATTTTTGATAGCGCTTTCGGTCAAATGTCCAAAAGAGGATGTTCCGATAAATTTGTATTTTCTCCAAGCCATCAGACGGCGGCCCGATCATCTCACAAATCTCCTCGGGGGTATCCGATGTCATGATGAAAATCAGATTGTCATAGGTAGCCTTGTCCTCTGTTCCCCACCATGCCGGCGCATGGGCAAGGATATCCACAAGCTCCTCCCGACTGACGATGTGCACGGGAATCTCCAAGCCGAACCGCTCGGCAATTCTCTTTTCAACTGCGTCCTTCAGGGAGGCGACATCCCCGTCGCTTGATGAGAATGTGACATTGCCGCTGTTTAGGTAGGTCGAAACATCGGAAAATGCCATCTCCTCCAATTCCGACTTTAAGTCGGACATGGCCAGTTTGTTTCTGCCGTTTATATTGATCCCTCTGAGAAATGCCGCATATCTGTTCATTTGCCATCCCTCTTTCGGTTGACCGGCAGCTTACGCGACATACCCGTAGGCGCCGCCGAAATCGCTGCCATCATAACCGAAGCCGTACAAATCGTCACCGGCATAGCCGTAGAAATCCTCATCAAAGCCGAAATAATCGCCGTAGTAGTCGTCGTAGTAATCGTCGTAATAATCATCGTAGTAATCGTCATCATACAAATCGTCATCATACGGCTGGTTGGCATCTATGGCGTCTTCAAGCAGCTCGGCGAGCTCCTCGGTGTCCACCGATCCTTTCCCGAAATCGGAAAATTCTGCGGAAAAGCTTGCGGCGTCGATGGTTTGACCGTCGATCGACATTCCCAGTGACAACTCCGCTTTAACCAAATGATTGCCTTTCACACGAAACACCAGTGAGTTAATCGTCAACGCGTCGGACACATCTTCCGCGGATACAAAGAGCTCATCAAATGTCTGCCGATCCGCAAACGCTTCCGCTACGACATCATATATTGCATCGAGCACGGTTTCCAAATCCGGCTGAAAACGATAGACCGTCTCCCCATCGTCCTCTTCAACCGAGAATCCGAGATTGGCTTCCAGCCACTTTTGGTCGGACAGGCAGGCTTGAAATTTCTTTTTACAGGCGACAAGCTTATCAAAATCAATCTTTTGGACGAGCTCTTCAAAAGCCTCCTCATCAAAGAAATCTTCTCCTGCCATGGACTCAAGGAGTTCGCGCATGTTCTCCTTATATTCGTCGCCGGTCATCGTCTTATCGGGCTGTGAAGAAATCTCATTGAAAGCATCATATAGCTTCGTGAGATCGTATTTTTCTGCCATACCGTATGTTTCCATAATCAAATGCTTTTGATAAAGCGCCAGGCGCACATTGCTGACCTGAGAAACTTCCATGGAAAAATCCGCCGCTTTTTCTCCCGTTTTGGGATCGTCGGCAACCGTTCCGTCTATATCCATCGATATGGGGAACCCATGTAAAGGAATGTTTATCTCCATCTCCATCCGAAAAGCGCTTTCCGACAGCGTGTTGTTGAGCGCTTTTCCGAGAGCGTCAAGCGGAGAGGATTTAAACACAAACAGGAACAACCCCGCCACGACCGCCGCCACAAGGACCACCGCTATAATCGGCAAAATGATTACCAGCGGATTGCACTTCTTTTTCGGCACGGCCACTGGCTGTCCGTCGGCGGGAAAAGCCATGGCGGAAAAATCCGCGGCAGGCGAAACCGTCGGCATCCCTGCGGACGGCATCCCTACAGGCATCGTCTGCACGGGCGGCACCTCATCGGGCACTGTCGGCAGCACCCCTTCGGCGGCAGGAGACGGCTCCTGCGCGGGCAATGCGTCCTGCGCCGTCTCGGGTGCGGCGGTTTCCTGCAAGGGAGAAACCGCTTGTTGTGCGCTTGGCGCCGCTTCGTTTACGGGGACGGGCGCTTGTTCATAAGAAACAGGAGCTTCAACCGAAGCGGGCTCCTGCCGTGCGGTCTCGGACGGCTGCTCCAAAGGAGCCTGCTTGTCCTCCGCTGCCGCTTGGCTGTCAAAAGCAGGGGCTTCCTGCGGCACAATGCGCTGTCCGCATGCTGTACAGAATTTGGCACCTTCGGCAATCTCAGTTCCGCAGAACGGGCAAAACATATTGTCATCGCTCCTTTTTTAAGATATGGGCCATATTGTCAACCATTTCAGTTTCTGTGCCCCGTATTCCTACGGTTTTCACAGTTTGAGTGTAGCATATTTATGCCGAAAAAACAATTATTTCTTCGAATTTTCTGTATTTTGTCATACAAAATTTATTTTCATTTATGCCCTGCCGCTTTTATTTGAAATACGGCGGGCAGTATGCTATACTGGAGAGTATGAGCGGGCTTGCAAGTCCTTTCAAATCAAAAGAAGGAGAAAAACGCGGATGCGATTTTTATTGGTATGCACGGGCAATACCTGCCGCAGTCCGATGGCACAGGTGCTTTTGCGCCGCCGTGTGACAGAACAGGACGAAGTGCTCAGCGCCGGACTGGCCGCAGACGGCTCGCCCGCCTCTGCTTATGCGATCGAAGCGGCGGCGGAGGTGGGACTGGATTTGTCCGCCCACCGTTCCCATACGGTAACTGCCGCTTTATGCAGTCAGGCGGACGCGATCGGCGTGATGTCTCCTTCCCACAAGGCGGCTCTGAGCGCCTATTTCGGCGTGCCTGCCGAAAAAATTACCGTCCTCGGCGGCGGCATTCCCGACCCGTACGGCGGGACGCTTGACGACTATCGCCGCACGCGCGACGCCCTTGACCGCGCGCTGACCGACTGGCTTGGTGCGCTGTATTTTCATGTCGTGCCGATGAACGAAGGACACCTCGACACGCTTGCCGCCATCGAAGCCGCCTGTTTTTCCAATCCGTGGAGCAAGGACGCGCTTTATGAGGAGCTGACGAACGAGACGGCCTCCTTTTTGGTGGCGGAGGATCGAAGCGGCAAGGCGGTCGGCTATCTCGGCCTGCACATCGTCGCGGACGAAGGCATGATTGCCAATTTGGCGGTGTCTCCCGATTGCCGTCGGCAGGGCGCGGCCACCGCTCTGCTGCGGGCGGCGGACAAGCTGGCGCATGAACGCGCGTTGTCCCGCCTGACGCTGGAGGTGCGCCCGTCCAACACCGCCGCCGTCGCTCTGTATGAGCGGGAGGGCTTTGTAAAGGACGGCGTCCGTCCGCATTTTTATTCTCATCCCGCCGAAGATGCGGCGATTTACTCGAAATATTATCCGCGTCCTGCACACGCGGCTGACAGCGCCCAATAAGACCGATAAGAGGAAAGGACCTGCGCATATGGCAAGCATTCTGGCAATTGAATCCTCCTGCGATGAGACCGCCGCCGCCGTCATCGAAAACGGCCGGCGTATTCTGTCGAGCATCGTGGCGACACAGGTGGAAGAGCACCGCCTTTACGGCGGCGTCGTCCCCGAGATCGCCTCGCGCCGCCACGCGGAAGCTATCTCCGCCGTGACAAAGGAAGCGCTGACAGCCGCCGACCTGACGCTTGACGGCATTGACGCGGTGGCGGTGACCGCCTATCCCGGGCTGATCGGTGCCCTGCTGGTGGGCGTTAATTTTGCAAAAGGGCTGGCGCTGTCCGCCGACAAGCCCCTTGTTCCGGTGCATCACCTGCGCGGACACATCGCCGCAAACTATCTTGCGCACCCCGATTTACAGCCGCCGTTTTTGTGCCTCGTGGTATCGGGCGGGCACACTCATCTTGTGATGGCCGAAGACTACACCCGCTTTCGCGTAATCGGCCGCACGCGCGACGACGCGGCGGGAGAATGCTTTGACAAAGCGGCACGGGCGATGGGCATGCCCTACCCGGGCGGCATCGCCCTCGACAAACGCGCCGAGGGCGGCGATCCGCACGCCTTTTTACTGCCCCACCCAAAGGTGGAGGGCAGCCTTTATGATTTCAGCTTTTCCGGCCTTAAAACGGCGGTGCTCAATCTGCTGCACAACGCGCAGCAAAAACAGCAATCCGTGTGTATCGAGGATGTCTGCGCATCTCTGCGCTTTACGGTGGCGCAAATCCTGACCGACAAAACCATGCGCGCCGCCGCCGAAACCCGCATGAACACCGTCGTGCTGGCGGGCGGCGTGTCCGCCAACAGTGAGCTGCGCCGTCAGATGCAGTCCGAATGTGACCGCCGCGGTCTGCGGCTGTATATGCCGCCGCTGTCGCTTTGCGGGGACAACGCCGCCATGATCGGCGCACAGGGCTTTT
>JBJEIR010000052.1:0-4542 GCA_051877215.1 Acutalibacteraceae bacterium | reverse complement strand
GGATTGTGGTGCCGAGTTCACGGTTGATTTTTCCGAGGGCGGCCAAAAAATCCGCCGCTGCGATGGGGTCGAGCTGGGCGGTGGGTTCGTCGAGGATCAATATATGCGGCTGCATGACCATGACCGAGGCGAGATTGAGCAGCTGCTTTTGCCCGCCCGACAGCTCGGTTACGGATTTGTAAAACCATGTCTGAATACCGAAAAAAGACGCCATTTCCGCCACTCGGCGGCGGATGGTGGGCGTATCCTCTCCGAGACTTTCCAGCCCGAACGCCAGTTCATGCCACACCTTGTCCGTCACGATCTGATTGTCGGGGGATTGCAGCACAAAGCCGATGCGTGCCGCCTGCTCGCGCGGTGACAGCTCACCAAGCGGCGATCCTTCAAAAAGAATGTCGCCGCTTTGCCGTCCGTGGGGCGCGATCGCCGGCTTTAACTGCCGCAGCAAGGTGGATTTGCCGCTGCCGGACGGTCCGAACAGGACTAAAAATTCCCCCTGTTCGACGGATAAACGGATATTTTTCAGCGCCGCTTGCTCCTGATTCGGATAGGAAAAGCTCAAAGCGCGGATGTCAAACGCTTCCATTTCCTGTCCTCCTTTATATCGAGTATCATGGGTGTTGCACACAGGGCGGCATACACAGCAAAAAGAGCAATCGAGAGCGGCTGCAGGGAAGCACTTTTTACGGTCGGAAAATAACAAAAGGAAAAGCCGCCCGCCATCGCGCCGCCGAGCAGAAAGACGCCGCAAAACAGCAGCCACAGCAGCGCTTCTTTGTCCCGCTCATCGAATTGGTAGATCGAAAAGGCGGTGCGCCCTTTCAGGCCGTATCCGCGGCTTTTCATACTGTCCGCCGTTTCAATCGCATTTTCAAGCGACCATGTAATGAGGATGGACAGCATGCGAATCGCATGACGCGTGCGCTGCCACAGACTGCCGTTTGAGACATCGCGGCCGATGGCGCGCTGTGCCTCGCTGACGGTGTGCATCTGCGCGGTGAATTTCGGAACAAAGCGCAGCGCCATACTGAGCACAAGAGAGAGCGCGGGAATGACCCGCCCGAACAGGTAGATAAATTTGTCCGAGGTCATCACGGCGGTATAGCAGCGAAACCACAAAACAACCGTGATCAGCATGGCGGCCGCGGCGATTCCGTACAGAAGGCTTTCCAAGGTAAGCGGATTGCCCGAGGGAAGATAGCAGAGAATGCTCGCTCCCTCATGGTTAAAAGCGGGGTTGACGAGCGCGGTCAGCAAAAGCAGCGGCAGCATATAAAGAAGAGAGAAGCGTACCGCGGCTTTTCCGTCGAGATAAACCGCATAAACAAAAGAGCAGGTGAGCGAAACGGCAAGGCAAAGCGGATGCATCAGAAACATCCCCAGTCCGATCACCAGCGCAAAATACAGAAAATTGACGGTCGGATGAAAACCGGAAAAGGCGTCCCTTGACGGCATCTTTCACCCTCCTTTCGAAATCAAAAGCATTCCGAAATACAGGCAAGCAGTCCCGCCGGCTCGGTCGGGAGCGAGGGGACTGCCGCTTGATTTACTCCGAGGCGGCGTTGCTGCCGCCTACATCCTGTCCGTAATCACAGCTGTATACCAGCCGAACCGTGTCGCCGTCGCAAAGCGGATAGCGCGAACAACCGTAATTCGGAAACCAGCCGTTCACCTCGTACATCCAACCGGAAAGCGGCCCCACATCAAACTCATACAAATTTTGAATTCCTTTGATATAGGCGCTGTTATACAGCGGCGCCTCGGAATATTCCATGTGAATGCCGTTTTCCCGGCATACGCGCAGCAGCATGTCAAACACGCTTTCGCCTTCCTCAAAGGAGACGGTGACGGGCGCTAAAATCCAGCCGTCGGCGGGAATCAGCTCCCGTTTGTTTGGGTCGCACCGCTCCATATTTTGGAGCACGGTCGCACAGGATATAGAGACGGTGCAGGTGTAAACGGACTCCTTGGTCACGGCGTCCTGCGGCTCGACCGGCTTCGGTTTATCGTCGGGAACGGGGTCCGTGTGATAGCGGTCGGTGACGGTTGCCGTAGGCGTCGTCTGTTTCAAAGCGGGGACGGAAGAAACGGTCGTGCTTGACGGCAAAGCGGTCACAGAAGTGCCTGAAAGGGAGGTCGCGGCCGTTGCAGAGGAGACGGTCGTTTTTGCGGATACGGTCGTAAGAAGCGTTTGCTGTGTTGCCGAGACAGGGGCAGAAACGGTGCTGCCGGACGGTGAGGATATCGCCGTCGGCTCGGTTTGAGCGCCGCCCGTAAATACAAAAGAACAGGTTAAAAGGATAAGAATCACCGCCGCGACAAGGATGGCGGCTTTGTTTTCTTTTATATGGTTTTTCAATTCGTTCACTGTCAAGGCCTGTCACCTCCGCCATACCGAAATGATCGGGATATTTCCGGCTGCCGAGGCGTTATAACGAGGCCAGCTTGCCCGATGCAAAGCGGTAAAGGATCATGCTGTCCGCGATGTCGACGGTGCCGCTGCGGTCGATGTCCGCGCGAAGCAGCTCTCCTTCGGTCAGCGTATAAACAGCGCTCGCATAGAGATACAATTTGTACGAATCGGCAAGGTCGATGGCACCGCTGCCGTCGATATCCCCGATATAGAGATCGGTCATGTTATAAAGGCTCGTCTGACCGTTTGTGACGCGCAGATAAGAGACAAGGGCGTAAAACGCCTGCTCGGTTGACATTTGATCGACCGTGCCGTCGCCTGCATATGAAAAGCCGCCGTCCTCGACGGCATCGTTCAGCAGCGCATCCACCGCAGAACCGTTTTCTTTGACAAACCGTCCGTCGGCTGCGGGGTCGATGCCGAGCGCGGTCAGCGCGGCGACGACCTGCGCGCAGCTCGCGGAATTGACCGTTCCCCAGCTGGCAAAGCCGCCGTCGGTTTCCTGCATATCGGAGAGCACCCAAAGCGCCTCATCGACAGCCGCTTTCACATCGCTGTCTGTATTGTAATAGGGCGCCAAGGCCTGAAGGGCCATGCCGGTCATATCGGGGTCCGCACTGCTTCCGAAAAAGGTCCAGCCGCCCGATTCCAGCTTGTTTTCCAGAATATACGCAATCAGAGCGTCGCGGGTAGTTTGCGCCGTTTCGTCGGAAGCGGCGGGGATGCTGTAGCGATTGCTGTCAAGAGCGATCAGCGCATAAACAGGGCCGCTGAGCCCCTGCTTTTCGATATAGCTCAGGTCAGACAGTGCAAGGAGCAGATTGTGCCCGCCGACATCGCGCGGATTCTTTCCGATGGCTGTCAGCGCCAAAATCAATCGGCTGTTTTCGGTGGATCTGGAGCTGTCCAGTCGCCCGTTTTCGTCGATGTTGTCCGCGACATAGGAGACGACCTTCTCATAATACTGTTCATAATAACCGTCCGGCGTTTTGCAGCCCCCGCGGGAAAGCCCGATGACGGCCCACTCGTTGCCGAAAGTCGGGGCGGGCACAGTGCTTGTCATATACGAAGCGGTGCTTTCATATGCGTCGGTCATCTTGTTGTTTTCCGCCGCCGTCATCAGGGGCATGGCAGAGAGAAACAGAGCGGCGGCGAGAAGAAGGGCGATCAGTTGTTTTTTCATGATGGTTTGCATCCTTTCATTATGAACTGAAAATGAAAGGTGTTTGTGGTGGCCTTTATCTGTACCGGAAATAAAAAGCGGCAGCACAAAGCGCTGCCGCAGCCGTTATTTCCGCGCACAAATTTCGGTCCTTCCGCATCCCAAAAAAGCCCAAAGCCCGACCGCTTGAGCAATATAACCGGGGATGCTCGGGCGCTCAAAAAAAGCGCCGCGGGGAAGAAACACCCTCCGAGCAGGTCTTCTGACTTGCCTTCAACAGCGCGCACATGCCTTCTCGGTTTCCCAATGACAGACGTTTTCGCCCGGCAGCAACAGAAAAAGCTGCCGTGTGCGGCCTCCGTGCTTACAGCGGCGGTACCGTTCGTGATTTGCACACGATTCTCTATTATCTCCGACACCCGTTTTGGGGTGTCGGACGCACTCGGAGTATTCATTTTTAAACAGTATACATGAAAATACGGATTCTTGCAAGTGCCAAAAGCGGTTTTACGGGTGCGCAATAAAAATGCACAAAACGCATATTGTGCAACAGAGCTGTGACGAAAGACAGAAAAAGGGGCAAGGCGGCAGCGGCGAGACGCCGCGTTTGTTCGGATATAAAAACAAATCGGCAAGCGCGAGATATTGCTGTATTTTATCTTGACAAACGATGGGAAAGATGGTATCATACTTGCAGTTTCCGCAAGTAAGCTATGCCACGGAGAGGTGTCCGAGTGGTTTAAGGAGCCGGTCTTGAAAACCGGTGACTCGCAAGAGCCAAGGGTTCGAATCCCTTCCTCTCCGCCACTTTCTTCTCCAAAATCACAATAGAATACTCTGTTTCGGCGGGACACCGCCTGCCCGAAGCAAAGATACGGAGAAGTACTCAAGTTGGTGACGAGGCGCCCCTGCTAAGGGCGTAGGTCGGGAAACCGGCGCAGGAGTTCGAGTCTCCTCTTCTCCGCCA
>JBJEIR010000051.1:0-19320 GCA_051877215.1 Acutalibacteraceae bacterium | reverse complement strand
ACCGCTGACCTCTTGAATGCCATTCAAGCGCTCTCCCAGCTGAGCTATACCCCCCTATATGCGTTGCAGCGAATACCCTTGCAACGCATATTACTATAGCACATCCGTTTTTATCTGTCAAGCAATTTATGTAATTTTGCGCGGATTTCTCCCGATCGGGCGGTTTTGCCTTTTTGGGCAGATCGTTGCCCGATTGTCAGGAGATCGGTTCAAAATCTGCCGCTCCGTGCTTGCAAAGCGGGCAGACAAAATCCTCCGGCAGCTCATCTCCCTCATACACATAGCCGCAGATTTTGCACACAAAGCCTTTTTTGCCCTCGGTCTCGGGCTTCGGCTTCACATGATTTTGATAATAGGTGTATGTCATCGTCTCTGTCGGCGAGATCACACGCGCTTCCGTGATGGAGCAAATAAACATGCCGTGGGTGTCCAAGTCGACATACTGTTCCACCTTGAGCGACATGAAAGCGTTGATATAGCGCGGCAAAAAGGCCAAGCCGTTATCCGAACGAAGCGGCGTGCATCCCGCGAATTTATCAACCGTACGGCCGCTTTGGAAGCCGAAGGTCTCAAACACCTTAAAAGGTGCATCCACAGACAGGCAGTTGATATTCATGATTCCCGTCTGCTTGATGACATGGTGGGAGTAATTTTCCTTATTGATGGTGACGGCAATTCGATTCGGCGTATTGGTCACCTGGGTCACCGTATTGACAATCAGACCGTTGTCGCGCTTTCCGTCGTTAGAGGTGACCACATAAAGACCGTATCCGATATGAAAAAGGGCGTTGAGATCATTTTTGTCGGCGGTATCGCCCTGCTGGGCGATATATTCGCGGCAAAGCTCATTGCTGAGCGCTTCCAGCTGCGCACTGCTCTCCTCATTCAAAGCGGACTTGATATGCACCGTCGTGTCGGTAAAGGTGATTTTTTTGCAATTTTCCAGCTTCTGTCTCATCACCTTTGCGGCGAGCGGCGCCCATGTCCCGTTTTCAATCAGCGCCACGGTGCGATTTTGGAAATTGCGTTCGACCAAATGATCGATAAATTCGCGCATAAACGGAAAGATTTCCGCGTTATAGGTGGTGGTGGCCAATACCAGCTTCCCGTAACGGAACGCATCCTCCACAGCCTCCGCCATATCGCAGCGCGCAAGATCGTTGACGACCACCTTCGGGCAGCCCTTTGCGCGCAGCTTATCTGCCAGCAGCTCCACGGCTTTTTTGGTATTGCCGTAAACCGAGGTATACGCGATCATAATCCCCTCGGTTTCGACGCCGTAGGAGGACCATGTCTGATACAGCCCGATATAATATCCGAGATTTTCCGTCAGCACGGGGCCGTGCAGCGGACAGATGATCCGAATGTCCAAAGCCGCCGCTTTTTTGAGCAGGCTTTGCACCTGTGAGCCGTATTTGCCGACAATGCCGATATAATAGCGGCGCGCTTCGCACGCCCAATCCTCCTCGACATCCAAAGCGCCGAATTTGCCGAAGCCGTCCGCGGAAAACAACACCTTATCGAGGCTGTCATATGTCACCATGACCTCCGGCCAATGCACCATCGGCGCCAGCACAAATGTCAGCGTATGCTTGCCGAGCGACAGCGTATCCCCTTCGCCCACGACAAGGCGCCGATCCGCAAAATCCGTGCCGAAGAACTGGTTCATCATCACAAACGCCTTGGCGTTTGAAACAATTTTCGTATCCGGATACGCCCTCATAAAATTGGCAATATTGGCAGAATGATCCGGTTCCATGTGCTGAATAATCAGATAATCCGGCTTCCGATTGCCGATGACTGCCGAAAGATTGTCCATCCACTCATGCGTAAAGCGGGCATCCACCGTATCGAGAACGGCGATCTTTTCGTCCATCACGACATAGGAGTTATACGCCATGCCGTTTTCAACCTCATACTGTCCCTCAAAAAGATCGATCTGATGATCATTCACGCCGATATACTGTATGTCCTTGGTAATTATCATGCTATGCTGCTCCTTTGATGTTTTATATGCTCTGTTTTTTATGCCTGTTTGATCTGCAAACGGTAAAGACGGAAAACGGCAGTCTCAAGAAAGCCGCCTCAAAGCGCATTGGCTACTTCCCACAGCATGCGGCGCACATCCGCGGTGGACACGCGGCCGTCGCTGTTGACATCTCCCGCCCGCTGCTGCACGGCGCTGTACCCGTCATATCCGAGCGACATCGACAGCGCCGCACGGCAATCCTGCGTATTGATGACGCCGTCGCCGTTTACATCGCCGTCAACGGCGATCAGCACCTCCTGTATCGTCTGTCCGCCCGCCGCCAAGCGCAGGGTCATACCGGTCGCAAGGCGGCCGGTGACGACCGTACCGTTGTCAACCACACTCAGATAGTCGCTGTTATCCATGGCATCAATCAGCTGCTGTGCCGTCGTGCCGGCCGCAACGCCGCCGATCAGTCCGTTTTCGACCGTATAGCTGCCGGTGATCTCCTTCGGCGCGCCGAAAGCGGCGTCATTGCTGATCTGACAGGTCGAGAGCGTGACATATTCATCCATCTCACCGACCGTATAAATATAACAGCCGATCAGCGCGACATTGCCGTTTTCATCGGCATGGCCTTTTTCCAAAATGGCTTTTCCGAGATCCAGTGTGACACAAAGCTCGCCCGGGTCAAAGTCGTTGTCCCCTCTGCCCGCAAGCGACGAAGCGGTAACGGTATAGGTCGTTCCCGCCGCTTTATAAGTCAAATGGACATTAAAAGACGCGTTGCCGGTTTCCCGGATGTTGAGATAGGGCGTGCTGTAAAGATTGACCGTCTGCGCCGCCTCCAGCGTCTCGATATACGGCCAATAGCGCCCCTCGCCGCCTTTATAAAGCGTCACGGTGCCGTCATCGTTATAATACGGCCAGATATACGAACCGGATTCCTGCGGGCAGGAGGCAATATACTGCCGCGGCATCAGATCAAGCCCCACAGCGACGCCGTTCATCGCCTGCTCCAGCGCCTTCAAGCGGCATCCGAGCCGATAGGCGTCCGATGTACCGAGAGACAGCTCGGCCTGTGCCCAGAAAACGGCCTCCTTCAGCGCCGCAGACTGCGTCGTAATGCTTGCGGCAGCATCCAGCGCCGCCGTGAGCTGTTCGGCAGAGGCGAAGTCCGCCTGATAATCCTGCGGCAGGCAGTTGGCCAACAGAAAATCGGTCAGCGTCTGCGCGGCGGCGGCATGCTGCGCCGTATTCGGATGCCCGGCTCCGCCGTCCGTGCCGTACGGAAGCTCGCAGAAATAATAGCCGTTTGCCGTTCCGCCCAGCTCAGAGATCGCCTGTGTCAGAATATCCTTATAAAATGTTCCCATCATGCCCGTACACCAAACAATTTGACTGCCGGGATTTTTGGTGCGCGCCATGCGCATCAGGTTGAGCGCGCCGTTTTTGAAATCCTCGTCGCTCATGTTGTTTTTGTTGCGGGCGGTATAATCGTTCGTGCCGAGATTGATCACCACGATCTGCGCGGGCGGATCAAAATCATACAGCACCTGATTGCTGCGCCAATAGCTGGTGTAGGGATACATATCCTGCAGATTGATGCCGTCGCTGTTCCATCCGTTGACACAGCCGTAGCCGCTTGTTTGGGTGACGCGCACATTGGCACCCAAATTTTCTCCCGCCAGATACGCATATGTCAGTGTGCCGTCCTGATAAACCGGATAATCCGCGTTTTGCGTCGAATCGGAGGTCCACAGCATACTGGCACCGCCGGAAATCGAATCGCCGATCACCTCAACGGTCATTTTGTCAAGCGGAGGCGACGAAAGCAGGGCGCCGCGAAGCGTCAGCTCACAGGCGTTGACAAACGCGCTGCTCGCTTCGGTCTGTTTGTAAAATTCGATGTGATGCACGCCGTTTTCAAGACCGCTCGCCAGTGTCAGCTCACGCTCGACAAAGGTGCCGGTCGTGCCGGTATCGACACGCATACGGTTACGCTCGCCGTCCACGATCACGGTCAAAAACATATCCGTCGTGTAATTGCAGCGGATCGTCGTCAGAAGAGACACATCGCCGCTGCCGCTGTAATAAAACTCAAAGCCGGAGGAAGAGGTGTCCATCTCCAGCACGGAGCCGTTCAGCGTTACCCGTCCCTGTGTCTTATAATAGCCCTCCAGCTCTGCAAAGTTGTAGGTCGTCGCCGTATCGGCCGACGCGGCGAAGGGGAAACAGGCAGGCAGCAGCGCCGCCGACAATGCCACAGCCATCAGTCGCTTTTTCATCGCGGGGATCCTTCCTTTCCGAATAAAAATACGAGCATATTTCCTTTTCTAGATATACCACAAAACATGGAAAATCGCAAGAGAAAACAGCAGATTTCCCGAAAATAACAGCGAATGGAAAAAGCGGCGGAAAACAGCCTCTCACACGAAGCTGTCTTGCGCCGCTTTGGATGCACGGTCATCAGAAATTATCCAGCAGAGATTTGTAAAATTCGCAGTAATCCCGTCGGTTTTCGGCGGTGAAATTCATCGCCTCGCGGGGATGGCGGTTGAGCTGACCGGTAAACATATACTGCAAGTCATACCCCCACACAACGCCCTGCTTGCGAAGCGGAACCATGTAGTTCTCAATAAAGGTGAGCAGACTGTAAAGATTATAGCGGGGATTTTTCAAAAAGCCGAGCAGCAGCTCCATGGCGCAGTTACCCGCACCGCGTCCCATGCCCTGCGCCGTTGCGTCGAGATAGGAAACGCCGTAGGAAAGCGTCTCAATGGTGTTTGCAAAAGCAAGGTCCTGATTGTTATGGGCGTGGAAGCCCACCTTTTTGCCCGCTTTTTCCGCCACCGCAAGGTAGGTTTCCGCCAGAGCGGCCGCATTTTCGGGGTACAGCGAGCCGTAGCTGTCCACCAGATAAATCACATCCACCTGCGAATCCGCCAGCATCGCGAGCGCTTCCTCCACCTGATTCATGCTCGCCTGCGAAATGGCCATGATATTGCAGGTCGTCTCATAGCCGCGATCGTGCAGATAATTGATCATTTCAATCGCGGCGGGAATCTGGTGGATATAGCACGCGACGCGCACCATGTCGATCACGCTCTCGTTTTTCGGCAAGAAATCGGTGCGAAAATCACACCGCCCCACATCCGCCATAACGGCAATCTTCATGTCGGACACATTGTCCCCGACGATCGCACGGATATCCTCCTCCTTGCAGAACTTCCATTTGCCGAAATCGCTCTCGCGAAACAGCGTGCGGCTGGCTTTATACCCGAATTCCATATAATCGACGCCGCTCTTGATATTGGTCTTATACAGCTCGGTGACAAATTCGTCCGTAAATTCAAAATTATTGCACAACCCGCCGTCCCGGATGGTCGCATCCAACACCTTGACGTCGTCGCGCACACTCATCAAATTGCCTTTTCTCGGTGCCATCGTTCCTGCTCTCCCACATTCAAAAGATAGATCGCTTGTCCGCTTTATCGCTTTAAAGCGTTTAAGCTGATGGTTGTTATTATAACACCGCCGTATCCGTTTGTCAAATATATTTTTTGGCTCGTTTGCGGGCGCTGTTTTGCGCGTTTGGTCAGAGGAGCACCACCATCAGCGGAATGGTCAGGGTGCTGAGCAGCGTGCCGAGCAGCACAAGGCCGGCGGCGGTTTTTTGACCCTCTCCGAGCATTTCCGAAAAATTGAGCACCATGCTGGCGATGGGACAGCACAAGAGGATATAGACAGACGCCTTCACACCGTAATCAATCGGCAGCAGCAAAAGCAGCAGCCACGCAGCCGCCGGAACAAGCATCTGCTTAACAAAGACGATGACATACTGACCCGGCTTGCAGAAGATCTCCTTCAAAGAGGAGGTCGCCAGCCGCATTCCCATAATGATCATACAAAGCGGCGTCGTCATTCGGGCGAGCAGGGTCACCATGGTGTCCAGCTGCGCGGGCAGCCGAACCTGAAGCACAAACAGCGGAATCGCCGCAATAAGCGACAGTGTGGTGGGATTGAGAAGCAAGCGACGCACGCTCATATACCGCCTGTCCCCGCTGATCACCGCCGACCCGATCGTCCAGCTGACGATATTCAGTGCCAAAGACGCCATCACCGAAAAGGCGATCGCCTGCGGATAGTCGGGCAGCAGCGCCTCCAAAATCGGAATGCCCATAAACGCATAATTGCCGATGGACGAAGCGAATGCGTAAACGCGGTATGTGACATCCTGCGCCGCTTTTCGGCGCACAGCCGCATATACGGCAGCCAGCGACGCGCACTGTATCAGCAGTATAAACCCGAGCACAAACAGCATATTCCACACGACAGACGCCGAAAACGAAATCTGCAAAAAAGAGTACACGATCAGCACCGGCTGGCAGACATACATGAGCAATTTGGCAAACGCAGAGATGGCCTGATGGGAAACAAGCCTCGTCTTGATCATCAAAAAGCCCGGAAGAGCATACAGCAGCATCACCGCCACCGTTGAAAACGCCACCGTCATACTCATTGCTCCGTCCCCTTTTTTACAAAATCCGACAGCCACCAGTATACACCTCTTTTTTCCAAAAAGCCATCCCCCATCTAAAAAATGCCTTTGCGGCTCTTTTGGGGGCTGCCGATCCGTTAATAAAAAATGAGAAATAAAGAAAAAACGAGAAAAACAAAGAGAAAACGAGAGAATACGGGCTGTAAATTAAAAAAACAGAGATTTTTCGGTTGACAGGCAAAAAAGAATATGGTATGATGGGCGGCGTTGAGAAAAAAGATCTCGGTTACTAAGGAGGTATTTCTGATGTCCACTTATATGGAAAAGGCCGGTCAGGTCGAGCGCAAGTGGTATGTCATCGACGCCGCCGGTAAGCCGCTGGGTCGTGTGGCCGCTCAGGCTGCCGTGCTGCTGCGCGGAAAGCATAAGCCCACCTTCACGCCCCATGTGGATTGCGGCGATCATGTCATTATCATCAACTGCGCCAAAGCCGTTCTCACCGGCGGCAAGCTGCAGAAAAAGGTCTGGTATCGCCATACCGGCTATATCGGCGGCTTGAAGGAAGTCAAATATTCCACGCTGATGGCACAGCGTCCCGAAAAGGCGATGGAGCTTGCCGTGAACGGCATGATCCCCGACAACACCATCGGCCGTCAGGCGATGACCCGTCTTCGTGTGTATGCGGATTCCAACCATGCACATGCGGCGCAAAAGCCCGAAGAATTCAAGCTGTAAGGAAGGAGGCTGTAATACATGGATTACAATACCAGACCGTATTTTTACGGAACAGGCAGAAGAAAGAAATCCGTCGCGCGTGTTCGTCTGTATGCCGGCACCGGCAGCGTGACCATTAACGGCCGCGACATCGACGATTATTTCGGTCTTGAGACCCTCAAGCTGATCGTTCGCCAGCCTCTGGAGCTTACCGGAACGGCGGACAAGTTTGATATCGAATGCCGCGTCGGCGGCGGCGGTGTGACCGGCCAGGCCGGTGCGATCCGCCACGGCATCTCCCGTGCGTTGCTGCAATACAACAGTGACGAGCTGCGCCCGATGCTCAAAAAGGCCGGCTTCCTCACACGCGATCCGCGTATGAAGGAAAGAAAGAAGTACGGCCTGAAAGCCGCCCGTCGCGCTCCCCAGTTCTCCAAGCGCTGATCGGCCGGATTTTTACAAGCTGCGCAAAACGCCTGTCCGATACCGGACAGGCGTTTTTCAGCTTGTCAAAAAACGCGCTGTAAAAGGATTTTGTGGCATACCACCGCCTCCCCTGTGTAAGGGGAGGTGGCACGGCGTCAAGCCGTGACGGTGGGGTTGACACAAAAGCCTCCCTCTGATGAAGGGAGTAGGAGGGAGAGAAGACATAGCTGATCATTGCTTATTTCCGATAAAGACAAACCACTGCTATTCTCTCCCTCAGTCACCTGCCCAGCTCCCTCGTCAGAGGGAGCCAAGTGGTTTGCAGCAGCGTATCAATGCCTTTCCCCTGTGTAAGGAGAGGGAAAAGATTGTTTTTGACACTCTCAAAACGCCAGTCCCATATCGGACAGGCGTTTTTCATTTATACGGACGAAAATCCGCCGCTTTCTTCTCCGAAAGCGACGGTCTTGCACACCTTTTTTCCAAATCGGCCGCACATCAACGCAAAAGCAAAAACCGGCGCCGAACAAAAACGCGCCGTCCCGTTCTTTTTTGACGGCGGGTAAACGCGCCGCAGGCCCTCTTGCTTTTCGGCATCAAAAAAGCCTTGACCGTTTTTTAAAAACAGTCAAGGCTTTTTGTTGCTGTTTTGCTGTGCTTCAAGCGGTTATCAATCAGCTTTTAGAAGTCGTGTCAAAATTCTTGGGATCGCAGGCGTTGATCGCCGCATCGTTATAGGTGACGGTCAGGCTGTCCGCAACCGTCTTTACATCCTTGTCAAACTCGTCGAATTTCAGGCCGTACAGGCAGTTGTCATGCTGATTTTCGTAATACCCGTCGCCGCCCTCTTTCTCAACATTCAGGCGCAGCACCAGCGCCGCTGTCAGCGTGCCGCTCGAAGTGGTGTATTCGATCACCTGTGCGGTATTTTCGGGGACAGCGACGACCGCCTTCACCAATTCGGCGTCGCCCGTCACGCTGTCTGCCAGCTGCACATTGCTGTCCTCTTCCTCCTCGGCGGTATCCTCCGGCTCGGACGCCTCTGCCGTATCCTCGGCAGCCGTCGTCTGTGTTGCATCCTGTTCGGAGGCGTCGGTTTCTGCCGTTGTCGTATCCGCTGTTGTCGTGTCCGCCGTATCGGCCGCATCGGTCGTATCGGTCGTCGCCGTATCCGCCGTCTCCTCTTTCTCGGCGGTATCCATGTTATACTGCGCGATGACCGCGTCAAAATCACCGGTGGCTTTATACAGCTCGAGATAATTGTTCAGATTGTCCTTTGTCGCCTGCTTGTCGGCGTCGGAATATTCATTGCCCTCCGAATCGACCATCGAAACGGAGATCGCCTTATAGGCGACAAAATTCTGATCAAAATAGGCGCGGATATCGTCCTCCGATACCGCTTTTGCGCCGTTTTCGCCGTACAGCGCATAGAACAGGCTGCGCTCGTTGATATTGGCTTCAATATACATATTTCTGTAATGCTCTCGATTGAAGCCGTATTGCAGCATTTCGCTCTCTTTATAGCTTTCAAAGTTGCTGTTGAATTCGTTCATCAGCTCTTCGTCCGCCGTAATCTCGTATTCCGCCATCAGGTTTTCGACCGCCTTTTGGCGAATGATGTTGTCCTTTGTTATCTGCACGAGATAATCGGCGAGCTTCATGGAAACAGCCTCGTCTCCCTCGCCGTAGGTCATGCTCTGCTCCCACGGATCCATGCCGTACTGTGCATACTGATACAGCCCACCGCTATAATACGCGAGGTAGTAGCTGTTGTAAAGATTGGCGAGATATTCGCCCGTCGAATAGTCCTTGCCGTCTACGGTCATCGCAACGGCAGGTGTGGAACAGGCGCTCATCAGCAACATCGACACCGCCATCAGAACAGCAAGCGCTGAAACGGCTATCTTGCGGATCAATTTCATGGTCATGTTTCCTCCTTGAAGGCAATCAAATATCATCGGTGAGAAAGATGAAATCCCTTATGACGCACCACATGATTATATATGAATTTATTATACATGAAACCTCGATATTTGTAAACTGCCATTTTGCAAAAAGGGGCGGAATTTTGACCGATGTTGCGAAATGTTTACAATTGGTGTATACTCAAAGCAGTCTTATACGGGAGGGAAAAGCCGTCATGCTCGGACTGTATATTCATGTGCCGTTTTGTCTGTCCAAATGTCCGTACTGCGACTTTTATTCCCTTTTGTCGACCGACGAATCCGTATTGGATGCGTATACAGACGCCGTGTGTAATCGGCTGTCGGTCTGGCACACATACATCCCCAAGACCGCCGACACGCTGTATTTCGGCGGCGGCACCCCCTCCCTGTTGGGCGGCGCGCGGCTGTCCCGCATGATACGCCATGCCCGCGCTCTGTTCGGATTGGAAAACGCAGAGATCACCCTGGAAGCAAACCCCGCAGATCGACTTTATGACACCTTTGCCGCCTTTGCCGACGCGGGCGGCAACCGCCTTTCGATGGGAATGCAGGCGGCAAAGCGCAAAGGGCTTGCCGCGTTGGGGCGGCGGCACACGCCCGCCGATCTGAAAGCGGCGGTGCGGGACGCCCACCGCGCGGGGCTTTGCAATCTCTCGCTTGACCTCATGCTGGCCACCCCCGATCAAACGGATGACGATATCCAAGCGGCGGTTGAGGCGTGCGTTTCCTTTGACGCCGCGCACCTTTCCGCTTATTTGCTCAAGCTCGAGCCGGGCACCCCGTTTTTTGACCGTCGGCAAACGCTTTCTCTGCCCGATGAGGATCAGGCCGCCGCTTTGTATCTGCGCGCCTGCGAACAAATCGAAGCGGCGGGCTATGCACAATATGAAATTTCCAATTTTGCGCGGGACGGCTTTGAGAGCCGTCATAATCTGAAATACTGGAACAGCGAAGACTACATCGGCATCGGCCCCTCCGCCCACAGCTTTATCGGCGGAAAACGGTGGTATTATAAGCGCTCGCTGGACAGCTTCTTAAGCGGCGCTTTGCCGCTGGCGGAGGACCCCGACGAAGCCGTCATTGCCGACGGCGGGCAGGAGGAATACGCCATGCTGCGTCTGCGGCTGACAGCAGGCTTGCAGGCGGAGGCCTTTGCCGCCCGTTTTCACACGCCGCTGCCGTCCGATTGGTTTGACCGCGCGCGCTGTTTGCCCGCTCATCTGGTGCAGGCAGACAAGGGTGTCATCCGTCTGACCAAAGAGGGGTTTTTGCTTTCAAACACGCTGATTCCCCGCATTTTGTGGGGATGACTGCGTTTAAAAATATACTTCCGATATACCGCTCTTCTCTCTATCCTCTTGTGAGGGCGAGACCGCTTTTTATATGAATCCGTCTATAACAAAAAAGAGTTAAGGCAAAACGTACGCCTTAACTCTTTTTTTCTGTTTAGTCGGTTTTACGCCCGTTTAAAGCGCCGTTTCAAGCGGCCGCGCACTCGGCAGGCGGCTATTCTCTGCTATTCGATATCATCCGGCTCATGGTCGGTCAGCTTGCCAACGCCGCTATGCTCAGCCTGTTATGACAAACGGCGTTTAAAAAATTCATTGACCCTTCTGATACGGCCGTTTCACCCGAAAGCAGGCGCCTTTTGGAGAGCGGTTGTTCTGACAGATATTACGGCTGTGTTCTGACGGTTTTGACCATCCTGTCCACAATATCTTTCATCATATCCTTTTTCTCGTCAATCACATCGGGATTCACAACAGAAGCACCTACCGTTATCGTCGATTTGTCAAACACAAAGCTGTAACCGTAAATATAATAGTCGACAATCGCGGAATATTCATTGGCGCTCATCGTGCCCTCAAACTTCATGGCTTCCGAACCGCAGTCAAGGGTGACCTTTTCCTTTGTCGTCAGATTATACTCCCCGAATTCATTCGTAACGGCGTGGTCGCCGATGGCACTCGTAAATCCGTCGTAAGTTTCTTCCAAAATGTCTTCAATGGCGCCCGTATATTCTCCGTCATCGTCATCATTATAGGTGATGGCAACAACATAGTCGTTGGAATCGGTCAGCCTCCAGCCTAACGTAAGTCTGGTTGTATCACAACGCCACGCAGGTGTGCTGATATAGGTTTCATGGAAGATGAGCTTCTCATAATTCGGCAGATCGTCATATAAGGTGTACGAGGCATTGCCATTGTCCCCGCTGTTGTCATCGGCGGCAGAGCCCTGCTCGTCTTTGTTTGCAGCATCGCTTGAGGAAGCCTGTGTGCCGGTATTGGATTTTTCTCCTTCACCTGAACAGCCCGCCATGCTCAGAACAAGCATGACAATTAACAGGAGTGCTATGATTTTTTTCATTGGTTTTCCCCTCTTTAATAAATTTGAATAAATTTGAATGGATGGAACAACGCGCTCTTCCCAAAGAGACCTTTTTGGTATCAGCTTTTGTACTTTATGATACCTTTCCCGGTATTTCCGTTCGGCTTGATCGTCCGCACCTCCTCATCCTATCGGTCAGACCGTCATCTGACGCTCAAAAAATCGCCGTACCCGCAGGACATCACAAAAAGGCGTCCCCATCCTTTTTAAAAAAGGGCAGAATACGCCTTGAAAGCACATATGCTTTGGGGCTTGACAGGGAAAAAGGGTAGTGTTATGCCTGCTTGATGCCGATAGTGTCCCCCTTTTCTCATTGTCAAGGCCTCTTTTCAGAGCTTTATTCGTTTTATTTATCATATCATATTAGCGGACATTTTTCAAGTGTCCGCCGCTTTTTCCAAAAAGGTTTGCAACGAAAACGGTAAAAAGCTGTTTGGCCCGATAAGCAAGCTTTTTTGCCGTTTTTGTTGCCGCACGATTTTACAATTTGCGGCAACAAAAAGAGTGAAGGTATACAAACCGTACGCCTTCACTCTTTTTTCTGTTTATTCGGTTTTACGCCCGCTTGAAGCGCCGCTTCAAGCGGCCGCACACCCGACAGGTGCGCCGGTTTTCAAACCGGGTCTGTCATCAGCGATAACGCTTGCGGCCGACATACGAGGTATGCAACGCATGATGCGCCTTCGGGCCGCCGAAGCCGTCAAAGTAGTTTTCATACAGCTCTTTGATGACCGGAGACTGATGCGATTTGCGCAGCGGCATAGACGCATCCTGATCATAAAGCGCCTTCGCGCGCAGAGCCTTGAGATCGGTGGTGTTGCGCACCGAAGCGGGCTGGATGGGCTGACCGCCGCCGTTGACACAGCCGCCCGGGCAGCACATGACCTCTACAAACTGCCACGGAGCGGTGCCGTCCTTGATGCGGGTCATCACATAGTTGGCCGCCGCGATACCGCTGACCGCCGCCACTTTGATCTCCATGCCGGCAATCGTATAGGTCGCTTCCTTGATTCCGTTGGTGCCGCGCACCTCGGTAAATTCAACATTCTCGTTGTCCTTACCGGTGAGCCAGTCATTGGCGGTACGAAGCGCCGCCTCCATCACGCCGCCGGTCGCGCCGAAGATCACGCCGGCGCCGGTGTCCTCTCCGAGCGGGTCGTCAAAGTCCTCGTCGGGAAGCGCCGTAAATTGCAGACCGGCACGCTCGATCATACGGGCAAGCTCACGGGTGGTCAGCGCAATGTCGACATCCGCCATTCCCGCCGCATCCTGATCGTCACGGCCTACCTCAAATTTCTTGGCGGTACAGGGCATGATGGAAACGGAAACGATCTTTTCGGGATCGATGCCCATTTTCTCGGCAAAATAGGTCTTGATGACCGCGCCGCCCATCTGCTGCGGCGATTTGCAGGTGGAGAGATGCGCAAGCTGATCCGGATAATAATACTCCGCAAACTTGACCCAGCCGGGCGAGCAGGAGGTGATCATCGGCAGCGTGCCGCCGTTCTTGATACGGTCGACCAGCTCATTGGCCTCCTCCACAATGGTGAGGTCGGCGGCAAAGTCGGTGTCAAACACCTTGTCAAAGCCGAGGCGGCGAAGCGCCGCGACCATCTTACCCTCGACATTGGAGCCGATGGGCATACCGAACGCTTCACCGAGCGTCGCACGGATGGAGGGCGCCGTCTGCACCACGACATATTTGTCGGGATCGGCCAGCGCGTCCCATACCTTTTGCGTATCATCCTTTTCGGTCAGCGCGCCGGTCGGGCACACCACGATACATTGTCCGCAGGAGACGCAGGGAACATCGTTAAGCGGCTTTTCAAACGCGGTTCCGATGTGTGTGTCGATGCCGCGGTCGTTCGCGCCGATGACCGACACGAATTGCTGGCGGCAGGCCGCGACACAGCGGCGGCAAAGCACGCACTTATTGTTGTCGCGCACCAGATGCGCGGCGGATTCATCCTGCTCATACACCGGGCGGAAGCCGTCATACTGTCCGTTGTCCTCCACACCGTAATCGCGGCACAGCTTTTGCAGCTCGCAATCGGTGGAGCGCACACAGGACAGGCACTTCTTCTCATGGGTGGAGAGAATCAGCTCAAGCGTTGTTTTGCGCGCCTTGCGCACCTTGTCGGTGTTGGTTTGAATTTCCATACCATCCGAGACGGGATAAACGCAGGCGGTAACCAAGCCGCGCGCACCGGTCGCCTCGACCATACAGATGCGGCAGGCACCGATCTCGTTGATGTCTTTCAGATAGCAAAGGGTGGGAATCTCGACGCCCGCATAACGGGCAGCCTCCAGAATGGTAGAGCCGGCGGGCACGCTGACAGCAATGCCGTTTACTTTTACATTGACCATATCCATTTCGCAGCGTACTCCTTTCTTATTCTTTGATAATCGCGCCGAATCTGCACTTCTCCATGCAGGCGCCGCACTTGATACATTTTGCAGGGTCGATCGCATGCGGCTGCTTCACCGTGCCGCTGATCGCACCGACGGGACATACGCGCGCACAGGCGGTACAGCCCTTACATTTATCCTCGACGATCTTGATTTGCAGCAGCGACTTGCAAACGCCGGCGGGGCACTTCTTATCCACCACATGGGCAACGTATTCGTCACGGAAGAAACGCAGCGTGGAAAGCACCGGGTTCGGCGCCGTCTGGCCGAGACCGCACAGGGAGTTCGCCTTGATATAATTGCACAGCTCTTCGAGGCGGTCCAGATCCTCCAGCTCGCCCTGACCCTTTGTGATGCGGTCGAGGATTTCGAGCAGGCGCTTTGTACCGACACGGCAGGGCGTACATTTGCCGCAGGACTCATCCACCGTAAATTCGAGGAAGAATTTGGCGATATCCACCATACAGGTGTCCTCATCCATGACAATCAGACCGCCGGAGCCCATCATGCAGCCGAGGGCAATGAGGTTATCATAATCGATCTCCGTGTCGATGAGGTTGGCGGGAATACAGCCGCCGGACGGGCCGCCGGTCTGCGCCGCTTTGAATTTCTTTCCGTTGGGGATGCCGCCGCCGATGTCCTCGATGATCTCGCGCAGCGTCGTGCCCATCGGAATCTCCACAAGGCCGGTATGATTGATCTTGCCGCCGAGCGCGAACACCTTGGTGCCCTTGGAGCGCTCGGTGCCCATCGACGCAAACCATTTCGCGCCGCGCAGAATGATCTGCGGAATGTTGGCAAAGGTTTCGACATTGTTCTCTACCGTCGGGGACTGGAACAGACCCTTGACCGCCGGATAGGGCGGACGCGGACGGGGCTCACCGCGGTTGCCCTCGATGGAGGTCATCAGAGCGGTCTCCTCACCGCACACAAACGCGCCCGCACCGAGACGGATTTCCAAATCAAAGTCAAAGCCGGAATCAAAAATATTTTTGCCGAGCAGGCCGTATTCGCGCGCCTGATCAATCGCAATCTGCAAGCGCTGCACAGCGATCGGATACTCCGCGCGGACATACACAAAGCCCTTGGTCGCGCCGATCGCGTAACCGGCGATTGCCATCGCTTCAATGACCGCATGCGGATCGCCTTCGAGCACCGAGCGGTCCATGAACGCGCCCGGGTCACCTTCGTCGGCGTTACACACAACATACTTTTGCGGAGCCTTGTTGCCCGCCGTCAGCGCCCATTTGCGCCCGGTCGGGAAGCCGCCGCCGCCGCGTCCGCGCAGGCCGGAATCGAGCACTTCCTGGATAACCTGCTCGGGGGTGTATTCGGTCAGGCATTTTCCAAGCGCCGCATAACCGTCCATCGCGATATATTCTTCGATATTTTCCGGATTGATCACGCCGCAGTTGCGCAGCGCCACACGGACCTGCTTTTTGTAAAAGCCGGTTTCATTCAGCGCCACGCGCACGCTCTTTTCAACCTCACCGTCGCCCGTGTCGTTATAGACAAGGCGCTCGACGATGCGGCCCTTGAGCAGATGCTCTTCAACGATTTCCGGCACATCCTCCGCCGCGACACGGCTGTAGAAAGTGCCCTCCGGGTAAATGATGACGACCGGACCGAGTGCGCAGAGACCGAAGCAGCCCGTTTGCACGATTTTGACTTCTTCGGCGAGTCCCTTCGCCTCGAGCTGCTCGGCAAACACCTCCTGCAGCTTGTGGCTGCCCGAGGATGTACATCCCGTGCCGCCGCAGATCAGAATGTGTGAACGAATCATACTGTTATCCCTCCATTATGCTTTGGTGTTGCCGATGGTGTATTCGTCAACGACCTTTCCGCCTTTGATATGCTGTTCCACGATCTTTTTGGCCTTTTCCGCCGTCAGCTTGACATAGGTCGTCTTCTGATCGCCTTCCAGCACCTCCGCAACCGGTTCATACTGGCAAATGCCGATGCAGCCGGTCTGCGTTACCGTGACTTTTCCGGACAGACCCTCTTTGTTGACCTCCTCAACAAAGGCATTGAGCACCGGGCGCGCGCCCGCCGCGATTCCGCAGGTCGCCATGCCGACCACGATACGGGTTTCCCCCGCGCCCTCGCGCAGCACGACCTTGTCCTTCATCTTTTCTTTGATTGCCGCCAGTTCTGCCAACGATTTCATACGCTTCCTCTATCCTTTCTCTAATGGTTTCTTATTTTAAATAGAACGGCCGTATTGCTCTGCGAGATACTGCCCGATCCATTGTATAACCTCATAGCTGTTCAGCGGAACATCCGTCCCCAAAATATCACGCATTTCGGCGGTCTTGAGTTCCACCGTCCGCCCGGGCATCTCATGCCGGAAATGAAAGTCGATATCCGGCGAGCCCTGAACAAGTGTTGTCACCGTCGGGATCATATCGCCGATCGGCGTAAAATCAAGATGGGTCTTGTCAAACACCGCCGTCACCGTTGTGCCGTGGGATGTCGGCGACTGCGCCGCCGTATGAGACACAATGGTGAGCGTGCCGCCCGTTTGCTCCGCCGCAAGCTTTAAAAGCGGAATTCCCATTCCGACCTTTCGGGTCGTGCGGGTGGTATAAAACGGATTTTCCACCTGCTTGACGATTTCCTCGCTCATTCCGCAGCCGTTGTCGCGGATGGTGAGCGTCAGCCGCGTATCCGTTTCGGTGAGCAAAATCTCAATCAGCGTCGCGCCCGCTTTGACGGAGTTTTTGGAAATATCCAGCACATTCAGCGACAGCTCCTTCATGCAAGGCCCGTCCTTTCCGGTGTTTTTCATGCACCTTTTGTATCGCCGCGCCCCCTCGGAGCAGCCGAAGCGGCAGACGGCTCTACAGCGCGCCCCGAAGCTTTTCAAACAGCTTTGCTCTCACGAGCGCCGCGCTGTACGGCTCATCGTCAAGCTCCAAAGAGCAGCACTTTTCACGGATATCCCACAGATAATGGGCGTCGGAGCCGGACAGCAGCAGCATATCCTGCAAAACGGGATAGCGGCTGCGCAGCTCGTCAAACCGCGCGGGGTCGTGGATCTCCGCACAGGAAAAGCGCGGAGAATCGGGAAATGTGCCGAGCACGGCGATCACGCCGTTGGCGGTGCGGTCGATATGGGCGGGATAGCAGATACCCCCGTTTTCCGCCGCCAATACGGGCGCCTCCTCAAAGGAAACGGTCGTCGCGTTGGAGAGCAGATACGGTTCTCTGCCGACCACTTCGTCGTCCCCGTTCATCACCGGCTGCTCGCCGAAAATATCGGGGCGGTTTTCAACGAGAACCCGCCGCTTTTCCACCGCTTCACCGAAATTCATCGCCTGCTCAAGCGTCTCAAACAGGCACACCATGTGAATGTCCTCGGCGGTGGTCAGCTCCATGCCCGCCACGGGAATGATCCCCTGCCGTTTGGCCGCTTCAAAAAAAGCGGGGCAGTTTTTGACGGTATTGTGGTCGGTGAGCGCCATGATCTGCAGACCGCACAGCGTTCCCATCCCGGCGATATTATTCGGCGTCATATCGTCATCCCCACAGGGTGAAAGACACGAGTGAAGATGAAAATCGTAATAATAGGTGCTCATGCCGTTGCCTTTAGTGCCTCGCCGAGGGCGAGTGCCAGCTCATAGGCCGGAAGCGGCGAGCGCAGCAGATTGACGCCTTTTTCCTCCGCCAGCGCGCGAAGCGAATCCTCCACCGGCACATCCTCTGCCAGCAGCACGCACGCGACATCCGCGAGCGAGGCGACAGCAAGCACATTGATATTGGTCATAATGGTGATCCACGCGGCATCCGCCTTTGCGCGCCCCATCACCCAGCTTAGAAGGTCGCCGACATAGCCGCCGGATACGACCCGCTCGCCGTCAGGCAGGGCGATCGCCGTCAAGGACAGCGACTGTATCAGTTCGTTTACCGTCATCCGACCCACTCCTTCTTCTGCGGCCGCAAAATACGGCTTTGCCGCACCTTTGGGCTTTTGTCGTATTTCAGGGGCGTTTTCCCGAACGGCGCTCCGTTTTCAGGCGCTCATACGAGCGGATCACGCAATCGTCCTCCTCCGCTTCTCCCCGCACCACATCCTCCGCAAACGCACGGCAGTTCGGTGCGCCGCAGGAGCCGCAGTCAAGTCCCGGCAATTCGTCACGGAGCTTGTGAATCTCACTCATCATATGCATACATTGGATCATGCTGTCCGCCAGCCGTGTGATCGGGCGGCAGGCAGGACGATCGGAAAAGAAATACATATCGGGAATGGCGGTCGGTTCCTCCTCGGCGGGAAAGTTCTGCGAAACCGGCAGATACCGTCGCAGCGTTTGCAGACGCGCGCGGGCGATAAACGGGTTTTCCACCGCCATCACACCGCCGACGCAGCCGCCCTCGCAGGCGTTCAGCTCGATAAACTCGATCTGCGGCAGCTTGCCTGTTTCCACCTCGTCGAGCACGGCAATCACATTGTTGATTCCGTCCGCCGCGAGATAGCTGTCATTAAACACGGCGGACGATTCGCCGCCGGTCGCCGCCCAACTGATGCCGATGACGCCGGAGCGCGATACGGGGACGGGGACTTTTTCCTTTTTCATCACGCCGATCAGCGCAAAATAGATGTCCTGCATGGACACGACCGCGTCGACCCGGCTCTTATACGAGCCGAAGCCCTGCGCCACATAACTGACCTTGGCGGGACACGGCGAGATAAAGCAGACGCCGATGTCGTCCTTCGACAGCTCGGGATGCTCTTTTTCCGCGCGCTCCCGCGCGAGAGCCGCCGCGATTTCCATCGGCGGCAGCATGGGCATGATGTTCTCATACAAAGACGGGAAGCGCAGGGCGATCAGGCGCACCACTGCCGGACACGCCGAGCTGATGACGGGGCGCTTGATGTCGTCTCTGTGAAGATATCGGCGTGTATAGGCGGAAACAAGCTCCGCCGCCGCCGACACCTCAAACACATCGTCAAATCCGATGTCAAACAG
>JBJEIR010000050.1:0-4590 GCA_051877215.1 Acutalibacteraceae bacterium | reverse complement strand
CAATATCAAAAGCAGTGCAAAACCGATAAAATGTACCATGCCCTCGTATTTTGGGGGAATCGGTCTGCGGAAAATGGCTTCAAAAAGTAAAAATACCAGCCGTCCGCCGTCCAGCGCCGGAAGCGGCAGCAAATTAAAGACGCCCACATTCACCGAGATGAGGGAAAAGATCATCAGAATGCTGTAAACATCCTCGCGCGTGGCGCCGGTCGCCGCCTGCTCCACCATGTCCCCGATGATATCCACCGTGCCTACCGGTCCCGACAGGTCGTTCAGGCCGTATTTGCCCGTCACAATATCACCGAGGCTGCCCCAAACGGTGCTGATGAGCGACCATTCATTTTTGGCCGCCTCTGTAAAGGTGTTCCAAAAAGTTTGAGGCACCCCGTACAAAATAAAATCATATTTTAAATATCGACCGCCGTCGGCCGTCTGAGCAACATCAAAAGTGACATTTGGCAGTGAAACCTTGACCCGCTCGCCGTTTACCGTGCGCGCGACCATCATGGGCATGATCCCGTCTTCATCGCTCTGCATAATAACCATCATATCGTTGCGGGTGACCACCGGGCGGCTGTTGATGCTCAGCACCGTATCCCCCGCGCGCAGTCCCGATTGATAATTGGAGGAGCTTTCATCGAGCTGTGCAATGGTCGTCGTGGGAAACAGCACCTGTCCCTCGCTCAGCGGCATAAAAAAGCCGACAGCGATCAACAGCACGATATATCCCAACACGAAATTCATAAAAACGCCCGCGACAACAACCAAAATCCTCTTAAAAACCGGTTTGTTTCCGAAGGCGCGGGGATCATCGCTTTTTTCGTCCTCCCCCTCCATCGCGCAATAGCCGCCAAGCGGCAGCAAGCGAAGGGAATACCGCGTCTCCTTTTTGCCGAAGGAAAACAGCTTCGGTCCCATGCCGATGGCAAATTCGTTGACACGAACACCGCAAGCCTTGGCAACCAAAAAATGCCCCAGCTCATGCACAAAAATAATCACACCGAATAGGATCAGCGCGATCACAATCTTCAATACCGTCATCATCGAATCACACCACACCCCTTTTGACAGCAGCTCATAAAGCTTGAAAAATCAACGGTTTCTTTTTATAGCTTTCCCGTTTTGACGGATTTTCCCGTAAACCTCCGTCAAAGCCGGTAGTCTTTTGCTTTGGAAAGCACCAATTCGCGCGCGGCACGGTCGGTATCCAAAACCGTCTGCACATCTCCGTCCTGCGGCCAGCTTTCCAAAAGCGCCGCTTCGACCAAACGCGCAATATCGGTAAAGCGAATTTTTCCCTGTATAAACAGCGCTACCGCCTGCTCATTGGCGCCGTTCACCGCCGCCGGTGTCATGCCGCCGATCTTGATCGCCTCCCGACAGAGGGGCAGGCATCGGAAGGTCTCCTCATCCGGGCGGAAAAAGGTCATTTTGGCTATATCGGGAAGGGAGAGTTCCTTTGCGGGAGAGGGCAGGCGCTGCGGATAGGTCAGCGCATATTGAATCGGAACACGCATGTCGGGCATTCCGAGCTGCGCAATGACCGCATGATCTTCATATTCCACAAGAGAATGAATGATGCTTTCACGGTGTACCACCACATCGATTTTCTCGGGCGGTATATCGAACAGCCAACGGGCTTCAATCAGTTCCAATCCCTTATTCATCATTGAAGCACTGTCTATGGTAATTTTTTGTCCCATGCTCCAGTTCGGATGCCTCAGCGCATCCTCCAGCGTAACCGCCTCCAGTTGCTGCGCCGTCTTGGAAAAAAACGGTCCGCCGGACGCCGTCAAAATCAACTTTTTGATTGCACGGCTGCCGTTCAGCTGCGCAGGGGGCGCTCCCTGAAGGCATTGAAAAATAGCGGAATGCTCGCTGTCCACCGGAAGCAGCCGCACGCCCTTTTCTTTTACGGCGCGGGTAACAAGCTCACCGCCCGCCACCAAGGTTTCCTTATTGGCGAGAGCCACATCGTGTCCTGCCCGAACAGCCGCCAGCGTCGGCTGCAAGCCGACCATTCCGACCACGGCGTTGAGCACCAAATCCGCCTGCGGAAGGGACGCCAGCTCACACAGTCCCTCCATGCCGCTGAGAACCGTCACCGGCAGATCGGCCACTCTTGTTTTCAGCTCCTGCGCCGCCTTCTCGTCAAACATCGCCGCATAGCGCGGACGAAAACGGCGGATCTGCTCTTCAAGGAGGTTTGCCCGATGCCCCGCCGCCAGCGCATAGACCGTGTAACCGCATACGGATGCAACATCAAGCGTTTGCAATCCGATGGAACCGGTGGAACCGAGCAATACAAGCTTTTTTTGTTGTTCTGCCATTTTTACTGACCCTCTCCCTGCGCAAAAAATGCGGAACTATATGCCCCTTTGCACGCCCGTTTCAAGTAAGCGCGTACAAGCCTCCCGCCGACATGTATACGGCCGCTGTTTTCAAAAAAGCGGCGGCTTTTCTCCCAAAGTCTCTGCCGAGCACGGCAACAAAAGCGCTTTTTACATCAAGAGCCGTTCGACAGTGTCGGCATATTGCGATAAAGCGGCAGGCACATCACCTGCCGCCGAGATTTTTCTCATTTTTTCGTGATCCCTTATACGACCAGCGGCAGTCTTGTGCACACAATAAAGAGGATCGGTGCAACAAAAAGAAGGCTGTCAAAGCGGTCCATCACACCGCCGTGGCCGGGGAACACATTTCCGAAATCTTTTACATGGCTTTGCCGTTTGATAATGGAGCAAAACAGATCGCCGATAACGGAAAGCGGCGCCAACAGCAGCGCAAGCAGCCCCACCTGCCAATATACGATATGCTGCCCCGCAGGCGCCAATACCGCCACTTCATAAATCCACGCACCGAGCAAGCTGCACAGCACCGACAGCACAATGCCCCCGACAAGGCCCTCTACGGTTTTTTTCGGGCTGATCTTGGGACACAGCTTATGCTTGCCGAACAGCGTGCCCGTAAAATACGCGCCGATATCGCACAGCCACGCAATAATAAAAGCGAGAAATACATAAAAAATACCGTGCGGCAACGCCCGCATATACGCGATACAAGACAGCGCCAACGCCACAATGACAGATACAAAAAAGACAAAGCCGGTTCCCTCTACCCGCAGTCTTCCGTGATGGGTGATCTGAATCAGCGCCAACACCAGCACATACAGGACCAGCGCACAGACCGCTATAAAATGGCTCCCTCCCATCAGCAAAAACGGTGCGCAAAGCGTAAACGCCATAGCGGCCGTCAAAAGCCCCTTATGCTTGAGATAGCCGCTGACAATCAACAGCTCATACATTCCGAGCGCGCTGACCAGCGCCATTACAATACTGATTGCCCACGCCGGGAAAAACAGCAAAACAAGCAGTGCCGCCGAGCCGCCGATCAAGCCCGTCAGTATGCGTGCTTTCAAATGGACCCACCCCTTTTCGCTATGATGATGCCTTTTCTATCAAGCGCTGCGCAACATATGCCGCTGTCAGACGCCGCCGAAGCGTCGACTGCGTCCTGCATACTGTGCGATTGCCTTATCCAAATCTTTTTCGGTAAAATCCGGCCACAAAATATCCATAAACACATATTCGGCATAAGCGGACTGCCATAAAAGAAAATTGCTTGTACGGTATTCTCCGCTGGGGCGGATGATGAGGTCGGGATCCGGCTGGTGCGCTGTATCCAGTGAATCCGAAATCGTCTGCTCGTCGATATCTTCTGACGAGAGCGCGCCGTCACGCACCTGCCGGGCAAGCGAGCGAACCGCCAAAACCAGCTCATGCCGACCGCCGTAATTGACGGCAATATTCAGCGTCATGCCTGTTTTTTCGGCAGTCTCCTGCTCCGCCTCTTTCATCAGCTCCAGAATATCGGGACTCAGCGGTGTGCGATCCCCGATAAAACGGGTGCGGATATTTTCTTTTCGGAAATCGCTGAGAGACTCTTTCAAATAATCGCGCAGCAAATTCATCAGCGCGTCCACCTCTTCCTGCGGACGCTTCCAATTTTCGGTTGAAAACGCATAAAAGGTTACGCACTGCACGCCGCGCGCTTCACACGCTTTGACGATCTTGCGGAACACCTGCGCGCCTGCCGCATGACCCATTTTGCGGGGCAATCCGCGCTTTTTTGCCCATCGGCCGTTTCCGTCCATAATAAATCCGATGTGGCGCGGAATCTGTTCAGAAGAAAGCGTTTTTGTTGTATTTTTCGGCTTTTTTTCTCTATTTAAAAAGGCCATAAAAACTCCTGTTCCGGCGCGACCCGAGCCATGTGTACACGCCTGTCATGCCGATTGATCGCCGACATATCAAGGAACATATGAAAACCGGCGGACTAATGAACGGTATTCTAAAAGACAGTTTAAATAAGAAACGAAGACTCGTTGTTATCTTCGTTTCTTTTTTGTAAAAAACTTTACTTTTTAAATTTTTGCAAGTTGCGTATGATTTTGTATATTATTTTGACTTAATGGTTTTTAAAGAAGAAATTAACATTCTGCGGATAGCACCGCAATCGTTTTGCAATCTTTTATACCTTGTTTCATCGATGCTTTCGGTTTCAAAAAGCAGTTCTAACCAATATTCGGTT
>JBJEIR010000049.1:0-4666 GCA_051877215.1 Acutalibacteraceae bacterium | reverse complement strand
AAAAAATGGTTGAGTGATTTTTACGGAAGGCGTTTGGGATATTATGACAAATCGCTTGACAAGACCTTTGATTTTTACGGCCGTCAGGTCGGCAAGGGCGATATCGTAATGACCCTGTTTCGATAACCGCAGCAAATCAATTTCGTTTTGCGGGTTATGTGGGTCATATCGCACATATTCCATTTGTGTGATGGATTATACCCTGCCTCAAAAAGTGCCGAGACGCAAAAACCGTTTTGCATCTCGGCACTTTTTCCCTATTTATGCAATCTTCTCCGCCTTTCATAGTCTCTTTGAAAAACGAGCATACTATGGCTGCGGAGGGATGAATATGACAGAGCGACAATATGTTTTGCAGCATATTTTGCATCTATCCAATAAACTCAGCGATCGGGCGGTATCGGAAGAGGAGCGAAAAACCACTTACCGCGCGCTGCAATTTTATCTGAATGAATTAAAGAAAATTCACGAAGACCGACCAAATATCCCCTAAACTTCCAAGCACCCCAACAATAAGCGAAAACGCTGAAAAGAGAGATACCACCCCCTGACACAAAAACGGTCCCGGATGATGCAAACACAATCCGGGACCGTTCTTTATGAAGAGATATTTTTTTACTAAGAGGTATTGTATTTAAAACGGCAGCGTGGACAGATTCCAAAATTCCGGATATCGGTCCGGCTGCACCGCTTCTACCATGACATACAGCTGTCCCTCATACTGTTGGCGTTCGGAAGGCACAAGGGCGCTGAAATCCGCCGACAGGGAAAACACGCCGTCAAGCGGTGAAAACACCGTCGCGGGCGCCGTCACCGTTGTACCGCTCGGAACAGTGCTGCCGTTTGTCTGACTGTTATCTCCGAGACGCTCCGTATAATACAGATAGCCGTTATCCGCGCACCATTTTGTGCTGCTGTTCGAGAGCACAAGCAAATCCTCTGTCTGCGGCAGGCGCGTGCCCGAAATGGTATTATAAAACTCGCTTTGCACGCGAACGCGCAGATATGCCGCACTTTCGCCCCGATATTCCACACGGAATTGAAGCTGTTTAACCGTATCCGGTGTCACGGGAATGGCTTCGCCGGCCGACAAAAGGCTCTCCGCTCCCCCTTCAAAGGCATAAAACACCCTTGTCTCAAAATTGGAAAGCAGTGCCGGATTGTCGACCGATACCGTCGATTGAAACCAGGCGCCGATCAGGGAGTCAAAAAACAAAATCAAAATCAGCGCCGCGACCGAAACGCACGCGCCGATAACCAGAAAAAGCCGCGCTTTTTTCCCGATTTTTGCGGAGGACATCATTCGCCACCTCCCACCGGAACGCCGCTGTTGGCAAACACAACACGGATGGTATAGGGAATATTCGTATAGGCCGCCTCGTTGAGTGTTTGTCCGTCTGCCAAAGCGGCATCATATTCAACCCAATACAGAATACGCATTTTGGTATAATCTCCGCTCAGCTCGCCGACAGCGCGTTTGTTGATATGCAAAAGCGCTTCCCGCAGCTCCTCGTAGCTTTTATCTGACAAATCCGCCGTGCCGAACACATTCGTAAGCTTTTGATACACCTCTGCATACAAATCCCCGTCATCGCCGTCTGCCGTATCGCAGACATAGGCCAGCAAGCCGTCTGTCATCTGCGGGGCGGCAACGACCTTGTTTCCCTCTGCATCCAGCTCATAAAGACGCGTTTGGGCACATTCGCTGTTAAAAAGCATCGGCGTTGTCTGATCGTCGCCGATTTTTGTCGCACAGGGAAAAACGATGTTCGTGACAGGGCTTACCACGGAAATCTCATGGCTGCTCACCTGGAAACGGATGGCATCAATTTTCGCAGAGGTGTTGGTGGTAAACCATGCAACAATGGTCGCCACCAATGTACAAAAGGTAAACAGAGCCAAAACAACATTGATCCGCAGCTGTTTGCGCTGTACGGCAATCTGTTTATCCTGCTCACTCAATGCTGTTCCCCCCTGTTCTTATAAAATCATAAAATGATGTCCGGTCAAATGCTCTCGCGGTAGACGCCCCATGCAGGCTCCTGCGAATAGACCGTCACCGTGATGACAATATCCTGCTCTGCCATCACGGACAGATCGGATAAAACAACCGGGCTTCCCCCGCTGGTAACAGAAACGGCCGATGTATATCCGTGCGGCAGTGATATATTCATTTCGAGCGTAACGCCTTTTGAAATGCCGTATATCGTTTTGGCGGACTCCCCGCTTTTTGAGCGAAGCGTTATGACCTGATCGTCATAGCGAAATGCCAAATCCGCATTCACACCCTGCGCGCCGCTGTCACCGGACACAATCTCATAGGTGACATTGACAAATCCGTCATAAGTGGACGCCGATATGTGCAGGTTGCCGTTTTCATCCGTCAGTTGCAAAACCACACGGCGATTTGTCAGTTTGTCTTTGTCTGAACGATCCACTTCAAACCGCGTGCCGTCCTTTACCGTCACGGGATCCGAATAGAGCGCGTACGCGCCGACCGTGTTCATCACGCCGCTTTCAAAGGACCCCGTTGTCATACCGACCGCTTTTCCGTCCTGCCAATAATTTTGATAAAACACCGGGAAAGCGGAGACCGTCGACAACTGTTTGACCTCATCCGTCAACTCGGCAAAGCAGCTTCTTTGCGGGTAGCGCCCCTGCTGATAGGTCCAGCCGGAAAGCGTTTCCCATGACGGGGGAGCACTGCCGGCGGTCAGGGCATCTGTTGTCATACCGCCGTTTGTGTTTCCGCCGTCAACATAATTTCTGTCAAAAAGGCAGCCGATTATTGTGCCGCTGCCACAGGCAAGCGGCGCCGTTGTCGCGTTGTTCACGGCAATCACCATGGCCGCCGTATAGGAATTGGAAATGGTAAAGGTATTGCTTCCGACAAGCCCCCCGGCGCAAACCGCCGGGTCATCCGCCGTTTCGATAACAGGAGCGGTGGAATACGAATTCCGAATCGTTCCCACAGAAGCGGTTTCCCCCACAAGGCCCCCGAGTGTTCCCGTGCCGCTGACGATACCGGTCATGCCGCAGGAATCCATCGAGCCGCCGCTCATCGTGCCCACCAGGCCGCCGCCCACCGCTGTTGCACGGACATCTGCACTGACAAGGCAGTTTTGAATCGTCGTATCGGTCGCAGAAGCAATCAAGGCTCCGACCGCTTTACCGGACACCGTATTGGTTCCCGACAAATACACATCGCAAACAGTGGCGCCGGACACCGAGCCCGCCAAACACGCCGCTGTCTCCCCGCTTGACGGAAGCGTTATATTCTTCATGGACAGATTCTTCACGGTCGAAGATGGCTCGACCGAGCGGAACAAGGCGACGACCTCCCCGCTGTCCTTTATCGACCCGGAAAGAAAAGGCGCGTTTTCGTTCGCCGCATTTCCGTCAAATGTACCGCGAAAACGGTCAATCGGATCAAAATTCTCCAGCATCACAGAGTCGTCCAGTCGATAGTCAGCGACGCCGAGCAAGGCGTAATAGCGAATGTTCGACAGCTCTTCCTGCGAGCAAACGGAAAACGGAGCCGCCTGTTCCCCGTTACCGCCGCTGAAATACGGGTTCTGTCCGCAGGAGGTCAAAACCCACGAACGCGTAAAGCCGCCGCAAGCAACCGTCATCTTTACCGATTTGGGCAAGCTCTCAACCGCATCGCCGAAAACCAAACGGCTGCGAAGAAAATCCGATGTGCGGCCGGTCGTTGTTTGCTGCAGCTGCGAAAGCGCCGTCGTCGGAACGGTGTCATACTGCTTGCAAAGACCGCTTGTATCCGACAGCGTCCAAGCAAAGCCTTCATCATGCGTGCGGTCGACATAGACATCTTGTGTCAAATAGTCGGCGCGAGCATAAAACCCATCCGACCCCGGCTCTTGACGCGCCGACGCATCCGCGTCACTGAGCGCTGCGGCCGCAGTGGACACGCGAATCGCATCGAGCGCCGATGCGCTCCAGGCATTGTTATAAAAGGTTTTTAAAACCGGGTAGGTCGTTGAGGTGATGAGGAACGCATCCGACAGCGAAGCACTCGTCATCAGCGAGGTTGTGGTCAGCGCACACGCATCATCCATGGATTCCCGCAAAATGCCGAGCTGTGCGTCGTAATAATTGTGCTTATCAGCCGACGCCGCTCCGGACGGCTTAGATTTTAAGGAAACGGTTTGCAGCTGGCAAGCCGTATAGGTATTTTGAACGTCGCCGTCCCCGTCGCTCCACAGCAGCCCGGCATTATACGCCTTTGTCTGTGCGATCGTTCCGGTGCTGTAGCAATCGGACACACTGCCGCCGCTCATCTTCCCGATGAAACCGCCGATATATGCCGCTTGGATGTTTTCAGCAGCCTCGTCCTGCGGATACCCGATATCTACGCATGAGAAACTCTCGGTGACGGTTCCGCCGCTCATTTGACCGATCAAGCCGCCGACAACGCCGTTTTCATTTTGATAAGAGATCGTTCCGACAGAAAAACAGGCCGACACCGTCCCGCCCGACATAAAACGGGCAAGCAGTCCGCATGAATCGCCTATGTCATTGAGCGCGCCGGACACCCCCAAATTTCGGACGGATTGTCCGTCGGCGATTTCATCAAAAAGCGGTGCGGAAAGATTATAGAGCATATGCCCCTTGCCGTTGACGGAAACGCCCGTCAGATTGGGAC
>JBJEIR010000048.1:0-4682 GCA_051877215.1 Acutalibacteraceae bacterium | reverse complement strand
AATCAGCACCTACTTGATGTTGCTGAGCGTAATAACTGATTTATTAAAACGGTTTCTCTTCGCTCTGCTTTCATTTCTCTGCAAAGATAAACAACATCCACATGCTTTTGCTTTTTCTCTTAAAGCACTATCCGACAAATATATCCCCTCTATATTTAATATACAGAAAAATATACGATTTTCAAGTTTTATTCTGTACTGCGTATGTACTACGTACAGAGTTTTATTTTTGGCAAGCCAAAAGTTTTATTGAAACCTTGCGGTTTCAGTGGTATTTTATTCGCCTTAAAAACGGTGAGAAGCACAATCAAACGATGCGCAGCATAATAAAACGGCGAAGCCATATCACTCACCGATAGGCGAATAAAACTGTCGAGTGTCCTTTCGGGACACTCTTCCAAAGAGCGCCGTTCTGTCTATTCCTCATATATACGCGACTGCGCGCCGTCTTCCAAGAGCTTTGAAATGCGCACGCCGTTTTCCGACAAAACGGGCTGCCCGCTTTCGTCCCATTCGATATCGAGAATATCGGAATGGGTGTATTTTTTAATATCCCGCAGGCGATAGGTATCGTCGTGGGGCAGCTCCTTTGACATAAAGGTAAACGCCGCGCCGCAACGCTTTGCGCGCCCCGTCCGTCCGATGCGGTGGAGATAATATTCGTTTTCTTCCGGAATATCGAAATTGAATACCGCCTCGACATCGTCCACATCGATCCCGCGCGCGGCGACATCGGTCGCAATCAGAATTTCAAAGCGCCCCCGCCGGTAATCGGCCATCACGCGGTTGCGCTGCGACTGCGGAATGTCTCCGTGCAGGCAGTCCACCGAGCGCCCTTCCCTTTTCAGCTTCAAGTCAAGCCAGCGCACCGTGCTCTTGGTGTTGCAAAACACCATCACGCGCTTTAAAGACAGGGCGTCTATCAACCGCCCGAGATCACGCACACGCTGATCGCCCGTCGAGCACAGCGCAAACTGTGCGATTTTCGGACGGTTTTCGCCGGAGGCGGCGACATTGACCTCCACCGCGCCGTTTTGATATTCCCACGCGACATCCATCACCTCGCGGGACATCGTCGCCGAAAACATCACCACCTGCGTGTCGGCGGGGGTTTCCTTTAAAATGCGGCGCACATCGCGGATAAAGCCCATTTTGAGCATCTCGTCCGCCTCGTCCAGCACCGCCGTGTATACATTGCCGATATACGCCGTGCCGCGTCCCATATGATCAAGCAATCGGCCGGGCGTCGCCACAACGATATGCGGCTTCTTTTTGAGCGCGTCAAGCTGTTTGCCGATGGGCTGTCCTCCGTAAAGCGAGACGATGCGAACCTCCGGGCGGTAGACTGCCAGTGCGCGCAGCTCCTCCGTAATCTGCAAACAAAGCTCACGCGTCGGGCACACGACAATCGCCTGAATGTCGCGGCAGTCCGTGTCTAAGCATTCCAGCAGCGGAATTCCGAACGCGCAGGTCTTGCCCGTGCCCGTCGGCGCTTTTGCAATCACATCATAGCCGTCCATCATGAGCGGTATAGTCTTGCTCTGCACCTCGGTCGGGCGGGTAAAGCCCATGCGGTGCAGTGCTTTATTGATCGGCTCGGACAGCTTCAGCTCGTCAAAGGTTTCGGCAAGCGGCGGCGTCGATTTTGTTTCTGTGGTCATGGTAACTGTCCTTTCTAAAAGGGGTCCAATCCCGTCGAAAACAGGCAAAGCCTGTCTTCTGTGCGGCGTTCCCTCAAACAGCGGCAAACCGCACGATAACCGCCGTCATGTGCGATACAAGGCGGCGGTTATCGAATATACGGTCATTTAAAATATCACGGTATTCCCTTTTGTCCGCTTTATCGACGGCGCGGACGGGCACTGCCGTCACGGTCGCGGCGCGGCGGACGGGCGCCCTCATTACCGTCATCCTGCGGCTGCAGGCCTTCCACCTCAATGAGTGCATCGCGGCGGGAGAGGTTGATTCTGCCCTGCTCGTCGATCTCGGTGACCTTGACAATCACCTCATCGCCGACGGCGACCACATCCTCCACCTTATCCACGCGCTTGAGATCGAGCTTGCTGATGTGCACCAGCCCCTCCTTGCCGGGGGCGATCTCCACAAATGCGCCGAAGGTCATCAAGCGGGTCACGCGGCCCTTGTAAATCGCACCGATCTCGGGATCCTTGGCGATCGTTTCGATCACCGACAGCGCGCGGCGCGCATCGTCCGCATCAATCGCGGTGATGAAGATTTGGCCGTCCTCCTGCACATCGACATTGCAGTTGCACTCGGCGCAGATCTTCTGAATGACCGCGCCGCCTTTACCGATGACCTCGCGGATCTTGTCCACATCAATCTTGGTCGACAGCATCTTCGGCGCCCACTTGGACAGCTCCTCACGCGGAGCGGGGATCGCCTTGAGCATGATCTCGTCAAGAATATAGTCGCGCGCCTTGTGTGTCTTGGCAAGCGCCTCCTTGATGATGGCGGGCGTCAGGCCGTGTACCTTCAAATCCATCTGAATGGCGGTGATGCCCTTGTGCGTACCGCCGACCTTGAAGTCCATATCGCCGAAGAAATCCTCAAGACCCTGGATATCCACCATGGTCATAAAGCGGTCGCCCTCGGTCACGAGGCCGCAGGAAATGCCCGCGACGGGCGCCTTGATCGGCACGCCCGCATCCATCAGCGCCAGCGTCGAGCCGCAGATAGAGCCCTGGGAGGTCGAGCCGTTGGAGGAAACAACCTCGCTGACGAGGCGAATGGTGTAGGGGAACTCCTCCACGGAAGGCAGCACCGGAACAAGCGCACGCTCGGCCAGCGCACCGTGACCGATTTCACGGCGGCCGGGGCCGCGGGAGGGCTTCGTCTCACCGACCGAATAGGACGGGAAGTTATAATGATGCATATAGCGCTTTTCTGTCTGGTCGTCAATGCCGTCAAGAAGCTGCGCGTCCTTGGTGGAGCCGAGGGTCGCAACCGTGAGCACCTGCGTCTGGCCGCGGGTGAAAAGGCCGGAGCCGTGCACGCGCGGCAGCACGCCGACCTCTGCAGCCAGCGGGCGAATCTCATCAATGCCGCGGCCGTCTACGCGCTTGCCCTCATCGAGCAGCCAGCGGCGGACAACGAATTTCTGCAATTTGTACAGGCACTCGTCGATCTTTTCAATCTGCTCGGCATACTGCTCGTCAAATTTGGCATGAACCGCTTCATAAACGGGTCTCAGCCGCTCGTCCCGCACGCGCTTGTCGTCGGTATCGAGCGCCGCTTTCACATCGTCAATGGCAAAGTCTTTGATCGCCTCATACATATCCGGATCGGGATCGTTGGAGGTGAAGGCAAATTTCGGCTTGCCGATTTCGGCGACGATGCCGTTGATAAACTCCACGATCGCCTGGTTGGCTTCGTGTCCTGCCATAATGCCGTCAAACATGGTCTCGTCGTCCACCTCGTTGGCGCCCGCCTCGATCATGGCGACCAGCTCGGAGGTAGAGGCGACGGTAACATGCATTTCGGAGACCTTTTCCTGCTCCGCCGTCGGGTTGATGACGAATTTGCCGTCAATCAGGCCGACAACCACGCCGGAAATGGGCCCCGCCCACGGGATATCCGAAATGGCGATACCGATGGAGGCGGCAATCATCGCCGTGGTCTCAGGCGGACAATCGGGATCGACCGACATCACCGTGCAGACGATGGACACATCGTTGCGCATATCCTTCGGGAACAGCGGGCGGATCGGTCGGTCAATGACGCGCGAGGTCAGAATGGCCTTTTCGGACGGGCGTCCCTCACGGCGCTGAAAAGAACCGGGAATGCGTCCCACCGAATACAGCTTTTCCTCATAGTCGACGGACATCGGGAAGAAATCCACGCCGTCGCGGGGTTTTTCGGATGCGGTCACCGCGCAAAGCACCACCGTTTCGCCGTAACGGACGACGCAGGAGCCGTTTGCAAGCTGCGCCACTTTGCCGGTCTCCACAACAAGCGGACGGCCGGCAAGTGTGGTTTCAAACACACGATGACTCTCAAAAGTCTCCAGTTTGCTCATAGACATAGGGTTTTACCTCCTGTAAAATGAAATATATCATCACATGAGGCACTTTACGCACAGATTTTCCGTGCGGCGTCTTAGCAATAAAGCCGGCGTTATTTTTCCTTCAAAGCCCCTGAAAATAGCGCCCGCTTCATCGCTAAAACGAACGGGAAAGTGCCTCATATTTTTGACGGTTGAGCAGTTTGAGGCAGGCGGGAAGCCCCCGCCTGCCCCAAAAAAAGTGCTTATTTACGAATGCCCAGTCTCTCGATGATCGAACGATAGCGATTGATATCCTTCTTCATCAGATAGTTGAGCAGGCCGCGGCGCTGACCGACCATCTTCAGCAGACCGCGACGGCTGTGGTGATCCTTCGGATGCTCCTTGAGATGTGCGGTGAGATCGGCAATGCGCCGGGTCAGCACGGCAATCTGCACCTCGGGAGAACCGGTGTCGCCTTCGTGAGTGGCATACTCTTTGATAATGCTTTGCTTTTGCTCGGGTAACATCATAACAATGACCGCCTTTCTTTAAAATATGTCCGAAAACCCAGAACAGGGATCATAAGGCGTCCCGCTTACAGGCCGACCGACCTCGGGCAAGCTCCGCTGACCGGGTAATGGATCGTCACGGTGCAAAAACAGGACGCGCGACAGCGTAT
>JBJEIR010000047.1:0-20014 GCA_051877215.1 Acutalibacteraceae bacterium | reverse complement strand
CCTCGTCAGAGGGAGCCAAGGGAAAGGGCGGCGTACCAAAGTCTCTCCTGTGTAACGGAGAGGCACCGGCGGACACAAATGTCGTGTTGTCAACCCCTCTTTCTCTTTAAAGAGGGGGAGGGAAAAGATTGTTTTTTGACACTCTCACATCCCGTTTGGCAAACTGCTTGCCAAACGGGATGTTTTTCTTTTTGAAAAGGCTTTTCGGCGTGGGAGAGAGGCAAAAAAGACAGGCTGTCGAAAACGGGCGTGAAAACAGATTTTTGGCAGCAGATGTCGCCAAAAGACGACACCTGCTGCTAAAAGCATTGACAAAACATCCGAAATGGTGTATGCTCTCGCTACCAAAACGAACATATGTTCTTTTTTAGATACAAACATAAAAGAGAAGATTTCTTTTCAAAGGCGGGGTATGAAAAGGCGGAGGTACGCAAAGGTGGGGCACACAAAGGCGGGGTACGCAAAGGCGGACACAAAGGCGGACCTATGCAGCAAAGCGGATGTACGCAGCAAAGGCGGACATATGCACCTGTATGTGCCTTTTTGCTTCGGCGCTGTAAACCAAGCCGATTTTTGTGCGTGAACGCAGATAATTTCTCTGAAAAGCGGCTGCCCGGCAAAAAAATTCTCCTATGGGAAACGCCCCATAGGAGAACCGTTCTTCGTGTTTTTTTGGACAATCAGCGGTCATTTACGCCTCAATAAACGAACAAATGTTTTCTTTTTGAGAAATATAGGATATTGAGAATCAGCATGACGCCGTAGGCAATCAGGGTGCCGATTATCGACGCGGCCGCTGTCGGTGGGATTGCATTAAATATGCACATGGCGCCGAAATAGTAGAGAACCGAGACCACCGCATGGCCGACATAAACGGCATAGAGACAGAAAGGTGCTTTTTCCCTGTATTTTGCCAGTAAAAAGCGGGCTGTCAGGCACAGCACGACAAGAGCAATGCGCGCGGCTGCCATCATATAGTCGAGAATTTGCATAGCGGGGAAATACGAATATGCCACTTCGGCGTTAAGGCCTTCTAAGGTATACGAAACACCCGTCAAAAGGAAAATTGCCTGTATGAAATTGATGACAGCGCCGGCAAACAACGAGAAATAGATGAGAAATTTATACCATTTCATCGGCGGTGCCGTCGGCGCCGATGAATAGGGAGAGGAGCCGGAGGGCGCATAAGCAGAGGGAGCAGAAGCAGAGGGGGCAGAAGAAAAAGTCTGTTCGGATACAGACGATGCACCGGGAGACGGCGCACAGGAGCAAGCCCCCGCAGACGAATTCTGAACATAGAGAACCTGTTCGGACGGGGTCGCAGGCGGCTGTTCGGGCAACGGCACAAAGGCCGCAGGAGTACTGTTGTTTTCGGGTGAAAAGAGGGTCAGCTGCCGGCCGCACGCCGGGCAGAAGTTGCTGTCGTCGGGAATCGCTTTTCCGCAATATCGACAAAACATGGATAAAACCTCCTGTATGCAACCTGTTAAAAACGGCTGTTCCGTCTCTTTTTGACGAGGGGAGAGACAGGGCTTTGCCGCACGGCGGAAAAGCCGTTCCCTTTGTCTGCGGCGCGGCTCCTCTTTTCGGGGAGCCGAACAGGGACATTTTCGACAGGTCGGTTTATGAACTGTCCGTTCATCGGATAGTTCATACATACCATATTTTTCAACCGATGTCAAGGAGGCGGACATACAAACAATTTGCCACGCGCCGCCCCCGCAAAAGGGGTGTTCGGACGATGAATGAAAGAGAGGAAAACAGAGAATGATTTGCAGACATTGCGGAGAACGATTTGATTCGTGGGAGACACAGCAGTATTACGAAAACATGGCGTACGGCGGGCGCTGTCTGGAGGTGCCGGTTTCGGCCGCCTGTCCCGTTTGCGGGTCTTCGGAGCTTGTGCGGGAGGATGTGTGTGCCGAATGCGGAGAAACACTGGAGGAGGACGAGCTGACGCAGGGGCTTTGCAGCTGCTGTGCGCGGGAGACGGCGGCTTATGTGCGGGAGTTTTGGGACGCGCTGTCCGGTGCGCAGCGCCGCTGGGTACGGACGCACGCAGAGCGGATGTCGCAGGAGAGCCCTTTTTTTACGGAATAGGCTTGTTTTTAAAGAAAAATGCAGGCACGAAGCGGCTGCTTTATACGGAAGGAAAATGACCTGCAAGGGGCGGTGCGCAAGGGATGAAAAAACGGCGGATGCGGCAAAGCGGACAAGAGGGAGAAAACGAAAAAGAAAGCCGACAAAAACGAAAAAAGGAGAGAGGGCAGGCAGCGGCCTATCGGCGATCGCTGAAAACGGCAAGAGAAAAAGATGGGTGGGGAGCAGATGTTGAATGAACGACAGCGGCGGTTTGCAAAGGCGCTGCTCGCCTGCGGGGACGCACGGCAGGCATACCGAGAGGCGGGCTACAGCGAACGCGGCGCAGAAAGCGGGATTCGTCGGCTGACGGCGCTGCCGGAGATCCGAGCGCTGCTTGAGCAAAAGCAGACGCAAAGCGGGTGCGGCGAACAGGAGAAATCGGCGGAAAAAACAGGGTGCGCCGCCGAAAGTGCCGCGCAGGTAAAGCAGCGTGAGGAAGAGGCGGCGGATATGTCGGCGGCGGATATGTCCGTGGCGGACGCGCCGGAAATTTTGCAATATCTGACCGGGCTGCTGCGGGGAGAAAACGGCAGCGAGCGGGAACGGCTGCGCGCCGCCGAGCTGCTCGGCAAGCGGCACGGGCTGTTCAGCGATAAGGCGTCGACGGATGCGGCGACGGTGATGATTGTGGATGATATGGATGGATGACAAAAAGGCGGCAGCCGGGTTTCGTTTGCAGGAGGAAGAGAGGATCAGCACCTATGTGGGCGGCGGCTACGATGAATTTTGGCGCTTTAAAGGGCGTTACCGCGTCGTAAAGGGCAGCCGCGCTTCCAAAAAAAGCAAGACAACCGCGCTTTGGTATATAGCGCAGCTTTCAAAGGAAAAATACCGCGCCGCCAATTTGCTTGTGGTGCGCAAAACCTTTCGCACGCTCAAGGACAGCTGTTTTGCCGAATTGAAATGGGCCATCCGCCGACTGGGACTGGAGGGGATGTGGGTCGCCAAGGAGTCGCCTTTGGAGCTTGAAAACCGCATCACCGGGCAGCGCGTCTATTTTCGCGGAATGGACGATCCGCAGAAAATCACCTCCATCACCGCCCCGCAGGGCTATCTTTGCTGGCTGTGGGTGGAGGAGGCGTATGAGCTGAGCTGTGAGGAGGATTTTGACACCCTCGACGAGAGTATTCGCGGCGAGCTGCCGCCGCCGCTTTTTAAGCAGACGACGCTGACCTTTAACCCGTGGAGCGAGCACCATTGGCTCAAACGCCGTTTTTTTGACCGGCCGTCTGAGGATGTGCTGGCGATGACCACCGATTACACCTGCAACGAGTGGCTCGATGAGACGGACAGACGGATGTTTGAACGCATGAAGGAGGACAATCCCCGCCGCTACCGCGTAGCGGGGCTGGGGGACTGGGGCATTTCCGAGGGGCTGATTTTTGACAACTGGGCGGTGCAGGCGTTTTCGGTTGAGGAGCTGCTGCACGGAAAAGACGGCGAACGGTACACCTGCGTATACGGGCTTGACTACGGCTACAGCAACGACCCGACCGCCTTTATCGCGGCGGCGGTGTCGCCGCAGGACAAGCGGTTGTATATTTTTGACGAGCATTATCAGACGCGCATGGTCAACAGCGACATTGCGGCGATGATCAAAGAAAAGGGGTACCAAAAGGAGCGCATCCGTGCGGACAGCGCCGAGCCGAAAAGCAACGAGGAGCTGCGAAGGCTGGGCATCTGCCGTATTCAGCCCGCCGAAAAAGGAAAGGACAGCGTGCTGCACGGCATCGCGGTTTTGCAGGAATACCGCATACTGGTGCATCCGCTTTGCAAACAAACCGCCAGAGAGCTGAGCAGCTATTGCTGGCAGACGGGCGAGGAAGGCGGGGCGGTCAACCGACCTGTTGACCGGGATAACCATCTGATGGATGCGCTGCGCTACGCGATGACCGACATCCGCTATTTTCATCCGCAGAGCGAGCAGCAGCGGCGCGCCGTCGCGAGGGCGGGGGCCCGTTCGCGGCTGTCTCTCGGCCTTGAAAACCGAGATTTTACCGGCGGGTGGAACGGGTAAATATGCCGACAGGCAAAACGGACAAAGGAGGGGTAAAGCTTGGAGCTGATAAAAACGGTGATGCTTTGTACGGCGTGTATGTCGATCGTTGTGCTGTGCATCGGTGAGCTGAGGCGCCTTTACCGCGCACATAAGCGCGTAAAACGGATGCGCGCGAGACGGGCGCGCATACGGGCGGCCGCCGAGCGGGACAAGACCGAGCAGGCGCGCCGCGAACGCGAAAAGGCGCATTTTTATCTGCGTAATTTCTGGGAATATGACGGCAGCTCACAGCGCGATTTTGAAGAGTGACGGCAAAGGGAGGATGAAACGGTATGGCAATCAAACGCACACAACCCGATTCGCGCAGCGTAAATCCGCGAAGCGTATTTGAGGAATATGCGGCCGGCAGGCGCTTTAAAAGTGCGCTCGGGGAGGAGGGACTGTATGAGCAAAATCGCCGCAACGAACGCTTTTTTGTCGGCGATCAGTGGCACGGTGCAAAGTGCGGAGGGGAGCGCCCGCTTGTTCGCCACAATGTCATCAAGCGGATAGGGGATTATAAGATGGCGGTCATAGGCGCCTCACCCCTTTCGGTGACCTTTTCCGCAGACGGCGTGCCCAACACGCTGGAGCTGGCCGAGCAAACCGAACAGACCCGCGAACGCATCCGCTCGCAGCAGGCAAACGGACAGCCGCCCGATCCGTTCGGGTATTTTGAGAGCGAACAGGCGGACGGGGCGGAAATTGAGCTGATCATGTCGGCGCTGTCCGATTATTTTTCCGCGACCGCGCAGAGGGTTCGCCTGGAAGAAAAAAAGGAACGGGTGCTGCGGGACGCCTATGTGTCCGGCATGGGATTTCTGTATACCTACTGGGATGCAAACGCCAAGACGGGGCTGTATGCCGATATGTCCCGCAAAACGGCGGTGCGCGGCGATTTGGCAGTGGAAACGCTGGATGTGGAAAATGTGTATTTCGGCGACCCGAACAACGACGATGTCCAGTCACAGCCGTATATTCTCATCGCTCAGCGCCGGTATGTGAAGGACCTGCAAAAGGAGGCAAAGGCCAACGGGCTTTCAGACGAACTGCTCGACGCCATTGTGCCGGATAACGAGCGCTCGTTTATGGCGGGAGATCGTTCGCAGACGGAGCTTGCGTCGTTCGGCGCACAGGAGCGGCAAAAGGCGACCGTGCTGACGCGCCTTTGGAAGGAACGCGGTCAAAACGGAGAAGAGACGGTCAAAGCCATACAGGTGTGCCGCGGCGCGGTCATCCGCCCCACATGGGATTTGGGTATTCGCCTGTATCCGCTGGCGGCGTTTTCGTGGGAGCGGCGCAAAAACTGCGCCTACGGGGACAGTGAGATTACCTATCTCATTCCCAATCAAATTGCCATCAATCGGATGATTACCGCGTCGGTTTGGGCGGTGATGATGATGGGCGTGCCCATTACGGTGGTGAACGGCGATGTGGTGACACAGCCGGTGACGAACGATCCGGGACAGGTGCTGCGGGTATACGGCACGGCAGAGGATGTGAACAGCGCGGTGCATTATGTCAGCCCGCCCGCCTTTTCTCCCAAATTTGACGAGAACATCGCTTCACTGATCTCGAATACGCTGACCCAAAGCGGCGCCAACAGTGCGGCGCTCGGGGATGTTCGCCCCGACAACACCTCCGCAATCATTGCGGTGCGGGAGGCGGCGACTATGCCGATGCAGCCGGTGCAGAATCGCTTTTATCGGTTTATGGCGGATGTCGCCCGTATTTGGGCGGAATTTTGGGTGATGAAGTACGGCGCCCGCTGTCTGAAAATCAGTGACGAACAGGGCGCGTGGTATATGCCCTTTGACGGCAGCCGTTACCGTGAGCTGATCATCAGCGTCAAGATAGAGGTCGGCGCGTCGACGCTTTGGGGAGAGGCACAGACGGTTGCGACACTGGACAACCTGCTGCAAAAGGAGATCATTGATCCCGTCCAGTATATTGCGCGGCTGCCGCACGGAATGCTCCCGCGTCAGCAGGGACTGCTGCGGGAGCTGCGGGAACGCGCGGAAAAAGCCGACAGCGCCTTTGAAACGGCAAGTGCGGCGCAAACAAGCGAACAGAGCTCTTTGCAGACGGATACGGACGGTATTTTGGATCAGCTGCCGCCCGAATACCGGGAGCAGCTTGCGCAGCTTCCGCCAAGGCAGGCGCGCGCGATTGTAGAGCAGGCGCTCGGCGCATGGTAAAGAAATGCGGATTGTTATCGGGAGGAGAGCAACTTATGGAGAAGGAACAGCAGGAAATCGGTATGATCGGGACAGAGCAGGACAGTCAGATGTCCATCGCCGGCCCCGATGATATAGCCGTACAGCAGACAGACCCGTCTGCGGATACGGCAGACAAAGAGGAGGCGGACATATCCGAGGAGGGACAGGCCGTGCCTGAGACAGACCCGTCGCAGGCACCTCCTGCACAGAATGCAAAAGACGCCGCCGACGAGCACGCAGGGCAGACGGAGGAAACGGTGTACATGCCGGTTTATAACGGTGAGGTCATTCCCGTCAAAGCCTCCGACCGTGAGCAGATTACCACCCTTTTGCAGCTCGGCATGAAGCAAAAAGCCTTTTTGCCGGAGTATGAAGCGCTCCGTCAGCTCGCCTGTGACATCGGCGCACCGTCGGTCAAGGGGCTTGTGGAGCTGCTTTCAAAGCAGCATGAGGAGCGATTGCAACGCGAGGCGCTGGAGCGTTACGGCGAGGAGGACGGAAAGCGTTTTTATGAGCTGCAGCGCGCCGAGCGTCTGCGCCGCTTTGACAGGGAGACGGCGGCGCTCGAAGAGGAGCAGCATGAAAAAGAACGGGAGGCGGCAGACAGGCTCGCGGAGCAATTTGTCGAGCTGCAAACGGCATACCCGCAGTTTGCAGATATTCGTCAGGTGCCGTATCCCGTTGTGCAGACGGCACTGCAAAAGGGGATTTCTCTGCTCGATGCACAAAACCGTTTTGTTCTTTCCGAGCAGCGGCGCGCGGCGCAGAGCCGCCGTGCGCAGGAGCAGGCGGCTCGCGAATCGACCGGGTCGCTTGCCGACAACGGCGAACAACCCGAAAACCCCGAAATGGAGGCGTTTCGAAACGGCCTGTACGCGAGAGGGCAGATGGGGTAAACGCCTTCCCTTTTTGGGGGGACAAATCTTGAAATCAAAAAAGGAGAGAGGATTTTATGGCAATCAACAGTTTGGAATTTCGAAGCAATATGTCGAGTGAGCTCGATAAGGCGATCGCACAGGGCGCAACGGTGGGCTTTCTTGAGGACAATGTGCTCAAAGCCAAATTTGTAGGCGCGAAAACGGTGCTCATTCCCGAAATGGATATGAGCGGCCTCGGAGATTATGACCGCGACAACGGCTTTGTGCAGGGGGCGATCTCCATCACAAGCGACCCGTTCACGCTGGCGCAGGATCGCGCGCGCACCTTCCAGCTCGACCGTGAGGACAACGACGAAACGGGCATTGCCGATTTGGCGGGACAGGTGCTCGGTGAATTTGTGCGCACCAGGGTCGTCCCGGAGGTGGATGCCTACTGCCTTTCCAAGATCGGCGGCTATGCGGCGAGCGAGCGGCAGACGGTCACCGGCACGCCGGAAACGGAGGCGTACAGCATGTTTTCACAGGCGCTCGGTGAAATTCAGGATGAGATCGGCTACGATGAGAAGCTCGTATGCTTTGCGGACGGCGCGTTTTTGCGCGCGCTGCAAAGCTCACCCGAGATCTCGCGGCAGATCGTCGTGTCCGATTTCAAGAAGGGCGCTGTCAATCTCCGGGTCAAGACGCTCGACGATGTCGCGCTGCTGCCCGTTCCCGCCAGCCGTATGAAGACGGCGTATACCTTCCTGAGCGGCGGGGAGGAGAACGGACAGGACGGCGGCTTTGAGCCGACCGCCGAGGCAAAATCCATCGGGTTTATTCTGATGCCCAAGCGCGCGGCGTCGCTTGTCAAAAAGAGCGAGACGATCCGCACCTTCAGCCCCGAGCAAAACATCAAGGCGGATGCGTGGAAATTTGATTACCGCCTTTACTATGATGTGTTTCTGCGAAACAGCATGAAGAAAGCCATTCGCGCCTATATCTGCGACTGACAAAAAGGGGCGGCGGCCGAGCGGTCGGCTGCCGCCCCTTTTCTTGAACAGGAAAGGAAGTGACGGTCCTAATGAACAAACGGGAAATCGTATTTACCGTGGATGATTCGGGAAAGGTTGAACCGACTGTGCCGCAGTACGGCGGAATGCGCGGCGAGCATAACCGCACGGAGATCGTCTTTTCCGCCGAATCCGAGCTGCTTGACAACGGCACGGGCACCTTGCGCATCGTGTTTTGTACGGGCGACGGTGCCGTGGTGTCAAGCGATCTGCTGACGGTCGGAAAAGAGATCGAAACGACAGCGGACGGCGGACTGACCGTTCGCTATCCGCTGCACCGGTTGCTCACGGCTTCGGCGGGACAGCTTTCGGCGCGCCTCTTATGCTCGCATTTTGACGAAAGCGGAGCGGAGACGCAGACATGGTCGAGCGGACATGCGGTCTTGTATTTTGAGGACGCCGAAACGGAAAACGGCACGCCGTTTTGGACGGGCGTATCCGAGATGCTCAAGGGGACGGCAAACAGCATGCACAGCGCCGTCGCCGCGGCAGAGGAGACACGCGCGCTCACACAAGCCGCACAGACAGCGGCCGATACCGCCGATCAGGCCGCCGAGCGTGCAGCGCTTGCCGCCGACGCGGCAAAGAAAGCGGCCGCCGATACCTATACGAAAGAAGAGAGCGACGCCCTGCTTGCAACAAAGCTGGATGTCAGCGCGGTCGCCGATACGGCGGGCAATACCGACCCCTCGCCGATCAGCAGCCGTGCGGTGTGCGCGTATGTGCAGCAGAATTTGCAGAAAAAGCAGGATGTGCTGACCTTTGACGGCGCGCCGAAGGCGGGAAGTCAAAATCCCGTGACAAGCGGCGGGATCTATGACTTTATAAGCGGAAAGCTCTCGTCTGTATACCGCTATAAGGGGTCGGTCGACACGGTATATCAGCTCAATGAGATCGAAAGCAGGGAAGCCGGAGATGTCTATAACGTCGAACAGGACGGCATGAACTACGCCTGGACGGGAGATAAATGGGACACGCTCGGGGCGGCGCTTAAGGTAGACAGCAGTGTCAGTGAAAGCGGCTTTGATGCCGTAAACGGTCATGCGGTGGTCTCGTATGTCAAGCCGCTGCTGGAGGGAAAGCAGGATGTGCTGACCTTTGATGAAACGCCGACAAGCGGCAGTACAAATCCCGTGACAAGCGGCGGGATAGCGGCGGCTTTGGAAGGGCTTACTGCCGCGTTGCCGGTCGGCAACATGGTTTATAAGGGGCAGACGACCGGACCGGTCATGATGGGTATGACGGATATGACGGCGGGAGATGTCTGGTTTGTGACGACAAACGAGCAGTATTACCTTTGGACGGGCGAAGAATGGAAGGCTATCACAGGGCAAATACAAATCGACTCCACCGTGACCGAAAGCGGGACAAGCCCGGTCTCGGGCGCGGCGGTATACACCGCTATAACAGAGGCGATCGCCGCCTATGACAGCGATGTGGCGGCGCTGCTCGGAGGGGACGGTGACGGCACATGAGCGTGAAAACGAGGTTAAAGACGCTGATTGCGCGGCTGGCGGATGCCCTGACGGCAAAAGGCGTCGAGGCAAGCGCGGAGGAAACCCTGACGGCGCTCGTTGATAAGGTTGGAAATATTGAAATCGGGCAGGGCGGCAGTATCCCGGACAATGCCGCAATCGCGATCACCGCTTACGATAACGACGGGAATCCGACAGCCGTCAGATTGAAAGGGGCGTCCTATTATCGCGCGGAGATGTTCGGTAGCGATTCTTGGATCAGAACCCCCTATTTCAATCTGGAAATTTGTGAAATAGACGACACACCTATCACATATGTCGGTGCTCGTGCGTTTGGGATTACGGCTCTCAGGCGATTTGATTTTACCAAAGTACAGGCTGCGAGCATTGGACAGTCGGCGTTTAGTGCTCCACTTACAGACCAGCACAGCATAACGCTTTCGCCTGTCACAACATCCATCGGATATACGGTGTTTGCAAAGTCAGAGGTGGAGACGATCACGCTGCTGGGTGCCGTCAAATTAAGCGGCACAAATGCGGCAAACAGCCCGTTTAGCAGCTGTAATAACCTTAATACCGTGCAGCTTGGCAGCGCTGATAATGCGGTTGCAAGTATCAACGCGTATACCTTTGCGAGTTGTCCTGCGCTGACGAGCCTGACCGTTTACACAGCGGACGGTCAGCCGCTCGAAAACAGCCCGTTCGGGGCGGAAAACGCGACGGTGGAATACATACAGGCGTAAAAAGGAGGAGATTGTATGAAGACAAAGACGGTATATCGCTATGACGGCGATAACGGCGTGATCATCACGGCGGTGGCGCTGCCGATGGTGCGCACGGAGCTTGTGCGGCTGATCGCCGACGACGGCATGGTGCTGGTAAACGGCGATAAAACGGCAACCGTGATGGATGTACTGCCTGATGAAGCGGGAAACTGGACGGAAATACCCGCGCCGTCGGATGATGCCGACGAAGAAAATGAAAATCTGTAAAGGAAGGGGGAACGAACAATGTCAAAGAAAGGGATTGATGTCAGCTACGCGCAGGGGCGTGTGGATTGGGATGCCGTGAAGGCATCCGGCATTGAGTTTGCCATTATCCGTTGCGGATACGGACAGGACGAACCCGGACAAGACGATGAGCAATGGGAGCGCAATGTCGCAGAATGTGAACGCGTCGGCATCCCGTGGGGAGCGTATTTTTATGCGTATGCCTATAACGCCGAACACGCAAAAGGAGAAGCGGCACATTGCCTGCGACTGCTGAAAGGGAAAAAGCCGTCCCTCGGCGTTTGGTACGATGTGGAAGATAAAGCACAGAGCGGTCTGCCCGTCTCCGGGCTTACGGCGATTGTATGCGCTTTTTGCGATGCGGTGTCAAAGAGCGGCTATGCGGTCGGCTTATACAGCTTTTTATCGTGGCTTAAGGGCGGTTTGTCAGAGGCGGCCAAGAGGTATCCGATTTGGGTGGCGGATTGGTCATCAAGCTGCGGAATGGATAATCCCGCTATGTGGCAGTACACAAGCGACGGCAGCGTAAACGGCATATCGGGGCGCGTGGACATGAACATACTTTATAAAGAAATCGGCGAATCGGTATCGGTAAAAGAGAATACACAAGCAGTTACCGGCTCCGAAAACCCAAATTTCAACGACCCGTCAAAATCGTTGGTGCAAAAATTTCAGGAGGCGTGCATCGCGGACGGTATGCCGCTTACGCAGTACGGTGCGGACGGGATTTGGGGCGCGGAAACGGCAAAGGCGGCGTCTGATCTTTTGCAGATCGGCAGCACAGGTTATCGTGTGGAGCTTGTGCAGCGACTGCTTGCCGGGCGCGGGATGGTGATTGCCATAGACGGCATTTTTGGGGCGCAAACCCATGCGGCGGTCAGGGCGACACAGGCGCGAGCAGGCTTGTCTGTTGATGGAATCGTCGGCGTGAACACCTGGAAAGCGCTGTTGGGGGTGTGAGGCAATGACAGGCATAGAGGAGATCGACCACATCGCGAGAGACGCCGCACTGTCTGCCAAGTCCGCCCACCGCCGAATTGACACGCTTGAGCAGGAGGTCGGCGATCTGCACCGACTGACCGAAGCGGTGGCGGTGACGGCAAACAATGTTGAACGCTTGCAGGACGATGTGACAGAGATCAAAGACGATGTCAAGTCTCTGTCCGCCGTGCCCGCCAAGCGGTGGGACGCCGTCATCGGCTATGTGCTGGCGGCGCTGGCAAGCGGCCTGACGGGAGCGGTCATCGGGATTGTACTGAAATGAGGAGGAGATACAGATGAAAGAAAAATGGCTTTCAAAGCTTCAATCGCCCGTTGTGTGGATAGCGGTCATTGCACAGATTGCCGTGATCGTCGGGCTGTTTATGCCCGACCTTGCCGCCGAGGTCAAAACCGCAGGAGCTGCTGTCGTGGAGATCCTGACGGTGTTCGGGCTGCTCAACAATCCCGACAGCCGAGAGGGCTTTTGATGCGCGCATATGCGCATCAAAAGCGGCTCTTCAAGCGGAAGAAGAGCCGTTTTGCCAAACAAGAACATGAGGGGGCGCAAGGATGAAAACAGGAGAACAAATCCGGCGGCAGGCGATGAGCCTGCTCAATTATACCGATCAGGACGGCAACGCCGATACCGCTTTGTTCGGAAACCTCACCAAACGCTCGCTGGCACTCATCAATCAGATCTACGGCGAGCTGTGGTACATGGTGAGAAAAGAGCCGTTTGTACCGCTTGCCGCCTTGACGCAGGAGATAGAGCTGCCGGCGCGTGCGGCGCATGACGTCATGCCCTACGGGGTTGCAATGCTGATGGCACAGACGGTGGGGGATGCGGATAACCAGTCGCTGTTTGCGACGCTGTACAACCGAAAGCGGGCGTCTGTCAGCAGGACGGATCGGCGCCTGGATGTGATGCCGGGGGTGGTGAAGTAAATGCAGTATGCACGCATGGGACATCTGCGGGAGCGGGAAATCGGCGTGCCGGAGCTTTCCGGCGGCATCAACGCAGAGAGGAATATGTCCCGTATGGAGGACAACGAGCTGTTTGATGTCAAAAATATGTGGTTCGAAGACGGCGTGCTGTGCACCCGCCCGCCGCTGTATGTGACCGATGTGGAAAGTGAGAGTCACACGCACGCCGGCATGAACCTGACAGGGCGGTCGGCCGTCTTTTACTATGCGGGGAAAAAGGCGTGTGCGCTGACCTATTATTGCTGGCCGGGCGAGCACATCATTTATGTCGTATCCCTCGACGGCGAGCTTTTGCATCGATACCGCTTTGACTGCACCGACAGCGCGGCGGCGGTCGCTCCCGTCAGCGAGGACCGATACGGTGTGCCGTTTTTTATCTTTATCGGCGGGCAGGTGTATAAGCCTATCGGAGACACGCTTGTCGAGCACACGGCAGATGTCTATATCCCGATGATTTTTGTCAACGGCAGAGGGTATCACTGGAGTGAAGCGGACACGGGCAGCGGACGCTTTCCCGTAAACGGGACGATGCTGGAGGGCTATAACGCCCTGTCCGCACGGTACAAATGCCGTTACACCTCGGAGGACGGCAAGCATATTTATCCGCTTCCGAAGCCCATTGCCGCCGGTTCGGTCGTCAGTCTGTCGGTGGTGCTCCCGAGCGGTGAATACAGCGCGTCCGCCAAGACGGGAGAGACGGCCACGATTACGCAGGGCAGCTATACCTACCAATTTAAGCCCGTCGCGGGGGCGTCCCATATCAGCGTTACATGGACAAACAGCGCGGCGTCGGGCGCCGAAGCAAGCGGATACGGGTTTCCCGCCTGTTCCGTATCAAGCAATATCACGATTGAAGCCGAATATGAAAAAACGGCGGAGGAAAAGGCCTATCTGCGCGGCGCGACGGCTGCCTGCTGGTTTGGCGGGACGAGCAACGAGCGCGGCGGAACGCGGCTGTTTTTGTCCGGGTTTTCCTCCGACGGCAATCAGGCAAAGGTGGTTTGGAGCGACGCGGACGAGCCGCTGTATTTTTCGGAGAACAATTATTGCCATATCGGCGACGCTTCGCGGCGGGTGACCGCGCTTCACACGCAATCGGATCGGCTGATCATATTTAAAGAGAGTGAGACCTATTGTATGCGCTACGCGCAGGGCGCGGTCGACGCCGATGCGGTGTCAGAGGGGCTGAACACGGATGTTTCGGTGTCGGCCGCAGCATTTCCCGTGACGCAGATTTCGCCGAGTATCGGCTGCGACTGCCCGGATACGGTTGTTTTGTGTCAAAACCGTCTCGTGTGGATGAATGCGGACGGCGAGATGAACACGCTCGTTATGAATGAGCCGTACAGCGACAGCAACATCCGCAGCTTCGGCAGCAAGATTACGCCGAAAATTCTGCGGGACAGCACAAAAAGCGAACGCCGGGCGGCGCACGCGGTGCGGTATAAAAACCGCTATGTTGTGTTTGTCGGCTCCAAAGCGTATCTGTTTTCCTATCAGGATTACGGCTTTATATATCTGTCGGGGTACTACTCCGCCAAATATGATAAAAAAATCGCATGGTTTGTCTGGGAGCCGGAAAACACAGAGGGCGACAGGCTTGTCCCTCTCTCCGACGGCGATGAGCTGACGCTCTGCTGTGTCGTAAAAGGAGAGGCGGCGCAGCCGGAAAATCCGCCGTATCGGCTGTGCGTGAGATCGACGCGCCACGAAGCGTATCGCATGAGTGACAGCGGATTGTCCCTGCTTGGAAGGCTGACGAAAACAGGGTCATCCGTTTTTACGGTGGCGGAAAACGACGAACAGGCGCTCAGCTTTTCGTTTTCCGCGTCGTCGGACGGCGTGTTTGAGAAGAGCGTAACTTTTGATGTCAACGACTGCGAGATAGATGTGCAGGCGTTTCCCTATCTGCATTATGTATATGAGACGGGAGATGAGGGAACCGCGCCCGTAAAGCTGGTGTGCGAGACGGAGGATTTGGCTTATCATACGGCTGCTTTCACGGGCGGAACGGACGGTTATATCAGCACGCAGCAGCTTTTCGGGCAATACAGCGGGAAAAAGAAGATGGCGCAGCTCACCGTCTTTATCCGCGGGGTGCGGGACGTAAAGGTGCGTTTTACAAAACTCTGCTTTGCCAAAAAGGAGCCGGATGAAAACGCGGTGCCTCTTTCCGACGGGACAAAGGACGAAGTGTATGCCTTTGAAAACGGGGAATATGTCCGTGCGGTCAAGCCGATTCGTTCGCTGCTCGACACCAAGCGCTACGATTTCGGCAATATCGCCGCATATAAGCGCATCAAGGCGCTGTATTTGTCGGGGGAGACGAAGGGCACGGCATGGCTGACGCAGATCACCGAAGCGGGCGAGGAAAGACATCCGATTCCCGTGGCAATGCGCGAAAACGAAACGCGAATGGTGCTGTGCAGCATCCCGCGCTGCCGCTATTACGGCGTGCGGATTGAGAGTGAAGCTCCTTTCAGGATCGGGGGAATACAGCTCCGTTTTGAGCTGTACGGAACGGTGAGATGAGCGGCGCGAAAAGGGCGTTTCGGGGAGGCGGTGCCGCCTTCCCGAAACGCTCGCCCGACGGCGGCGGTTTATAAAACAGGGGAAACAGAAAAGAGGAGGATTTTGAAATGGCGGATTATGATGTGATTTTGAATGAACAGCTCAAAAAGGCGGAAGAAGAAGCAGAAAAATACAGTCAGAGACGCCGACAGCAGGCGGACAGCTATGCCGCGCGGGTCGGAGAGGTGTATGACGGGCTGATTTCCTCCGCCGAGCGGGATTACATGAAATCGGCAAACGATACCGCCGCGTCCTACCGCGACGCGTACGATGCCAATGCGGTGTCGGAGCTGGTGGCGCGCCGCAACGCCAAAGAGGCGATCGCCAACGCCGGCGCGTCAAACAGCGGCCTGAACGCCACGCAGAGCACTGCCATTTCCATGATGCGCGGCAATGCGGATGCGCAGGTGACGGCGAATAAGCAGGCCGCTGTTGACAGCATTATGCGCGAGCTGGACGCGCTGCGCTCGGAGTATCGCTCGCAGGCGGCGGATGGGGTGGCACGCATTTATGACGCGGCGGACAGCGATATCAACAGCTATTCCTCTTCGCTTCGTGCCGACGCGTTTGCCAATGCGCAGTCGATCTACAGCGCGCAGAATGAGGCGTTAACGGCGGCGGTGCAGGCGTCGAACGAAGCGGAGCAGGCACGAAAAAAGCTTATTTTGGAGACCTTGAACAAGACAGAGGATAAGGCGACGGCCATCAAAGATCTTATCGGCGCGGGTATGATCGATGAGAGCGAAGCGTATATGCTCAGAAGCACCTACGGAATCGATGAAATCAAGACAGGCAGTGCGCTTGCCAATACGGCGCAAACGACAAGCTATGTCGGGGCGCTGGCAAATGCCAAACGCTATCAGACATACGACGGAGACGACGCGGCAAGGAGATATTTGAACAGTTTGTTCAGGCAGGGAGAAATCTCGGCGGATGAAGCAGCAGCGATCGGACAAAAGATACGGCTTGCCGACTATATCCCCGATCAAAACGCGGTCGACCCGACCGGCATGAGTGCTGCCGCACAGCGGTATGAGCGCACAGCAAAAAATCTGATGAATATGGGAAACAGCAATCACGCGATTTCTTCATATATCTTCGAGCTGGTCAAGGCCAACCGAATTTCCGAAGCGGAAGGCTATCAGATCATGGATGATTTGGGGATATAAGGAGTGTGGTCGGTGATGGTGACATTTGAAGAATTTATGGCAAAACGAAACAGCGGCGTCGGATATCAGACGCCGCCTTCTTCATCTTTTACGACTGCTTATAACGCTGCGAGCGATTTTGATGGGTTCATGGCAAAAAGGCCTCAAAAAACATCCCTCGCACCGGGCGTGGAGCGCCAAAAACAGCAGGCGATAAAAAATGTGCCGAAGGCATTTTCTATGTCGCAGCGCTCTTTTTACAACCATATCGGCGGGCGGTATGATACGACGGAAATGCAACAGGTTAAGGATAATTCGGATGCAGAGATTAACGATAAAAACGCCGCCTATTGGCTCAATTATTACTGGAATGAAGCCGAAAATCTGACAGCGTTGTATGACGAGATCGGAAACGACAATTTTCGTTCGGGGAGATTGACCGATTATTATACCAAAAGCTATGATGCGCTTGATAATTTGAATAAAAAATTGTCCGCTTATTACGGTGGGCGGACAAGCGATGCAGAAAAGGCAATTGCGCAAGAGCTGAACAGAGTGCGCGAAAGTGTCCAAGCGGTAAAGGATGAAGCCGATTATAACAATCAAGCGGCACAACAGAAGGCCTTCTCCATGATGATTGAGGAGTTGAAGAATCAAGCAGAAGAGCTCGGAGAGGATGCAGTGCTGTATACCACGGAGGACGGCGAAGCAGTCACGATTTCACAGATGCTCAATTACTGCATCGATCAGAAAAAAATCGCCGAATTTGACGCGATGACAACCATAGAGATTGATTATAAGCTCAATGAAATCGAGCACGACGAGGCGGTGCTTCAAGAGGTAAAACAACTCCTTGAGCGACGCGAGCACTTATATGTTTCTCCTGACGACACCGATGCACAGTGGCAAGCGCTTGATCGTCAGATCGAGGAAAAGATCGCGCCGTACGGCATCACGTTTGAAGCGTATGACCAGGGGGAAAATGATCAATATGTGGAAAATGATCAATATGTGTCGCGCGCGGTGAGTGCGCTTGAAGACATGATTGGGAAAAAGAAGATTGCATATACCACAGCCGATGGCACCAATGTCACATGGCAACAATTGTTTGAAGAGAAGGAGCATGATGAGGAAATCGCGGCTTGGGTCGAGCGCATAAACAACGATAAAGAGCATGCGGATTATATAAAATATGATCCTGAATTGGCCAAGACGGATATGGTGTATGAATTTGCCAATATGACAATAGCGACGTATGATGAATCGTATTATGCACATCTGTCAGTGAACAACAGAGGGCAATATGATGGATTTGTATATTATGTGTTTTTAACAGATGCTGAAAAACAGGTGTTTAATTATCTCTATAAAAAGAACGGAAAGGAATCTGCCGAAAATTGGGCACATTCGTTTTGGGGCACGCTAAAAAAACGGCGTGAAAGTAGAGATATTGCCGAAATAGCCAAAATTGCCGATCAATTACCGATCCTTTCTTCCATTGCATCTGTTGCCACATCGCTTGGATCCGGCGTGGAATTTATCGGCGATAGTTTGGCATACATGTTCACCGGTGAAATGGATGATAATCATTTGGCGAATATAACCTCTACCATCCGCAGTACCGTATCCGATAAAGTGTCGTTTAAGATCGGCGATTGGGATGCCGGCAAGTTCCTGTACAACACAGGAATGTCAATGGCTGATTCAGCGACAGCTTCTGTAATACCGGGAAATATCGGCGGTATCGCTCTCGGCCTTTCGGCTGCTGCACAAGGCACAAACGATGCTTTGAAGCGCGGTATGAGTGATGATCAGGCGTTCTGGAACGGTTTCTTTTCCGGCGTTTTTGAGGGCGTGTTTGAAACGTTGTCGATTGGACAATTGAAAGCTTTGAAAGCATCTGTAGCTTCTGTCCCGAAGGATATTGCCAAAAACATCGCTAAATCCATGCTTGTTAACCCAACAGAAGAAGTATTGACGGAACTCGCAAATATTGCTTATGACGTTGTTGTAAACGGCGATTTTTCCGATTACGAAACATCTATCCGTATTAAAACGACATTCGAAGGAATGTCGGAAGCGGAAGCAAAACGAGTAACAGCGTTGGAGCTTGGCGGACGTGTTGCCGAGGCGGCTGGCAGCGGCACTTTAATGGGGTTTGGGTTTGGTTTCGCAGGTTCCGTAATCAGCATAAAAAATACATCTGCCATCGGTAAAAAGCTGAATGCGGAGGGTATGGGCGAGCCGCTCATTGCGCTTGGTCAGACGATGGAAAATGGATCGGATGCACAAAAATTTGCCGCAGAGCTTGCTTCCAAAAACAAGGTAACCAACGCAGACATCGGCAAGCTATACTTCCTTATTTCCGAGCAGGCACAGGATATGACGCCGCAGCAGATCTATGACAAAGCAAAAAAGGCGCGCAACATATATCGAGTGATCAGGCAGGAGGACGCTTCGAATGTGACGGAGGCGGATGTTGAGGAGTTTTGCAAAGCAACAGGAATGGACGTCACTGCCAAAGATTTAATCGATGCGGACGTCGCGGTGGATGAGGACAGCGTCCTGGTACAAGCAGCTCATACCGAGCGAGAGACGAACGCAGAGCCGTATATACCGCCTACGTCGAAAGACATCAAGGCGTATGACACCGAGGAAACGAGGGCATATTCCCGCGCGTTGTCCCGTGAGGTGCGCTTTTATGACGGTGCATCCCACGCACGAGCGGAAGCCGGATTCGTCGAAAACGGTGTGGTGTATATCAACAAGAACGCACCCGTCAACCGAAACTCGGTTGCCGTGGTATTGGCTCATGAGTATACACACACGATTGAGGGTACCGACGCGTATACAAAGCTTGCCGATACGGTATTTGGCAGCGCCGCTTATTCCCGTATGCTCGCGACAGCGGGGCGTGACGGCGGGGGGTTACTGCAGGAGGAGTATTTGCAGCAGATCATCGACGATTATGCCGCCAATCATGTTACGATTGACAAAGAAGGCGCCAAAAAAGAAGCGCTGGCACGGTTTTTGTCTGAGTATGTGCTGCAGGATGTAAACCGTTTGATCGACTTGGCGCGCACAGATCGGAATTGCTTTCAGCAGATGTATGCACAGATCAGGCGCTTTATCGCGAGACTTTGCGGACAATTGCCCAATAACCGTGAGCTTATTAAGATCGAGCGCATGTTTGCCAAGGCGGCAAAAGCGGCCAATTCCGGAGCTGTGGTACAAAAAAGCCCCGCTGCAACGAGCGGGGTGCAGTATAGCCTTGATCCGTATTCAGATCAGCAGATTGAAAACTGGCGGTTAAGTAAAAAAATCATCGTGTATGAGAACGAGGCTCAACTGTTTCAGTTTGTATATCATGCAAGAAGAGATGGATCGTTTGTCAAAAAAATGTATTTTGGAAAAGTTAGCGCAGAACTTGCTCGTCGAATCAAACAAGACACTAAAATTGAAGCGCTCGGGCGAAATGTTACCTTGAGAGCAGATAATGTTCGAAAAATATTCCGAGAT
>JBJEIR010000046.1:0-4727 GCA_051877215.1 Acutalibacteraceae bacterium | reverse complement strand
TACGATTGCTGCCGTTGCCGACATAATCCACAGTCGCCATTGCCCGCAGCTTGCCGTCCTTCGCGTAGTCGGCAAGAGATACCTCGGCGCTGATCTGTCCGGCACCGACAGCGGTGCCGAGCGTGTCCCAAAGGCCGGTGGTACAGTTATACGCCTTCAGCGCCATTCGCTCGTTTTCAACGGTGCTGCCGTCAAAGGACAGAACGATATCGGAGGCGCTGACGCCTGATACATCCACATCAAAAATCTGATACGGAAATCCCGTAGAGGAGGAGGTCGTCATTCCTTCACTGCCGTTTTGAAAAGCGTCGGTCAGAGCAGTGTCAAACGCCTGTTCCTCCGAAAAAACGCCCGATCCGTCATCGGCGCCGTAACAAGCGGTGTAAGAGAGACGGTTTGCCGTCATAAATGCAACCGTCGCGCCGTCCTCTGTTTGTACGCTCACACTGGGCGTGCCGTTTACATAGGCGGCGTCTCGGTAGCCGTCCGCAGCGGCGGAGAGGGAGAAAATACCGATCAGCAATGTCAGACACAGAGCCAGAGCGGTCAGTTTTTTAAACATTGTCCACGCTTCCTTTCTCAAAAACAGGTCTGTCTATCTGGAAAATGCTTTGTAAAGTTCCTGTAAAGAACAGTTTACCAAAAGCGTCGGTTGGTGTCAATTACTGCGGCGGAAATTTTAATGTATGAAAATTTGTATATAGAGTATAAAAGCCGTGCGAATATGAAAAGAGCATACGCAAACAAAAAGCGCAAGGGCTCCTGCGGCCTTAAGTGCTTATCCGAACACGACGGTCGTTTGATCGGAGCAATCAACAGGGCTGTATGCACGGGAAAGCGAATGCTTTCCGCTTAAAAATTTTTCTCCGAAAACGGAAGAAGCTCTGTGCCGACAGGGAAGACGGCTCGGAAAACGAAAGGAGAGGTACACGATACAACACACGCCAAAAAGCGTCATTCCTCTTCTTCTTTTGCCAAAATTCCCGACGAAGTTGTAAAAAAAGGATAAAACAGCGCGCGATTGTTTTCAACTTTTTTACAATCCTTATAATTTTTTTAAAAAAATTGTTGACTTTCCTGTATATAGAGTGTATACTGATTATATCAAAAGAGAAACAATAAAATGATTGAATGTCGTGCAATACACTTTGGATTGCCGTTCGGTGCTTGTCGTTCGGCTTCCGAGAGATGTTCGGGCCGTGTGTGTTTCAATTGGGGTGTAAACGGTGGATTTTTCTCAGAAGATGTCCGACGAAGAGCTGATCGCCGCTTTTCAAAGAGGAGAGGAACAGGCGTTTTCCGTGCTTGTGCAGCGATATACGCCGATGGTGAAGCAGGAAACGGCGCGCCTTTGTCGTATCGGGAGCGATGCGGACGACCTTGCGCAGGAGGCGCTGCTCGGGCTGCTGAGCGCCGCAGGCAGCTATTCTGCCGAACGCGAAGCCTCCTTTTCTACATATGCACGGGTATGTATCCGAAACCGTGTCATCACCGCTGCGAAACAGTTTTGCGGACGGGATATTCCGCAGATGGAGAAACAGCAGGAGCTTACCTCCGAGCGCGAAAGCGATCCGGCGGAGCTGATTTCTCAAAAAGAAGAAGAAGTCATGCTGCTTTGCCGCCTGAAAAAAATACTGACAGATATGGAATATCGGGTGCTGATGCTGTCTCTTTGCGCATATTCTTATGAGGAAATTGCGCGCGCGCTGGGGATTTGCCGCAAGTCTGTGGACAATGCGCTGCAGCGCGCGAAACACAAGCTTCTTTCCGCCCGGTGGCGGAGCTGACGGCGTTTGATGATATATGTCCGGGCGCATGTCCGGCATTGTCATATATTTTCAATGCCCGGCCGGTTCGACGAATGCTCTTGTGATGCTTGAGAGTTACCCCAGTAAAAAATTCGGCACAGGCAAATTTTTTTAAAGCGAGGTACCAAATTATGTACGAGGACAAAACATTGACTTGCAAGGAATGCGGAGCGGAATTTGTGTTCACGGCCGGCGAACAGGAATTCTATGCGGAAAAAGGCTTTGTCAACGAGCCACAGCGCTGCAAAGCATGCCGTGACGCACGCAAGAATGCGGCAAGAGGCGATCGTGAGATGCACACCGCCATTTGCGCAAACTGCGGTAAAGAGGCAAAGGTGCCCTTCCAGCCGCGTGAGGATCGCCCGGTTTATTGCAGCGAGTGCTTTGCACAGATGAGAGGCGAAAACTGAGTAAACACGCTTTTTATTTCCGAAAAATAAGTCATCCGAAAAAGCTCCGCTTGAAAGCGGAGCTTTTTTGCGTTACAATAGACAGCGTCGGGATACGGCGGGCATGACGCGCGTTGTTTCGTGCTTTCAGCCCGTTCAAACGGAAAATCCGCACGGATAAAAACAAGTTGCAAAAACAGAGTAAAAAAATCCGCCAAAGCCATGAAAAGGAGTCGGTCGCTTCGTGAAAATCGTATCGGTCAAAGCGCAAAAGCAGCATTTGTATGAGGTGACCTTGGACGACGGACAACAGGGACAAATTGATAAAACCGTGTGGGAGCAGACGGCATACGGCGAGGGGACGGCCGTTGACGACGAGCAGTGGGAGGCACTTTGCCGCCGTTCGCAGGAGCATCGTGCAAGAGAGCGTGCGCTTTACTATCTTTCACTGCGCGATTACGGGAGCGGAGAGCTGACCTCCAAGCTGTGCAGAGCCGGGTTTGACCGCGCGCTTTCACAGCAGACGGTGGAGAAGCTTTGCCGTGCCGGTTTGGTGGACGATGCGCGGTATGCGGCTATGCTGGCGCGGGATATGCAAGGGCGTAAGCTGTATCCGAGACGGCGGATTGCTATGGTGCTTCGGGAAAAGGGATTTCCTGCTCAGGCGATTGAGGAAGCGCTCGAAGCCCTTCCCGACCGAGAGGAGCAACAGGCACTTGAATTGTTGTACAAAAAACGCTATAATGGAGCAAATGATCAAAAACAGCGCGAAAAAGCGCTCGGAATGCTTGCCCGATACGGCTTTTCTTATGCCGTTTCCCGCCGCGCGCTGGAGGAGTGGGAGCGGGAGCAGACCGAGCAGGAAACGGAGTAATCCCGAAGATGGCAATTAAAGTGGGAATGGTATCGCTCGGATGCCCGAAAAATCAGATGGATGCAGAGCTGATGCTCGCTCGTTTGGAAGAGGCGGGTATGAAATTGACGGCCGATGCGGCGCTTGCCGATGTTGTGATCGTCAATACGTGCGGGTTTATAGAGGATGCCAAGCGCGAAGCAATTGAAAATATTCTTGAATTTGCACAGCTCAAAAAAGAGGGGCAAATCAAAAAAATTATTGTCACCGGCTGTCTGGCACAGCGGTATAAAGAGGAACTGATGAATGAGCTGCCCGAGTGCGATGCGGTGTTGGGGCTTGGGGCAAACGGCGATATTGTGAGCGCGGTGCGCTGCGTGATGGCGGGAGAGGTGATTTCCTCCTTTCCGTCGCGCGCCTGTTGGTCGCTGGACGGCTCCCGCGTGCAGACCACGCCGCATTTCTTTGCGTATATGCGTATCGCGGACGGCTGCAACAACTGCTGTACCTACTGCGCGATCCCGATGATTCGGGGCGGACTGCGCAGTCGGCGTATGGAAGAGCTTGTACGCGAGGCGCGTACGCTGGCGGAAAACGGCGTCAAAGAGCTGATTCTCGTCGCGCAGGACACGACGCTTTACGGGCAGGATCTGTACGGAGAAAGCCGTTTGCCGGAGCTGCTCGAACAGCTTTGCGAGATCGACGGTATTTGTTGGATCCGCTTGCTTTACTGTTATCCGGAGCATATTACCGACCGCCTGCTTACGGTTATGAGAGAACAGCCGAAGATGGTGCGATATATGGATATACCGCTGCAGCACGCGAGTGCAAAGGTGCTTCGCGCCATGCGCAGAACGGGAGACCGCGACAGCCTGACGCGCCTGCTTGCGCATATCCGCGAACAGGTGCCCGGCATTGTACTGAGGACAACGGTGATGACGGGATTCCCCGGGGAGACCGAGGAGGATTTTACCGAACTGTGTGAATTTTTGCAGGAGGCCCGTTTTGAGCATCTCGGCTGCTTTGCGTATTCTGCCGAAGAGGGAACAAAAGCGGCGGATATGCCGGACCAGCTTCCGACAGAGGTCAAGGAGCACCGCCGGGATATCGTCATGCAGCAGCAGGAACGCATCGCGTCGCAATGGCTTTCCTCGCAGATCGGCAAAACGGTGACGGTTTTGGTGGAAAGCTACGACCGCTACGCGCAGTGCTGGTTCGGCCGTTCGGCGGCAGATGCGCCGGATATCGACGGAAAGGTGTTCTTTTCCGCCGAAAAGAAGGACATGCAGCCGGGGGATATGGTCGAGGTGAAAATCATAGACTGTATGGACTGGGATTTGATGGGAGAGTGTCTGTGATGAATTTACCCAATCGTTTGACCCTTTTTCGGATCGTGCTGGTGCCGCTGTATCTTTTGCTGTTCTTGTGGGATTTCCCGTTTCATTATATGGCGGCGCTGGTCGTGTTTATCGGGGCGGCGCTGACCGATCTTTTTGACGGTCGCATTGCCAGAGCCAGGGGACTTGTGACCGATCTCGGAAAATTTCTCGATCCCATCGCCGATAAAATGCTGACGACCGCTGCGTTTTTGGCCTTTTTGTCTGTCGGCGTAACGGATGTTTGGGCGGTCATGCTGATTCTGACCCGCGAGTTTATGGTGATGTCGGTGCGGCTGAT
>JBJEIR010000045.1:0-4850 GCA_051877215.1 Acutalibacteraceae bacterium | reverse complement strand
TGCCGGAGCGCTTTTGCAAGCTGCATGGGTGTATAAGCGGACAGTAAAGTTTTTATATATGTCTCTCTATATGATTACATCATTTAATCATATAGAGGATACCGAGGGTGTTCGGCCCGCAGTGCGCGGAAATGGTGCAGCTTGCGGTGGTGTCGTAGATATTTTCAAACGGCTGATACTTCAGAATCTGTTCGCGCACTCTGTCCACGCGCGCCTGTGAAATGGTGGTGTGGGTGATAAAAATCTTATCCAGCACAATGTCGGTGCGCCCCTCGAGCTCGTCGCGGACATAGTCGTCGAGCACCTTGTCGAGAGAGCCGCGGTATTTTCTTTCCACGCTCATGCTGGCATCCTTTGTACATACGCGGATGGAGGGCTTGAGCTTGAGCAGATTGGCACCGAACATGGCAAGCGCCGAGCAGCGGCCGCCCTTATACAGAAATTCCAGCGTGTCGATGACAAAGCCGGCGCGCACCTTCGAGGTCAGCGCGCGCACCTCCTCGGCGACCTGAGCGGCGGAAAGCCCCGCTTCGATTCTTTTGGAGGCCTCTATGACGAGGTGCCCCGAGCCGCTGGAAAGATTGCCGCTGTTGATGACCTGTACGCGCCCGTCAAACTCCTCGGCGGCGATCAAGGCGTTTTGATAAGAGGAGGAAATGCCCGATCCGAGCGAGATATGCACGACATCATTGCCCTGCTCGACAAACGGGCGGAAAAAGTCGATATATTCCTGTGCGTTGACAGCCGCTGTGCGCGGCAGGATTTTCTGTTCTCGGTAGATGCGGAAAATATCATCGGGGGTGAGATCGACGCTGTCTTGATACGACCGGTCGCCGAGCAAAATGTGAAACGGGTAGAGATGTACCCTGTGACGCTGCGTAAGCTCGGGACCGAGATCACAGGTCATGTCGGCGCAGAGGACGACGGGATTGCTCATGGAACGGACATCCTTTCTCATAAAATCGATCCCGCAAAAAAGGGGATCCGTCCCCTCAAAATAGCACATTTTACCGTTGTTGTCAATGAAAAAAGGGGCTCTTTTCCGCTAAGTTCGGACAGGTTTTTAAACGGCAAAACGGGTTTTGGATTGTCCTTATAAATTGTTCGGTTGATTTTGTGAATATCGTATAAGAACGGCGGGACAACAAGGGGCGCGGCCTGCATGAGCGGGGGTGCGGCACCCGCAAATTTTACGGCTTGAAGATGGACAAATTTCTCGTATTATGGTATAAATAGAAGAAGCTGAGGAAAAACGGGGCGCCGAAGGCCGAAAATCGGCAGCGCCCCGACAGGCGGTTAAGGATGCCGCTTACAAGCGGCTGGTGCAAACGGGAGGGGGCGGCTGTCATGAAAAGAAAATATGCCCGCTCGTTTACCGCCCTTTTTTGTGTGGGACTGCTGCTTTTGACGGCGCTTTTGCTGCTGCCGGCGCCGCGCGTGCACGCGGCGTCCGCTTCGCTGCAGGCGACGCATGAGGCGCGGTTTGTCGCCGCCGCCCGTCTGCCGGGGGACATCAACGACGATCAAACGGTCGATCTGATGGACGCCATGATCCTCTACCGCCATGTTTCGGGCGCGATTGTGATGTCTACGGCACAGGCTCTGGCGGCGGATATCGATGAAAACGGCCTGATTGATATGCGTGATGCGCGCGACCTGTACTGCCGCGTGGCGGGGTTTGTGTCGGCAACCGCGCCGAGGCCCACCCTGACCACCACGGTGACGGTGACGACCGCCGCGACGACCTCGACCTCTGCGACCGCCGCGACAACAACAACGACGGTCATCACAACGGCGGCAACCACGCTCAAAACGACCGCCCCGACAAGTGCGACGACGACCGCGACGACCGCGATATCCTCCACCACAGTGCCGACAACACCGACGGCGGCGATTGGTATTGATGTTTCCTATTCTCAGGGAGAGGTCGATTGGGAACGGGTGCAGGCGGCGGGAATTGATTTTGCGATTCTCCGCTGCGGATACGGTCAGGACGAGCCGGATCAGGATGACGAGCAGTGGGAGCGCAACACCGCCGAGTGCGAGAGAATCGGCATGCCCTACGGCGCGTATTTCTTCTGTTATGCGCGAAACGAGGAGGAGGCCCGCGGAGAGGCGCAGCACGCGCTGCGGCTGTTGGAAGGCAAGTCGCTGACCTATCCCGTTTATTATGATATGGAAGACAGCAATTGGCAGGGAAACCTGAGCAATGAGCTGTATGCCCGCATAGCGACCGTCTTTTGTGAGACGCTGGCACAAAACGGGTATAAAGTGGGGGTTTATGCCAATTTGTATTGGTGGGAAGAAAAGCTCACCGATCCGTGCTTTGACAACTGGTATCGGTGGGTCGCCCAATATAACGACGAGTGCCAGTATGAAGGGGATTATCAAATGTGGCAATATTCCGAAACGGGCACGGTGGACGGCATTGACGGCACAGTGGACATGAATGAGTGTTATATGAGCTTCTCGTCTTATGAGGCCGCAGGGGCTTCGGCGTGCCTGTCGCCGCCGCAGGCCCGAAAAGAAGCGGAGGACTGTGAGGATATGCCGTCTTCGGCATAACCCCCGTACATGGCTTGCCGCGCGCTTGTGCGTGTCAAAGCGGCACGACGATATACCGCATCGGAATTTTGTGATTATATATATAGTATGTGTATAGATAAAAGGAGAGTACACCCATGCTGCCGTATTTGTTTCATTCGCGCCTTGAGGAGCACCGTTTGCCGTTTGGAGCCGTCACGCCCCATACGGCTATCCGCTTAAAAGTGCGCGTGCCGCGGGAATGGGGCTGCTCGGCGTGCCGTCTGCTTGTGGAGGCGGAGCATTTGCCGTCGGTGCAGGACGGGATGTTCTGGTCGGGAATGGACGGAGAGCACCACGAGTGGTGGCAGTGCCATTTTTCGCCGTCGCAGGTGGGACTGTATTTTTACACCTTTTCCCTGACGACCAATCACGGGGAGCTGCTTTTAAGCCGTCTGCCGGACGGGTCGGCGGGACTCGCCGCGGGGCATGAGCCGGTCAGGTGGCAGCTGACCTGCTATGACGCCGCGTTTACCACGCCCGATTGGCTTGCGGGCGGCGTGATGTATCAGATTTTTCCCGACCGTTTTGCGCGGTCGGGGCAGCCGAAAACCGGCGTTCCCGCCGATCGCCGACTGCACGCCGACTGGGATGAAGAGGTGGACTGGCAGCCGAACGAGCAGGGGCAGTACTGCAACGATGACTATTTCGGCGGCGATCTGAAGGGCATTGAACAGCGCCTTGACCGCCTGAAAGAGCTGGGAGTGACCTGCCTGTATCTCAACCCTGTTTTTGAGGCGCACTCCAATCACCGATACAATACGGCGTGTTATACGCGCATTGATCCGCTGCTCGGCACAGAGGAGGAGTTGTCCTCGCTGATGAAAACCGCGCGTCAGCTCGGTATTCGCGTGCTGCTTGACGGCGTGTTCAGTCACACCGGCTCGGACAGCGAGTATTTTAACCGCGAGGGGCGCTATGAAGGAGAGGGCGCGTATCAGTCGCTTGGCTCGCCGTATTACAGCTGGTATCGGTTTAAAAACTGGCCGAATGAATACGACGCATGGTGGGGCTTTGACACGCTGCCCGAGGTTGACGAGATGAATGAGTCGTTTTTGCGCTATATCAACGGCGATGACGGCGTTGTGCGGCGCTGGCTCAGGGCGGGCGCGTCGGGCTGGCGGCTGGATGTGGCGGACGAGCTGCCGGACGGCTTTTTGGATTCGCTGCGTGCGGCGGCAAAGGCGGAGAATCCCGATGCGCTGATTCTCGGCGAGGTATGGGAGGACGCCAGCAACAAACAAAGCTATGGGCATCGCCGCCGCTATTTGCTCGGTCGGCAGCTTGACAGCGTGATGAACTATCCCTTTGCGGACGCGGTGCTCGATTTTCTGCGGGGCGGAACAAGCGCGGGCTTTTGCGCGTGTATCGGCAGTATCGTCGAGCATTATCCGCCGCAGGTGGTTCGGCTGCTGATGAATCATATCGGCACGCACGACACCGAGCGGGCGCTCACCCTGCTTGCGGGAGAGCCGGCGAACGGACGCGGGCGGGCGTGGCAGGCGGCGCAGACGCTCAGTGCCCGTCAGCGGGCGCGGGGACTGCGCCTGATGCGGCTGGCGAGTGCCTTGCAATACTGTCTGCCGGGTGTGCCGTGCATTTACTACGGCGACGAGGCGGGCATGGAGGGCTATCGGGACCCCTTTAACCGCGCGACCTATCCGTGGGGGCACGAAGACAAAGACCTGCTGGCGTGGTATCGACAGCTCGGCAAGCTGCGGCGCGTGGCAAAGGCGCTGAAGGAGGGCGGCTTTTTCCCGTATCAAACGCAGCAGGATGTGGCGGCGTTTGAGAGACGGGACGGGGACAGACGCCTCTTATGCGCGGTCAACCGCAGTGAAGAGGAGCGCACCTTGCCGCTTGATGAAAGCTGGCACGGGCGCACCGTCAACCTCGGCGGGGGAAGTTTGGACGCAGACGGCGTGCTGCGTCTGCCGCCGCTTGATTGCGCGATTTTGATTGACAACGCAGACGCATGAATAGACAAAAACGGCGGGCAAAACGGCGGGCGTTCGTAAAACAGTTAAACCAAAATTTAACTGTTTTACGGCATCTGTCAGAGGGGGTTGGCTAAACAAAGTTTGCGACACTTGGTTTGATAATCGAGTATCGCTTCTTTTGGTGACTGAAGCCACTAATGTAAATGCGGCACATGGCTCCTAATGAGCTATGTGCCGCATGATTTGTTTCGCAGTTCAAGAATCGGATATCCAATTCAAAATAAAGTCTTTAAGGTTTGTAGTTTTGCTCTCAATAACTCTATTTTG
>JBJEIR010000044.1:16783-20599 GCA_051877215.1 Acutalibacteraceae bacterium | reverse complement strand
CTAGTAAGATAGGCAGATTATCTTAGATTCATTTTCAAGGGAGGAAATCGCGCATGAAAAAGTCCGTTTTAAGTGTCACATTGGCGCTGGCTATGCTGCTGACAAGCATTTTTTCGGTTGTCAGCATACCGGTGTCTGCCGCTTCCGATGTGGCATTTACCGTGAGCTCCGTCTCCGGCAAACTGGGAGATGTCGTTGAGCTTACATTCAGTGTCCCTGCCAATTCCTATATGGTGAATGCGGACATGTATGTATCGTACGATCCCGCTGTCTTGGAGCTCCAAGATGCCTATGAGGATCCCGATGCAGAGGGTAGTTACATCAACTGTAACGTCAATTCTTCCTTCTTCAGTGGGTCGGCAATGTATGATTTCCGGCTCAAAGAGGCGGGATTGTTCCATTTTGCATGGGCCAAATCCGGCACAGGGTATACCAAAGCAGGCGATCTGTTCTCGCTGTCCTTTAAAATCATTTCAGAGGCAACGGATTATACGCAGGTGACGATGACTTGTGATCCGCTGAACGGAAACAACGGCGGCACCGATGATTATATCCTTACCTATTCCGTCAGCGGCGGCGTGGTCTCCATTGAGGGCGGCGCGGTCAGCAGCTATAATTTCCTGCAGGAGAGCTATCTTGCAGAGGGCGCGGAGAATGTGACAATCAATGCCGACGGCAGCTGGACCGCCACGGGCAATTTTGCACTGGCGCCGAATATTACCTATGATTATTCTGTCTATAAATATTTGTTCCAGAATTTCACCTCGGATGTGGAATACAAAATTACCATCCTCGACCGTGATCCCGACGGCGTTTACGGGGATCACTGGATCGGCTTGTATGACAACTGGGTAGGACCGACCTATTTCCCGGTGGGCACCTATAACGAGGTAAATGAAATTGACGGTATTTACAACTGGAATATCACCAATTCCGGCTGGGGCAATACCGGCAAGGCAACGGTTCGGGCGATTTATGTTGAGTTCAACGGTACCGGCACCTTGACGATGAACGAATTCCGTCTGAGCAACAACACCAATCCGACCGTAGCGACCTCGACGACCACTGCGGCCGCCGATCCCACCACCACAACAGCGGCGCCGCCGACAACGACCGAGGCGCCGACCACGACAACAGCGGCGCCGACCACCACGACCGAAGCGCCGACAACAACCGAGGCGCCGACCACTACGACCGAAGCCACCACCACGACCACTGCGTCGGCGACGGACAGAATCAATCTGTTGGTAGAGGAAAAGACGCTGCAAAGCGGCGGCGACTGCACCTTTGAGTATGTGAACGGTGCGCTGGTGATTCACTCGAACGGAACGAGCGGCGACAGCATCGGTATTCAGGGCTGCGGAGCGTATGATGCGGCGGTGCTGCAATATCTGCATATTGCGGTGACGGCGGATGTGCCGTTTACCGTGGCGTTCTATGACGGCGTAAACAACAAATGGATGACAAGTGAAGGCGATTTCTATCCGGACTTTGAGCTGTCTTCCGGCGGTCAGCCGGTACAGGCAGGTTCGTATGTAAAATCGCTGTGGACAAACGGCTGCTATACTTGGGACGGCAGTGCACTGCCCGCCACGGTGGAGATGAGCTCGATTTACATTGAGCCGAAGGCGGCGGGTACGATCGTAATCAGCCATTTGGAGCTGAATGCGGACAATGCGTGCACCGAAACAGCACCGACGATTCCGGCTGTGACCACCACAACAACGACGCAGGCGCCGACAACGACCGAAGCCCCGACCACAACCGAGGCTCCGACGACAACGACGCAGACCACGACCACAACCAAGGCGCCGACTACCACAACAGCGGCTCCGACGACAACGGAAGCGCCGACCACTACGACCGAAGCCACCACCACGACCACTGCGTCGGCGACGGACAGAATCAATCTGTTGGTAGAGGAAAAGACGCTGCAAAGCGGCGGCGACTGCACCTTTGAGTATGTGAACGGTGCGCTGGTGATTCACTCGAACGGAACGAGCGGCGACAGCATCGGTATTCAGGGCTGCGGAGCGTATGATGCGGCGGTGCTGCAATATCTGCATATTGCGGTGACGGCGGATGTGCCGTTTACCGTGGCGTTCTATGACGGCGTAAACAACAAATGGATGACAAGTGAAGGCGATTTCTATCCGGACTTTGAGCTGTCTTCCGGCGGTCAGCCGGTACAGGCAGGTTCGTATGTAAAATCGCTGTGGACAAACGGCTGCTATACTTGGGACGGCAGTGCACTGCCCGCCACGGTGGAGATGAGCTCGATTTACATTGAGCCGAAGGCGGCGGGTACGATCGTAATCAGCCATTTGGAGCTGAATGCGGACAATGCGTGCACCGAAACAGCACCGACGATTCCGGCTGTGACCACCACAACGACGACGGAAGCGCCGACCACTACGACCGAGGCCACGACGACAACAGCGGCGCCAACTACCACGACCGAAGCCGTGACGACGACCACCACGCGCAATACGATGGGCGATGCGGTCACCTTCACGGTCGGCAGCGTGAGCGGCTCCGTGGGAGATATTGTCGAGGTTCCCTTTATGGTTGCCGACGGCCATTATATGGTCAACGGTAAGTTCACGGTGAACTATGATGCGAACGCTCTTCGTTTGATCGAGGATGCGTATCCGGATTCCGACAAGGGCTATTTGGAGCCCGACGGCACGATTTTCCGCAATTCGATTACGGATGCGGCGCTGATCGCTCCCGGCACTTTGAACTTTGTATTTGCCCGTTCCTCTCAAAAGGGAGCGTCGGCCGGCGGCACGATGTTCTGCCTGAAGTTCGAGATTTTGGAAGGCATCGGCAATGCCACAACGATTACGATGAGCATTCCCGAGCTGTGCTCCAATGACGGCGTGACCAACGGCGGCGAGGATTACAACACCAATGTTGCCATTGTCAACGGCACGGTATCCGTCAATGGTGCACCGGTAGAGACCACGACCACGACCACAGCTGCTGCGACCACTGCCACCACTACCGCGACCGAAACGACAACCGAAGTCGAAACGACAACGACCACGCGCAATACGATGGGCGATGCGGTTACCTTCACGGTCGGCAGCGCGAGCGGCTCCGTGGGAGATATTGTCGAGATTCCCTTTATGGTTGCCGACGGCCATTATATGGTCAACGGTAAGCTCACGGTGAACTATGATGCGAATGCTCTTCGTTTGATCGAGGATGCGTATCCGGATTCCGACAAGGGCTATTTGGAGCCCGACGGCACGATTTTCCGCAATTCGATTACGGATGCGGCGCTGATCGCTCCCGGCACTTTGAACTTTGTATTTGCCCGTTCCTCTCAAAAGGGAGCGTCGGCCGGCGGCACGATGTTCTGCCTGAAGTTCGAGATTTTGGAAGGCATCGGCAATGCCACAACGATTACGATGAGCATTCCCGAGCTGTGCTCCAATGACGGCGTGACCAACGGCGGCGAGGATTACAACACCAATGTTGCCATTGTCAACGGCACGGTATCCGTCAATGGTGCACCGGTAGAGACCACGACAACGACCACAGCTGCTGAGACCACTACTACGACTACGGCCGAGACCACCACAACGACCGAAGCCGAAACCACAACGACCACGCGCAACACGATGGGCGACACGGTCACCTTCACGGTCGGCAGCGTGAGCGGCGCCGTGGGAGACATTGTGGAAGTTCCCTTTATGGTTGCCGACGGCCATTATATGGTCAACGGTAAGTTCACGGTGAACTATGATGCGAACGCTCTTCGTTTGATCGAGGATGCGTATCCGGATTCCGACAAGGGCTATTTGGAGC
>JBJEIR010000044.1:12370-16683 GCA_051877215.1 Acutalibacteraceae bacterium | reverse complement strand
TCCCGAGCTGTGCTCCAATGACGGCGTGACCAACGGCGGCGAGGATTACAACACCGATGTTGACATCGTCAACGGCACGGTATCCGTCGGCGGCATCGAGACCACGACGACCACCACTACCACAACCACCACGACAACTTCTACTACAACAACCACACAGGTGGAGCAAAAGCCCGGCGATGTCAACGCCGATTCTGAGGTTGACACCGCAGACGCCATGTCCCTGTTCCGTTATGTTTCCGGTGCGGAGCAGTTGAGCACAGACAGTCTCAGCCGCTCGGATGTCAACGGCGACGGCACGGTTGATTTGAAGGATGCTTTGAAATTGTATCAGTTTGTTTCCGGTGTGATCGGCACCCTGTAAAATGTCGTTTATTTTGTCATCTGCTATCGGCACATCAGCACGCTTTTCGGCGTGCTGATTGCCGATAGCGGAGAAAATCCAAGGGGGAATTTTCATGAAAAAGCGTCTTGCAAGCACCTTGATCGCGATGGCGTTGCTGCTGACAGCGGTATTTTCCGTAGTTGCTGTTCCGGTCTCTGCAACGATCAATCCGGCGGTGTTTTCTGTCAGCAATGTTTCGGGAAAGCTCGGTGACATTGTTGAAGTAAAGTTTGATGTATCCGCAAATGCGTATATCGTAAACGGTGATTTTACCGTTACCTATGACGCCAATATTTTACGGCTTGTGGAAGATGCCTATGACGGAGCGCTTTGTGCGCCGAACACGGCAATCTTTGCCAACGGTCAAATAGCCTTTAACAAGCCTTCCGACGGAAAATTTGTGCTGCTCTATTCCGGTTCTTCCTGGAAAGGATCAACCGTGGGCGGCACGATGTTTTCGCTGAAATTTGAGATTATCGCTGAAAATGCCATGAAAACCGCTGTCGCTCTGACGGCAGATCCGCTTCGCGGTAATAACGGCGTTGATAATCCCAACAGCTTTGGTGAAACGGACGATTTTGATATTCCCTACACCGTCAGCGGCGGTACGGTTACCATCGAAGGCGGTTATGACGGCGGCAACTTCCTGCAGGAGCGTTATATTGCCGAAGGTCGGGACAATATCACGATCAACGCCGACGGAAGCTGGACGGTCACCGGCAATATTGCACTGGCACCCAATTTCACATATGACTATACCGTCTGCAAGTATTTGTTCCAAAACTTTACTTCGGATGTAGAATATAAGATTACATTACTCGATCGTGACCCTGACGGCGTTTACTCCGATCATTGGATCGGTCTTTATGACAACTGGGTCGGAGCAACCTATTACCCGGTTGGCACATATAATGAGATAAACGAAATCGACGGTATTTATAATTGGAATATTACAAATTCCGGCTGGGGCAATACCGGCAAGGCAACGGTACGCGCGATCTATGTCGAGTTTAACGGCACGGGCACGCTGACCATGCGGGAGCTGCGTTTGAGCGACAGCACCAATCCGACCACAACAGCCACGAGCACCACAACCACCACTACCACCACAACGACTGCTACCACAACGACAACAACTACAACCACAACAACGACTACGACTACGACGACCACCACTACCACCACTACCACCACTACCACCACAACGACTACAACGACCACCACGACAACTACAAAGCCTACGACGACTACAACAACAACTACGACACGGCCTACTACGACCACCACCACAACTACGACACGGCCTACGACAACTACCACCACGACGACCACGACCACAGTACCGACCACCACCACTACCACAACGCGTCCGATCGTTCCCGGACAAGCCGTTGTTGACATCGGAACCGTAAGCGGTCAGGTAGGAGAAACGGTAACGGTGACGGTGACGATGGGAGCGGTTTCCGAGGTTGCCGGCGTTGCCCTTCGTGTGGCATATGACACAGACGCGCTGGAATGTGTCTCGGCGACAGAGGGTGGCTTTGTTGCCGCAATGGATTACCATGCGGCAGTCATCAAAGCCGATCTCGGCGAAGTTTGGCTGACAGCGATGGATTTGGAAGAGATGCAGACGACAGAGGATCAGATCGTTTTGACCATGCAGTTTGTCATCAAAGAAAATGCTGCGGACACCAATGCTTTGACCGATGCCGGTTCTATGGTGATTCGTTCCGATTACAGCGAACAGGATATCCTTCTTACCCCCGGTGCGGTCAATGTGACACGCGGCTTGCTCGGCGATATCAATTTGGATGGAGCGGTTACCGGAAAAGATGTTGTCATGCTCAGACAGTATCTTGCCGAGACAATCACTCTGAATGAGCAGCAGTTGGCAAATGCCGATACGAACGCCGACGGAGCGGTTACCGGAAAAGACCTTGTTATGCTCAGACAATATATTGCCGAAATTATCGGCAGCTTGGGTTAAACCGCTTTCCGCTTGTCACATGTGACCGCATGTGACAAGCGGATTGACCGGAGCACACAGGGCAATCGAAAACGGCATTGCTTTGCCGGCCGCAAAAAGAACAATCTGTCAACTGACTGTTTATTGACAGATGTTCGAAGCGGGTATGAAAAACAGTTGTCTGCTAAAAAAGAGGCTCTGTATACAGCCTTTTCACAAAACCGCGCTATTATATAATGAAAATATATAAAGCGCCGTAAAAGGAACATATAAGCGGCAGGAGAACAGGACAAGATAAGGGAAACATCCTTCAGAAAAAAGGAAAATTTTGTTTTCAGATAGCAATTAATTTGTCTATATTCTTGCTTAAAAATGTTTTTTATGGTGGAAGGACTAGCTTTTTTTCATACAGGGTTGTATACTCAAAGCAAGTAGGAATGCGTGTTTTCATTTTTGCTAAATTTTATAAGGAGGAAAACATACTATGAAAAAGTCTCTGTTGAGTCTTGCTTTGGCAACAGCATTGTTGCTGACAGCTGTGTTTTCAGTCGTCGGATTGCAGTCTTTTGCTGCAGAAGATATCAATCTTCTTGATCCCAGCAAGACGGCATTGAGCGGCGGTGATTGCACATTTGAATATGTTGACGGTGCTTTGGTCATCACTTCGAATGGCACCGGTGGCGACAGCATCGGTATTGCATCCAATACCACCTATGACCCGGCTGTATATCCCTATACGGCGGTTACCATCGAGTCGGAAGTGCCGTTTGTGCTGGCCTTTTATGATGGTGTTGTCAACAAATGGATGACTTCCAGCGGCGATTTCTATCCGCAGTTTGCCGGTGTCGGCGATACGCCCGCACCTGCCGGCAACTATGATTTGCTGCTCTTTACACAGGGTTGCTATACCTGGTCTCCGGACGGCACGCTGCCCACCCCTGAGTCGGCGACCATGACTTCTATCTATATCGAGCCGAAGGCGGCCGGCAAACTGACGATTAAGAAGCTGGCTCTGACGGAAGGTGTAGCGCCTGTCGCATCCGCAACCTTTACGGTTGAGGAGAAAGAAACAGCGCCTATCAAAGCGGGAGACACTTTCACGATCAATGTTTCCTCTTCTGCATTGGATAAAGTTGCGGGCGTTCAGCTCAAGCTGGCTTATGACAAAACCGTGATGCAAGCGGTTTCCGGTGAGGCTGCCGGTTATTTGGCACAATTGGATCAGCATACAGTCAATGTTGCTCCTCTGACGCCGGACAGCGACGACCCGGGTGTCGGCGAGGTTTGGATTACCGGTATGGCGCTTGACAATCTGGCTTCGACTGAAGGTGAAGTCATTGCGACCATCACCTTTGAGGCACTGACAGATATTACGGCTGATCAGATCATTTCGGCGTATGACGCGCTCGCGGGCTATAATCCCGAGGACAATCAGCCGACCGTTTGGTATGATACCGCGACGGTGAACGGTGGCTTGATCATTGTTGAGTCTCCTGTTATGCTCGGCGATGTGAACTTGGACGGACAAGTGACCGGTAAGGATGTTGTCATGCTCAGACAGTATCTTGCCGAGACAATCACTTTGGATGATCAGCAGTTGGCAAATGCCAATGTCAACGGCGATGAGAGTGTTACCGGCAAAGACCTTGTTATGCTCAGACAATATGTTGCCGAGATCATCGGCAGCCTTGGCTGATCGAATATTTTAGGGGGATAAGATGATGAACAAATTAAAGAACGGGAAGCGCTTTTTTGCCGTCCTTTTGGCATTGGCGCTGGTAATTGGTACCGTCTCTGTTTGCTTCTTTGTCTCTGCAGCGGATGACAATTATGTTAAAGTTGCGGATGTAGAGGCGAATCCGGGCGAAACCGTTCAGGTACCGGTTACCATTACGAACAACACGGGTTTTGCTTTCATCAAATTGATGTTCAGCTATGATCCCGAGGTCTTTGAACCTGTTG
>JBJEIR010000044.1:0-12270 GCA_051877215.1 Acutalibacteraceae bacterium | reverse complement strand
CGATCAACCTGACCTACAGCGCAGACGATACCTGCGATGAGAATCTGGACAACGTCGTTCTTGTGTGCGAGAGCGGCTCTGTGACAGTCGGCGGTGCTGAAGAAACCACCACAACTGTCGAAGAGACCACAACGACTGAGGCTACCACGACGACCGCTGCGCCGATTACCGAAGACAACTATGTTAAGGTTGCGGATGTAGAGGCGAATCCGGGCGAAACCGTTGAGGTGCCGGTTACCATTACGAACAACACGGGCTTTGCTTTCATCAAATTGATGTTCAGCTATGATCCCGAGGTCTTTGAACCTGTTGCGAAGGCGGATATTGTGAAGGGCGACGTTATGGCCTCCGGCACGATGCTCGTCAATATCAAGGGCGATGACAACTTCCTCTTTACCTGCGACGATGTGGCCAATATGACCGGCGACGGCGTGCTGGTGACAATCACGATGAAGGTGAAGGATACTGCACCTGCCGGCAAAGCGGCGATCAACCTGACCTACAGCGCAGACGATACCTGCGATGAGAATCTGGACAACGTTGTCCTTGTGTGTGCGAGCGGCTCCGTGACAGTCGGCGGCGCTGAAGAGACCACCACGACAACGGAAGAAACCACAACAACTATTCCGGCTTCCAAACTTGTGACCTACACCATTGAGACGGTTACGGTCGACAGCGAAACCGGTAAGATTCCGGCCGATACCACCATTACCGCTAAGGTTTCGATCTCCGGCGCCGAGAAGCTGTCCATGGTCGAGTTCATGCTCAGCTATGACAATGAGGCTTTGAAGGCCGTGGGTGCTACCGTTGAAGGAACTTTGGCAACCTTTGAGAACAACGCGGCCACTTATGAGCCGGTTGCTCCTGTCGGCTCTACCGGTGAGGTTTGGCTGACCGCTATGGATGCCGGTGTTCATTCTCTGGCGGATGGCGAGACGGTTATGACGGTCACCTTTAAGACCCTCAAAGAAGTGGATGCGGATCTCGCATTGACGGTTGTTCGTGCACCGCTTGCCAATTATTTTGAGGACGGCGAGATTGTAGACCTTGAGACCAAGGTTGTTGACGGCGCGATTGTGATCAACACAATTCCCACCACCACAACTGAGGAAACCACAACTACAACTGAGGCTGAGGAAACCACGACAACTGTCGAGGAGACCACAACCACAACTGAGGCTGAGGAAACCACGACAACTGTCGAGGAAACCACAACCACAACTGAGGCTGAGGAAACCACCACAACTGTTGAGGAGGCCACGACCACTGAGGCTGAGGAAACCACCACAACTGTTGAGGAAACCACGACCACAGTTGCTCCGACGACTGTCGCGCCCACCACAGTTGCTCCGACCACTTCGACCGGCAGCAACAACGGTCCGAAGACCGGCGATGAGAGCAATGTGATGATGGTGATTCTGATTGCCGGTATGGCTGCTGCTGCGGTTGCGTTGAGCTCCGTGGTGATGAAGAAGTCAAAGGCAAAATAAAGACGGCTTGATAAAAAGCTTTTGACACAGGTTCCTTTAACAGGAATAGACAAAAGCGTATAGGCTGTAAGCTGTTTACAGCCTTAGCCGGATGAAGAGTAATGAAAAGCGCTATGTAAGAGAATTTTCCGATTACATAGCGCTTTTTCTATAGACGAGGGTATTTCTATAGACGAGGGTATTTCTATAGACGAGGGTATTTCTATAGACGAGGGTATTTAGGTTTAGGTAATGAGGATATTTCTTTTGCCTTACTTTCTTTTGGCTCTGTGTCAATAGTTGGGGTAAAAGGTTAAAACGGAATTTATATGAGCAGTCGCCGTCAGGCGGCTGCTTGTTTGTTAAGCAGCATTTTGTGAGAGAATATATGAGCTCTTTGTCAATAGTTGGGGTAAGGGTTAAAACAGAGTTTTGCAAGCAACCTCCGCCGGGCGTCTGTTTGCTTAGTTTTATGAGAAAACAGCTTTTTGTCAATAGTTGGGATAAGAGTTCAAACGGAATTTTGCAAGCAAGCAATTGCCGTCAAGTGATTGCTTGATTGGTTTTACGGGAAAACATATGTAAAATGCGATTTTTGAATCTTTTAAAATGCTTTTCTTCTTTATATTCTTTCGTCTACTTTTTTGGTATAACTTTTGGGAAGCGTTATCGGAGAAGCGTTGTCAAGGAAAAGGTTTTGATAAACAGTTAACCTATAACACCCTTCTTGATAAAGCCACACTTTATGTACAAAATGGAATTTGCAAGATACACAATATCATTTGCCGATTTGCAATGAGCAAATCGGCAAATGCTGCTTTTTTAATGGCGGGAATCAAGCTGAACATGAAATTTCCTATGATAACAAGCGGCGGCTAATGTCGAGTATTTATCAATCGGCTTCCTAAATCCGTATGGCAGGATTTATCCACTACCGTAAATTCGGTATGGTAAGGCAGAAATGCAGGCATCAATCGAGGGGTTGAGGTCTGTTTTCTTTTGCCCCGCCCATTTCTGCTTTGAAAACCTATCTTTTTGTCATAATGCATCTTGATGCAATCAGTTGACAAAGGATGGTATTTGAAATGTTCGGGCTATGGAGGGCATAAAAAAAGCAGGCTATAAAGCCTGCTCAGCTTGTCAAAAAAGCCGGATTTCGGCGTCCCTTGTCAGGGGGGTGTGTCTGCGAAGCAGACTGAGGGGTAGTCGGAAAAGGCTATATGGCTATCGTAACAGCTTTTTTCTCTCCCTGTGTCACAAAGCAAAGCCTGCCCGCTTTTCTTATCAGAGGGCGGCAAGAGATTGTCTTTCGGCACTTACAGTAAGCTATAAAAGCTTGCTGTAAGTAAACCCAATATTAGTAAGCCCATATTATTTTAAAAAGAGGAAACAGTTCGTGCTCGTCTGAGGGCAGGCGAGTGGGGCATGCGTTTATGAAGTCATCTACGCCCGTAGAGGAAGAAAAAATCTTTGCTGTTGGGCAGATGAATGGGGCGCGCGTTTATAAAGTCATCTGCTTATAAAGCTGCCTGCCATGAAGCCGTCTGTTTATGAAGGCGTCCGTTTTATAAAGCCGCCTATATTTATAGAGCCGTCCGTTTATGAAGGCGTGCGTTTATGAAGCCTTTCATTTGTGAAGGCCGTCCGGTAACGAAACCGGCCATAATCATCTGAGGGCGGGCGATTTGACGCCGCTTGCAGTAAGAGTGTTGCCGGTTGCGGGCAGTGGGATGTTCGACGGCCGTTTTATAATGGACTATTCGATATTTGTGCGACAATAGAGCCCGCTTATCCCGGACAGAACTCGCTTATCCCTGACAGAGCCCGCTTATTCCAAACAGAGTCCGCTTATCCAAGGCAGAGTCCGTTTATTCCTGTGGGAATCCTCCGGCGCCGAGGAATGTTCGGTGCTCGGTTGATGCGGTGGGGGGGAGTGCTTTTGTCTGAGCAAACAAAGGGTCACTCGACGCTCACCTGCGGGTCACAAAATTCCGCAAGGCGGCGCGTATACGCGTCTCTCAGCGCCTCCTCATAAACAAGCGGGGCATCGGGGGCGCCCATTGTGTCCAGCAGCCAACGGGTCAGCGCCGGATTTAAAATCAAAATCGGGCCGAGTAAATAGGTGGCGATCATATTGCCTTTAAAGAAGCCCTCATAATGGGATTGCTTATTCAGTCCGATACCGCGCTCGGTTTTGACAAAAGCACAGCTGTTGTTATTGCCCTTTGCCATGGTGAATTGACTTTTAAAACCGACGATATCCTCCTGTACAGGGGCAAATTTGCCGAGTACCAAGCCGTTATATCGGTGAAACATATCCTGCTTTGCAGTCATTTCCAACAGATGCAGCCCCTCGATGGTGTTGCCGTTTTCCAGTATAATGGAGTGCCCCAGCACCTCGACCGCATTGCCGGTGAACAGCATCGGCGTGCCGCCCTCAATCAGCTCATTCAAACGGTCGGCAAAGGGCAGCAGGGCATAGATGACCCGCTGCTGTGTGCGTTCGGTCATAGGGCCCATATACAGCAAATCCACCGGGTGATTGACAAAATAGGGGGTGTCGGTCAGCGGCGTGCGGATAAACTCCGCATCGGGCAGACAGGCTTGCAGATACCGCATATTGCTCATGTCGCCGAATAAATTGGCGTGTTCGGGAAACAGAATTTCAACGGTCATCTTCTTCTACCTCCCCTTGCGGTGCGGCGGCTTCGGTCAAAGCGGTGGGCGCTGCGGAGGAAAGGCGGGAGAGCAGCCGATCCCGCGCCGCCTGTGCAAAATGAACGGTATAGACATCAAACAGCACAAAAACCGTATCCACGGCATTGAACTCCACCGCATCGGCGGTGGCCGCTTCGTCGCGCATGGTGATAATGCGCTCGTCCGGCACGCCCGCCAAAAGCAGACGCACACGGAAATCCGCCGCGCGCACCCCGCCGATGATGACCTGTCGGACATCCTCGCCCGCTAAAAATTCAAAATCCGCGTCATACAGCCAAGCGATATTTTCGGTCGAATGCTTGGCGTCAAAGAAATCTTCAATCAGCAAAATCACCGCTTTGCTGCCCGGGGTGCGGCGAATAAAATCAAAAGCGCGAGAACAGGCAATGGGATTTTGCCCTTTGGCAAGATGCAGAATAACGGTTTTGCCGTTTTCTTCGATCTGTTCGAATCGGGATTTGACGATTTCGCGCTTTTCGAGCGATTGCTCGATTTGTTGGGCACTCAGCCCCAGCTCCCGCAGCACCGTCACGGCGGCAAGGGTGTTATACCAGTCGGTGATGTTGTCGCCGAGCATACGGTAATGCTCCTCACTGGCGGGGGTCTGCACCGTCAAGGTGCGGGTGAGCGAATCGGTATTTGTGAGCTCATAGCACGCATCAAGGGAGCCGAAATCGCCGTTCGGGCAGTGCGCACGGCCGATGTGATTGTAGCGCACAAAGTCATATTGCAGTGTCGCACCGCACTTGGGGCAGGTCACAATATCACAGACGATATTTTGCGGGGATTGCCAGTCGCCGTCGCGGTGAGCGATCCCAAAGGTGGTCCTTTCATTGCCCGGCGCCAGATGACTGCTGATGAGATCGTCCGCATTGACGATCAGACGGGTTTTTTCGGGAATGGCGCTGTTTAAAATATCGGAGATAAATTCCGAGTGGGCATTGCGCTTGAAGGAGTCGCGAAACAGATTGGTGACCAGCAGAATATCCGGCTGTATATAGGGGAAAATCAGCTTTGCGCTGCGCTCGTCCACCTCCAGCACGGCGGTATCCTGCCGCACGCGGCCGCCGAGCGTGCAGGCGTTGAGAAAGGTCGCCGCGATGCCGGCGCGCACATTGCCGCCGAATCGGTTGTTGAGCGGCTCATTTTTGCAGTCGGTCAAAACATCGTCAAGCAGGTTGCAGACAGTGGTTTTGCCGTTGGTGCCCGTGACGGCGATGACGGTTTTCGGTTTGTCGACGCGCGCGAGAAAATCAGGGCATAGCTTGAGCGCGATCATTCCCGGCAGATGTGTCGCGTTGCGGTGCGACAGATGCAAAACAGCGGAAGCGGCTTTTGCCGCCCACAGTGCGGGGAAAAATCGGATCCCTTTTTTCATATGTATTACCAACCTTTTTATTTACCGATAGCAATCTAAAGGCATTTTACAAGCATTACAAGTATAATAACTATAGCACAAACACACGGCACCGTCAATGATTTTAAAGGGCGGACAGCGATGCCTTCGGATGGGACAAAGCGCCCTTTTGCCCCGGGGCAGAAGGGCAGACAGGCGCTATCCGTGCCAAAACCGCCGGCAGTGTACAAGCAAACGGCATTTATGAACGGCGTGAAAATTTTCACAAATGCCGCTCAAAACCCGTCCTTTTTGTTTGCGTTTCCCTTTCGGATATGCTATACTACTAAAGATAATAGGCATTTCTATCCATTTATTGAAAGCGGAGGACGGGGCTGTGGTCATTTTGGGGATCGATCCCGGATATGCGATTGTCGGTTGGGGCGCGCTGCAATGCCGCAACGGGCGGTTTGCGCCGCTTTGCTTCGGCGCGATCACGACGCAGGCGGGCGTGCCCTTCAACCGTCGTTTAGAGCAGATTTATGAGGAGATGCTCTTGATCCTGCAAAAGACAAAGCCGGACGCCATGGCGATTGAAAAGCTGTATTTCACCACCAACAAAACCACGGCGATTCAAGTGGCACAGGCGCGCGGCGTCCTGTTGCTGGCGGCGCAGCAGCAGGGGATAGAGGTTTACGAATATACGCCGCTTCAGGTCAAGAGCGCGGTGACCGGCTACGGCAAGGCACAAAAGCCGCAGGTCATGGAAATGACCCGCCGCCTGCTTGGACTGCGCGACACGCCCAAACCGGACGATACCGCCGATGCGCTCGCGGTCGCCATTTGTCATGCGCAAAGCGGCATGACCGCCTTGAAGCGCCGACTGATGAAAACCGACTGAAAATTTGTTTTGAGCCGTGCCGTACGGCATGGCGGGAGGATACGCGATGCTTTACAGTGTCAAGGGCGAGCTGATTCACATGGAACCGAATGTGGCGGTCATTTGCTGCGGCGGCGTGGGGTTTCGCTGCCGCATCACCGTGAATACGGCCCGCAAGCTGCCCCACGTCGGGGAAGAGGTCATGCTGTATACCATGATGGATGTGCGGGAGGACGCGATTGAGCTGTTCGGCTTTGCCGACCAGCGGGAGCAGGAGTGCTTTAAGCAGCTCATCTCCGTTTCGGGCGTCGGTCCCAAAGTGGGGATTGCCGTTTTGTCGGAGCTGTCGCCCGATCAGGTGGCGCTTGCCGCGGCCTCGGGCGATCATAAGGCGTTTACCCGTGCACAGGGAGTCGGCCCCAAGCTTGCGCAGCGCATTGTGCTTGAAATGAAGGACAAAGTCGCCGCTTTGACGGTGTCGGAGGATAGGGGGCTGCCGTCGGGGAATGCGGACATTGCCGTGGGCAATGCGGCGGAAGCGGTCAGAGCGCTGTCGGTGCTCGGCTTTTCACAAAGCGAAGCGGCGGCGGCGGTCGGGCGTCTCGATGAGACGCAGACAGTGGAAGAGTTGGTGCGGCAGGCGCTCAAAGCGCTTGCCCGATGATCATACGGCGGCGGCTGCCGTCTCGCCGGGAAAGGATTTACAGCGGCTATGGAACAGGAGCTGGATTTTGAGAATCGGTTGGTCTCGATGGAATTTCTGCCGGAGGATGAAGGGGACAATCCCCTGCGTCCGCGCACGCTCGGGGATTATATCGGACAGCAAAAGGTCAAGGAAAACCTGAAGGTATATATCGACGCGGCAAAGCTCCGAAAGGAAGCGCTGGATCATGTGCTGCTGTACGGGCCTCCCGGACTCGGCAAAACGACGCTGGCGGGGATTATCGCCGTGGAAATGGGCGTCAATTTCCGTATCACCTCCGGCCCTGCACTGGAGCGCCCAGGCGACCTTGCGGCGCTGCTGACCAACATGGAGGAGGGCGATGTGCTCTTTATTGACGAGATTCATCGCCTGCCGCGCACGGTGGAGGAGATTCTCTATCCTGCGATGGAGGATTTTGCCATTGATATTATCAACGGCAAAGGGCAGGGAGCGGCGAGCATTCATCTGCCGCTTCAAAAATTCACGCTGATCGGCGCCACGACGCGGGCGGGACAGCTTTCCGCTCCGCTGCGCGACCGCTTCGGCGTGGTGCTTCGCCTGGAGCTGTATACGCCCGATGAGCTGGCGGACATCGTGCTGCGCTCGGCGCATATCCTCGGGGCGGACTGCACGCCGGACGGCGCACTGGAAATCGCGTCGCGTTCCCGCGGGACCCCGCGTATCGCGAACCGCCTTTTAAAACGGGTGCGCGATTTTGCGCTGGTGCTCAGTCACGGGGAAATCAACGCCGAAACAGCCCGCATTGCCCTGTCGCGCATGGAAGTGGATGAGCTGGGGCTGGATATGGTGGACAGGCGGATGCTCACGGCGATGATCGAGCATTATCACGGCGGACCGGTGGGACTGGAAACGCTTGCCGCGGTCGTCGGCGAGGAAGCGGTCACGATTGAGGATGTGTATGAGCCGTATCTGATGCAGATCGGATTTTTGAGCCGCACGCCGCGCGGGCGCGTGGTGCTGCCCGCCGCGTATGCACATCTCGGATTGGAATACGACGGACAGCAATCGCTGTTCTGAAGATAAGTAGGAGGGCGCTGATGAGAGCGGCCGAACATTGGAAAGATTATGAGCTGCTGGACGCCACGGGCGGCGAGCGGCTGGAGCGGTGGGGCGATGTGCTGTTGATTCGCCCCGACCCGCAGGTGATATGGGATACGGGAAAGCGCCATCCGCTGTGGAAACAGGCGCACGCCCGCTATCATCGCTCGCGTTCCGGCGGCGGACACTGGGAAACCTACCGCCCGCTTCCCGATATGTGGGAGATCGCCTACGGGAACTTGCGTTTTCGCTTAAAACCGATGGGCTTTAAGCATACGGGACTGTTTCCCGAACAGGCGGTCAACTGGGACAAAATGACCGCGCTGATACGCGCGGCAAACCGACCGATCAAGGTGCTGAATCTTTTCGGGTATACGGGAGCGGCGACCCTCGCCTGTGCGGCGGCGGGTGCGGCGGTCACCCATGTGGACGCGTCGAAGGGCATGGTTTCGTGGGGACGCGAAAACGCCGCGCTGTCGGGGCTTGCCGACCGTCCGATCCGCTGGCTTGTGGACGACTGCGGCAAATTTGTCGCCCGCGAACAGCGGCGCGGCAATACCTATGACGCGATCGTGATGGATCCGCCCTCTTACGGGAGAGGGCCCGGCGGCGAGGTGTGGAAGCTGGAGGAGCAGATATACGCGTTTGTCAGAGAATGCGTCAAGCTGCTGTCCGACAAGCCGCTGTTTGTGATGATCAATTCCTATACGGCGGGGCTGTCCCCGTCGGTGATGTGTTATATTCTCGGCGATCTGCTCGGCGGCGGTGTCTGCGCCGACGAGATCGGCCTGCCGGTGACACAGAGCGGTCTTTGCCTGCCGTGCGGCTCGACCGCCGTATGGACCGGGGAATAAGCGCTCGACCGGGCCGAAATCCGCACCGGCGGCTTTTGCCGCGGACGGTGCGGAAAACGGTTGAAAAACGAGGTGATCTTTGATGTCGGATATGCTGCTCAACGCCCAAAAGGTGAGCTTTCAATATGATAACGCCGAGGCGGATCAGGCGGATGCGGCCGATGTACTGCACGGCATTGATCTGGCGGTCGAGCGCGGGTCTTTTGTCGCGTTGCTCGGACATAACGGCTGCGGCAAATCGACGCTTGCCAAGCACTTCAATGCGATTTTGCTGCCGACCGGCGGCAAGGTATGGGTGGACGGGATCGACACCTGTGACGAGGACAAGCGCTTGCAGGTGCGCAGCACCGTCGGTATGGTGCTGCAAAACCCCGACAATCAGCTGGTGTCCACCATTGTGGAAGAGGATGTGGCGTTCGGCCCCGAAAATTTGGGGGTTGACCCGAAAGAAATCCGCCGCCGCGTCGACGAGGCGCTCTTGGCGGTCAATATGTATGACTACCGCAGGCATTCGGTATATAAGCTGTCCGGCGGGCAAAAACAGCGCGTGGCGATTGCGGGCATCCTTGCGATGCAGCCCGATTGTATCGTGCTGGATGAGCCGACGGCGATGCTTGACCCGCAGGGGCGCGCGGAGGTTATGGAGACCGTTTGCCGCCTGAACCGCGAACAAGGCATCACGGTGGTGTTGATTACGCATTATATGGAGGAGGCGGCGCGCGCGCAGCGGGTTGTTGTGATGGACGGCGGCAAAATCCTGCTCGACGGGACCCCGAGAGAGGTGTTCTGTCAGGTGGAGACCCTGCGCTCGGTGGCGCTGGATGTGCCGCAGCCGACCGACCTTTGCTGGCGCCTTCGCCGCCTAGGACTGCCGCTCCCCGCGGATATTTTAACGGAAGACGAGTGCATAGAGGCACTCGCGCACTTGATGGAGGACGCTCATGCCCATTCTTGAAATGAGACAAGTGAATCATTTGTATTCCGCCGGCACGCCCTACGAAAAGGCGGCGCTCAAGGATGTTTCGCTGTCGGTTGAACAGGGCGATTTTGTCGGCATTATCGGGCACACCGGTTCGGGAAAATCGACGCTTGTGCAGCATCTCAACGGACTGCTGCGCCCGACAAGCGGGCAGGTGTTGCTCGACGGCAGGGATATTTGGGAAAATCCCAAGGAAATCCGCACCGTTCGCTTTCGCGTCGGCATGGTATTTCAGTATCCCGAGCATCAGCTCTTTGAAGAAACGGTGCGGCGCGATATGGCGTTCGGCCCGCGCAACATGGGGCTGTCCGAAGCGGAGATCGACGAGCGGGTACGCCGCGCCGCCTCCTTTGTGGGGCTGCGGGAAGAGGTGCTGGACGCCTCGCCGTTTGAACTGTCCGGCGGACAAAAACGCCGCGTGGCGATCGCGGGCGTGATGGCGATGCAGCCGGAGATTTTGGTGCTCGATGAGCCGACGGCGGGGCTTGACCCGCGCGGCCGCGAGATGATTTTGTCACAGATTGAGCGGTATCGCCGTGAAAGCAATACGACCATCCTGCTTGTTTCTCACAGCATGGAGGATGTCGCGCATATGGCGAGCAAGGTGCTGGTGATGAGCGGCGGTCAGGTGAAAATGTACGATTCCGCGCCGGCGGTGTTTTCCCGTGCACAGGAGCTGGAGGCGATCGGACTGTCCGTGCCGTCGGTGACGCGCATTTTTATGGGACTTCGCGCGCGCGGGTATGAGGTGGGCGAAAATGCCTATACCACCGATCAGGCCGTCGAGCGGCTGCTGCCGCTTTTGAAGGGTGGTGTGACGCGTGCTGAGTGATATCACGATCGGTCAGTTTTTCCCGGGACAGTCGCTTTTGCACCGCCTGGACCCCCGCGTAAAAATCATCCTGACCATTTTATATGTGGTGCTGGTGTTTGTGCCTGCCAATTGGTACGGACTCGCGTTGGCGGCGGTTTTTCTGATCGTCAGCATCCTTCTTTCCGGCTTGCCGGTCAAGCTGATTTGGAAAAGCATCAAGCCGATTTTGCCGATTATTCTTTTGACCGCCGTGCTGAATGTGTTTTATGTCAGCGGCGGGGTGACCTTGTGGGAATGGGGCTTTTTGCATATTACAACGCAGGGCTTTATCAACGCCGCGTTCTTGGTGACGCGGATTCTCTGCCTGATTGCGGGCAGCTCGCTTTTGACCTACACGACCAGTCCGACGACGCTGACCGATGCGCTTGAACGGCTGATGAAGCCCCTGAATGTGCTGCATGTGCCGGTGCATGAGATCGCGATGATGATGACGATTGCGCTGCGCTTTATTCCGACCCTGATTGAAGAGACGGACAAGATCATGTCGGCGCAGAAAGCGCGCGGCGCGGATATGGAAAGCGGCGGCCTGCTCAAGCGAATCAAGGCGCTGGTGCCGGTTCTGATTCCGCTGTTTGTGTCCTCTTTTCGCCGCGCCTATGAATTGGCGATGGCGATGGAATGCCGCTGCTATCACGGGGGCGGCGGCCGCACCCGCATGACACAGCTGCATTTGGCGGCGCGGGATGTGTGCTCGCTTTTGGTGATGGCGCTGCTCATCGCGGCGGTCATCGTGCTGAACTGTTTTGTGCCGGCGGTGCTGTAAACCGTCGTCTGACAAAAAGGGGGTGTACCGCTTGGCGCGAATATTGCTTACCCTGCGGTATGACGGTACGCGATACCACGGCTGGCAGGTACAGCCAAACGGTATAACGGTACAGCAGACGCTTCAGGACGCGCTGGAGAGGATCACGGGTGTGCGAAGCGGCCTGACGGGCTGCAGCCGCACCGACGCCGGTGTTCATGCGGAGATGTTTTGCTGCACGACCGACAGCGAAACCGCCATGCGCGGAGAGAAGCTGTGCGCCGCGCTCAATGCCGTTCTGCCGCGCGATATCGCCGTATATGATGCGCGCGAGGTGGACGAATCCTTTCATCCGCGCTATTGTGCACGCGGCAAACGCTATGTTTACCGCATTTGGAACGGACGGCAGCGGCATCCTTTTTGGGAAGGGCGCGCGCTGCATATCAACCGCCCGCTTGACGAGCAGCTGCTTTGCACGCTGTCGAAGGCGTATATCGGCACACATGATTTTGCCGCTTTTTGCGCGTCCGGCAGCACGGTGCAGGGGACGGTGCGAACCGTATCCTTCTCGGATGTGACGCGCGACGGCGAGCTTGTTTGCTTTACGGTGGAGGCTGACGGCTTCCTGTATAACATGGTACGCATTATGGTAGGTA
>JBJEIR010000043.1:0-4864 GCA_051877215.1 Acutalibacteraceae bacterium | reverse complement strand
GGGAGGCGGTGGTATGCCACAAAATCCTTTTACAGCGCGTTTTTTGACAAGCTGAAGCGTTTCATCCGTTATCTGTCGGATGAAACGCTTTTTTACAGCGACGCGGTTTCCTGTACTACTGTATATGACGGTGCGGTTTGTTATGTATCGCCCATATCACCTTGTTGACGGGATTTCCGAATGCCGGGGTCATTTTTGACAACGGCAGGGGGCACCTCCAGCAGCGCCGGATTGCTCAGATACTGCCGCATGCGGCGAAACGCCATGGCAAAATAACTGCCGGAGCAGATCCGCTCATCCATCACGACTCCGAGCGGCATACAGCGTTCAAAAACGATTTCTCCTCCGTGGCGAACGGGAACCTCGCGCGAATTTCCCATGGTGATAAAAATGCTGGTCGTGCCGAATTCATAGCAATGATGATAGATATGGTTGGTACGAATAGACGCCAGATTGGAGATTACCAGGCTGTTATGAAACGGAGACGCATCAATGATCTTTTTCGGCAGCCACCCGTAACGGTCCATCAGCTTGAAAAGGCCGACGCCGAATCGCAAAACACCCGGAACGCTGAGCAAAAAGCGAATGATTTTTTCGGTCTCGTTGTTTTCGGGCGTATGCTTATTGCTGTCGACATATTCGGCAATTTTTTGATGCACTTCAAAAATGGTATCGTGCGGATCGAAGTACATTTTTGACATGGTTCCGTTGTCCGTTTGTCCGGATTTGAGCACCATCATTGCCACCGCGAACTCATTGCGTGCATATGCCTTTCGGTTGACGATAAATCGGTTGAGCATCGGATACTCCGCCGCCGTGCGCAGATAAGCGGCGACCAGCACCGCCATATGACTCATCGGCCTTCCCTCATTGCGCTTCTCCTGCAAATAGCGCCGTATCGACTCAATCGGGATGTCAATGGTGATCATATTCATCGCATCCACGCGTTTATTCATGACATGCGCCGCCACCGTATACATCGGATCGGTATTTTTCAAGCGTATACCGTCTGCCCTCATGAAGCTTCCTCCTCTGATATCAAACAATTTCTCCTCTTTGAAAGCATATCATATTTTTTGGCAAATAACAATCCCCCGTACAACGCTCGCCCCGATATATCCGCTTTGGTAATTGACAGTGCCGCGTGCAAGTGGTATACTTTTTTTGATTATACAGGCGGCTTGCCGCCTGTTCGGAAGGAAGTTTTTATTGTTATGATCGCTCTTGCCTGTGACCACAGCGCGTTGGAAATGAAGCAAATGATAAAAGATCTGCTCGACGAAATGGGGCTTGCTTACCACGATTTCGGCACAGATACCGATGAAAGCTGCGATTATCCGCGCTTTGCATTTCGCGCCGCAAAAGCGGTTGCAAGCGGTGAATGCGACCGCGGTATCGTTATTTGCGGCACAGGCATCGGTATGTCCATCGCCGCCAATAAAATCAAGGGGATCCGCTGCGCGCTGTGCGGCGACCCGTACTCAGCCAAGCTCACCCGTCAGCACAACGACAGCAATATGCTCGCCCTCGGCGCGCGGGTCACGGGAATCGAGCTTGCACGCATGATCGCACAAATCTGGCTGACCACACCGTTTGAGGGCGGACGCCACCAACGGCGTATCGATCTCATCTCGGATATTGAGGAGGGGAAAACTCTTGACTGACAACAAACCCGATATTCCGCGGAAAATCGAAACCGCCATGAGCGCGTTGGCTCGCAATCATATCGACAGCTGTTATGTTCCGACCGCGGCCGAGGTGCCGGCGGCCGTCGCTTCTCTTCTTCACAAGGGAGATGTCGTCTCGGTCGGCGGTTCCGTCACCTTACAGCAAACCGGGGTGCTCGACCTGCTGCGAAACGGTGATTACCGTTTTCTCGACCGCTATGAGCCGGGGCTCTCGCGCGAACAGATCACCGATATTTACCGGCAAACCTTTTCGGCGGATGCGTATCTTTGCTCCTGCAACGCCGTAACGATGCACGGCGAGCTTTACAATGTAGACGGCAACAGCAACCGCATCGCCGCCATCGCGTTCGGCCCCAAATCGGTCATCATGGTCGTCGGCAAGCAAAAGCTGGTTCCCGATCTCGACAGCGCGGTCGACCGCGTCAAGACGGTTGCCGCCCCTCTCAACGCAAAGCGCCTTGACTGTGACACCTATTGCGCTCAGGCGGGACGCTGTGCGGGCGCGGGCGGCGGCATGACGCTCGGCTGCGGACAGCAGGACCGCATCTGTTCAAACTATCTCATCTGCGCCAAGCAAAAGCACAAAGGCCGTATCAAGGTGATCTTCGTCGGCGAAGAAGTCGGATACTGATACGCCCTTTGCCTATTCCCGTCTGATATTTAAGGAGGACATCAAGCTTTATGGACAGTGACAGTATCGTCACGATCCTGATCATGATCGTACTGGTCGCCCTGTCATCGTATTTTTCTGCGACCGAGACCGCTTTTTCCTCGATCAACCGCGTTCGGATCAAAAATCTGGCGGACAGCGGCGACAAGCGCGCGGCAAAGGTCTTGCGCCTGTCGAACAATTTTGACAAGCTGCTCTCCACCATTTTGGTGGGCAACAACATCGTCAACATCGCCCTCTCCTCTATCGCGACCGTGCTGTTTGTGCGCTATTTCGGTGCGGCGGGCGCCACCCTTTCGACCGTCGTCATCACCGTGGTCGTTTTGATTTTCGGCGAAATCTCACCGAAAAGTCTCGCCAAAGAATCCCCCGAAAAATTCGCCATGCTCTCCGCTCCCGTCATGCAGGCTCTCACGGTGCTGTTGACGCCCGTCAATTTTCTGTTCAGCCTGTGGAAAAAATTGCTGCGGCGGCTGTTCCATGTGTCCGACGCCCCCTCCATCACCGAGGAGGAGCTGCTGACCATTGTGGAGGAAGCGCAGCAGGACGGCGGTATTGACAAGCACGAAAGCGAGCTGATTCGCAGCGCCATTGAATTTAACGAAATGAAAGCGGAGGACATTCTCACCCCCCGCGTCGATGTCAAGGCCGTCGAGCAAAATGCCGACTGTGCCGCTGTTGCAAAGCTCTTTACGCAGACGGGCTTTTCCCGCTTGCCGGTATATGACGAGACCATCGACAACATTGTCGGCGTGATTCATCTCAAGGATTTCTACAGCCGTATTTACCCAAACGGCGGCTCTGTTGCGTCCATCATCAAGCCTGTTCCGTTTATTGCCCGCTCCATGAATATTGACGATCTGCTGCGGCTCTTACAAAAAGAAAAGTCCCATATGGCGGTCATTGCCGACGAATACGGAGGCACGGTCGGCATTGTGACGATGGAGGATATTCTCGAGGAGCTCGTCGGCGAGATTTGGGATGAGCATGACGAAATTATCGAGGAAATTCAGAAGCTGGATGACAATACCTACCGCATCGTCTGCACCACCAATCTGGAGGAAATGTTTGATTTCTTCGGATTGGAAGTGACCAGCGATGCGACGACGGTCAGCGGCTGGGTCATGGAGCGGCTCGGCCGTATTCCCGTACAGGGCGACGCTTTTTCCTATGAAGATCTGCAGGTCTGCGTCACCAAAACAGACGGCAGACGCTTATTGGAAATTACCGTCACCGTCACATCAAAGGACGATTCCCCAAAAGGCAGTTAACCCATTTTCTCTATATAAAAGAACAGCACCCCGTTTGCACAAAACGGCGGTGCTGTTTTTTCGGTCAGCAAACCATCTGCATGCATTCCGTCATACCACCCGGGTGCATATGCGCAGTTGACGGCATGCAAAGAACAAGGAGCGCATCTCCCCTTCCTTGCGAGCATATCCTGTTTTTCTTATGAAGAAAAATACACTTCATATATATAATCGTTGCGCTCCAGCGGCGTCAAGTCTTGCATGGAGATGAAATGCACAATGACATCTTTTTTCGTCAGGACATGGTAATAGTCGTATCGAAGGATTTCCCTGTATACATAGTCTCTGATTTGCGGCTCGTCTTGCCGCATTTTAGAATACAGCGCCGGATTTTCGCATAAAATGCTAATTCCCCCTTCTGTTATGATCCATTTTGGATCGATCCCGTATTGCTGCGAAAGATGCGCTTTTACAGCCGAAAGAGCAGAGCCATGTGCAAAATCTCGGATTCTAGAAAGAGAATCATAAAAATAGACGGCGCATCCGTATTTTTTGAAGGCAATATCGCGGACGGAAAAGAGCGAAGCATACAAATCCATGCAGTCCAGTCCGATTGTTTGAATAAAGGAAGGATATCTTACATTGGGCAGGGTGGTAAGGGCAATTCCAAATGCATTGGAATATGCCGCCTCCTGTAACACTTCGACAAAGGCCTCATCGCTTTTTGAGGAATCGACCCACATCATCAGCGTACTCTGATCTTTTCCTGTTGAAAAATATGTCTGTAAAATATCGATCGCGTGTCTGCGTTTTACAGTTTCGATAAACACATCTTCTGTTGGTGACGAAAATGTTTTGGCTCTCACGAAATCATGCAGCTCTGCCACCATACGACAACCCCCTTATTTTTTAAACGGTCATAGAAAAATACCGTTCGTTCGCCTGCTTATTTATTGAGTGTTAATAAGCGATTGTTTTTTTGGGATGCCGTCCTTTAAATTGGCACTGCGCAAGAACGTCAGAGTCATCGAAATCGATGGTAAGCAACGCATTATGCCCTCGGCACGTACTGCCGCCGGACTCGTACCAAAAAGAAGGGTCTATTCCTTGTGTCAGAACAGAAACATCTGCTTTTGGCACAGTAAAGGTAATATGAACAGAGCGGTCACGAGCAATTTCCGGTTCATAATACCCCTCGAGGAATTGCGCGCTGTCGGGGATACAAAGGGAATACTGATCTGCCAGCCACTCCTTCA
>JBJEIR010000042.1:0-4902 GCA_051877215.1 Acutalibacteraceae bacterium | reverse complement strand
AAGCAGTGATATTTGGCTGTCGCCAAGTGTTATTGCCTGCGGCAGTTTTGCGGGCGGGTATTTTTTGTGTGAGCGTATTGCAAAGAAAAGCGGGTTTTTTCGGCGGACAGGCTATCCGCCGAACGCGGCAAAAACAATATCCGAAGCCGCGGCAGATCGGGCGAGCCAATAGAATGGGGCTTTGTGATTGACAGTATAATAGGATTTGTATATAATGAAAGTATTATGTGGAAAATGACCCGACTGCTCGGGAAAGTATCTGACAACAAAAGCGCCGTGCAGCGGCGTAGCGGTCGGGTGAGAAGAAAGAGCGCACAGGTCAAAGGGGAAAGGACGGCATGCGGCACGGTGAAGGAATTTTGGTCGCTTTTACGGCATTTTGATATCAAGGCCCTGATGATGACGCCTTCGGACAATATCGTGATTCAGATGTTTCGCTATCTGTTTGTGGGCGGCATCGCTTTTTTGGCGGATAACGGCTCCTATGTCCTGCTTTTGCGGCTCGTCGGCGCACAGCAGTATATTCTGCTGACGGCGGTCAGCTTTGTTTTGGGGCTGATCGTGAATTTTATATTGTCCAAATGGCTGGTGTTCAGCAAGGAGCGCGCGCGGGTCAGGCCGGTTCTGGAATTTTTGGCGTATGCGCTCATCGGCGTGGTCGGACTGGGGATTACGGCGGTGCTCGTTTGGCTGAATACATGGCTGCTGGCGTTTTGGGGCGGCAACACGGCGCTGCCGCTGACCGCGTGGCCGTGGAACGGGAACGAAACGGTGCTCGATTGGCAGGCGGTCGTATCCAAACTGGCTGCCGCCGCCGTGGTGCTTGTGTGGAATTTTACGGCGAGAAAGCTGCTGCTTTATACAAAGCGGTAACGGCGCTGTTCAAAGAGCTTGTTTGGCGCTAAAAAAAGAAGGGACTGGAGATACGCTATGAAACAGGTCGTGATCATCGGCGCGGGGCCGGCGGGACTGACCGCCGCGTTTGAGCTGCTGCGCACACCGCAGGAGTACCGCGTGATCGTCTTAGAGGAGAGCGGAGAGATCGGGGGTATTTCCCGCACCGTGCGGCATAACGGCAACCGCATGGATATCGGCGGGCACCGCTTCTTTTCCAAGGACCGTGCGGTCACCTCCTGGTGGGAGGAAATCATGCCGACGCAGGGCGCGCTCCCCTATGACGATAAAACGCTCGGCCGCACCATCACGACTTGTCCCGGCGGGCCGGACCCCGAAACAGAGGATAAGGTCATGCTGGTGCGCAACCGTGTTTCCCGCATTTATTACAAAAAGAAGTTTTTTGATTATCCCGTCAGCTTAAAGTGGCAGACGATCAAAAATATGGGCTTTGGAACAACGGTGTCGGCGGGGTGTAGCTATCTCAAATCCGCCGTCGCCAAAAAAGAGGAAAGCTCGCTGGAAAACTTTTATATCAACCGCTTCGGGCGAAAGCTGTATTCCATGTTCTTCGAGGGGTATACCGAGAAGCTGTGGGGACGGCATCCGAGCGAAATTTCCGCCGACTGGGGCTCGCAGCGCGTAAAGGGGCTGTCCATTCGCGCCGTGCTCAAGGATATGATGGCGAAAGTGAGACCCGGCAAGCAAAAAGGACCGGTGGAGACCTCGCTGATCGAGGAATTTTTCTATCCGAAATACGGCCCCGGCCAGCTTTGGGAGACGGTCGCCGACCGCATTCGCAAGGAGGGCGGGGAGCTTCGGCTTCACCATCGGGTGACGGCGGTCAAAACCGACGGCGGGCGCATCGTCGGCGTGACGGTGCAAACCCCCGACGGCACAGAGGAGATCGAAGGCGATGTGTTTATTTCGTCGATGCCCGTCAAGGATCTGGTCGGCGGCATGAAGGATGTCCCAAAGGACATCGCCGCCATTGCGAAAGGGCTTCCCTACCGCGATTTTGTGACCGTCGGTCTGCTCTTGGACAGGCTTGAGCTGAAAAATGAGACCGATATCAAAACGCTCGGCAATATCGTGCCGGACTGCTGGATTTATGTGCAGGATGTCGGCGTCAAGCTCGGGCGTATTCAGATTTTCAACAACTGGTCGCCGTATATGGTGGAGGATCCCGATCACAAGGTATGGATCGGGCTGGAATATTTTTGTGAGGAAGGCGACGCGTTTTGGAACATGGAAGAAGCGGACTGCGTCGCGTTTGCGCTGGATGAGCTGATTCGCATGGGCGTGATCGACCGCGATACAAAGGTGTACGATTCTCACCGCGAAAAGGTGAAAAAAGCATATCCCGCATATTTTGACACCTACTCGGACATACACTCCCTGATCGATTGGCTGGACGGCTTTGAAAATTTGTACTGCGTGGGTCGAAACGGCCAGCATCGCTATAACAACATGGATCATTCCATGGCCACTTCATTTGAAGCGGTCAAAAACATCCGCGGCGGTGTCAGGGACAAATCCAATATCTGGAATGTGAACACGGAGAAGGAGTATCATGAAGAACGAAAATCCGATGAATAATCAAAACGCAGCCGGCGGCGCGGCCGCCGTTGCCGCTGCGGGCGCCGCAGCCGACGCCCGCTTTGAGACGGACGACCGCGCGGCGCGCGGATCGGAGGAGTCTGTTCTGCCGCAGGTGGATCGGGAAAAGGGGAAAGCTCTGCTCAAACGGCTTTTTACGCCGCGCTGTTTGGCGGTTGCATTTTGTGCGGGTGTGATAGCGGTCATTGTCTATTTTATTCTCGGGCCGTCCCGCGGCTATTTTCACTCGGACAGCGCCGATACGCTGATGTGGGCAAAGGCCTCGTATGATGCGGGCGCGCTGCTCAATCCCGATTTTGAATATGCGTGCCTGCTTCCCTTCGGCGGACAGCTTATCATGGTGCCGCTGATTGCGCTGTTCGGCGTGTCGATGACCACGCATGTGCTTGGCATGCTGATCTTTTTTGCTCTGTTTACGGCATCGCTGTTTTTCCTGTTTCATCAGATGAAATGGGGGGCGGGCAGCAGCAGTCTGGCGGTCGCCTGTATTCTGATGATTCTGTCCGGAAGCGAAAAGCTGCGGGAGATTTTTTGGGGACATATTATTTACTATAGCCTGGGGCTTTTCTTCCTGTTCGTGGGGCTGGGACTGGCGCTCAAGGTGATGAATGTGCTGCATACGCCGCTCGGCGCTAAAAAGATTTCGTGGATCGTATACACGGGACTGTTTTTCGTTTGGAGCACGATCGCGTCTGCCAATCAGCTTGAAATCATCACGATGTTTTCGCTCCCGATGCTTGCCGCACTGGTGGCCGAGCGGTTCTTCTCCTTTGACAAATCTCTTCGCCCGAGCGAAAAATGGGGCAGTTTGCTGCTGATTTTTGTCTCGGTTATCGGGCTTGGAGCGGGCTGGCTTCTCGGAGGCGCCCTGAAAGGAGATATGGTCGCCGGCTATGCGGATTCGTTTTCCGCTTTTGACGGGCCGGATTTGTGGTTTGACCATTTTGCGCTCTTTTTCCAGCATTGGGCGACGCTGATCGGCGTGAATATTGCGGGCAATGAACCCATCGCCGATTTTAACGGCATCATGAATATCCTGCGCATTCTTTTGGCGGTGATCCTGCTGGCGGCGCCTGTGGCGGCGACGGTGCTGTATCCGAAAATCAAGGATCGCGCGACGCGCCTTGTTATTTTGGCGCACTGGTTTTTGACGGCGCTCATCATGGTCGGCTACATCTTCGGGCGGCTGTCGGTCGCCAACTGGCGGTTAAGCCCGATCCTTGCAACCTCGGCCGTTGTGACGGCGGCGCTGTGCCGCTGGGTTTATGCAGAGCGAAAGACCTTTGCACGCCTGTCACTGATTGCGCTGATTCCGATTTTGCTGGTCGGATTTTCCACCCTTGCGAGCATTGTCACGATGCCGCCCGATTACAGACAAAATCAGGGCTTGTATGCGATTGCCGATACGATGGCGCAGCAAGGGTGGAGCTATGGCTACGGCACCTTTTGGAAAGCGAACGCCCTGACGGTCATTTCCGATTCGCAGGTGGAATGCCGCAGCATCACCGTTACGGATGACGGGCAGCTCATTCCCTATACCTATCAGCAGGAAAAATCGTGGTTTGACGATCAGGAAGGACAGGACACCTATTTCCTTTTGCTGGATCAGTGGGAATACAACAAGCTGGTTTCCTGCGCAAATCCCATTCTGAGCACCGCTTCAAGCGTGCAAAAGGTCAATGAGTATTATGTGCTCACCTTCGGCTATAACATCATGGCAAATGCGGTCATAACGGGCACCACATTTTGATGCTGTGGGAGGAGGCTTTTGCCGTCTCGATTGTCGGTGCGAGCCCCCTTATATCAAAGCGATTTTCGCGATAACAGGAAAAAAGAAAACACCGGTCGGCAAGGGTGAAACCCTTGCCGACCGGTGTTTCAGTCTGTCAAAAAAGCGCACTGTAAAACGACCGACCGACTTTTTTAACGCTCCCGACAACCCAAAAAAAGGGGCAAGAAAGACACTTAGCAAAGAAGCAGCGCATTTTTGTGCGCTGTTTCTTCCCGTCGGAAAAGTCTGTTGTACCACCGCCTCCCTCTGTGTAAAGGGAAAGAGGGGTTGTGACGGCTCTATCCCCGCAAAATGGCGCAAAAGGCAGACAATCCCTCAGTCTCCGCCTTGCGGCGGAGCCAGCTCCCTTTACACAAGGGAGCCAAGGGGTTTGCGGCATACCACCGCCTCCCCTGTGTAATGGGGAAAGAGGGGTTGACGCCTGCCTCCCTCTGATGAGGGAGCAGGAGGGAGAGAAAATACAGCGGATTTTTACCTGTTTCCGATGAATACAGAATGTTGTTATTCTCTCCCTCAGTCACCTGCGGTGACAGCTCCCTCATCAGAGGGAGCCAAGGGAAAGGACGCCGCACCAAATCTTTCGTCAGAGGGAGCCA
>JBJEIR010000041.1:0-4922 GCA_051877215.1 Acutalibacteraceae bacterium | reverse complement strand
ATCTTTTGATTTTTGATTTCTTCGGATGCGCGCTCTTTTTTAACAGAAACAGAAACGGAGAATATTCATGGATACCATATCGTACAAGCTGCCGGTATTTGAAGGGCCTCTCGACCTGCTTCTTCATTTGGTGCAAAAAAACAAATTGAATATCTGTGATATCCCGATTGCCGAGGTGCTCGAACAGTATATGGATGCCATCCGGCAGATGCAGCAGGTGGACATGGAAATTGCGTCCGAATTTCTCGATATGGCGGCAAGATTGGTGCAGATCAAATCGGCCATGCTGCTGCCGAAGCATGAGGAAGAGTCCGAAAAAATGAGACAGGAGCTGTCCGGCGAATTGATTGAGTATCAGCTTTGCCGTCAGATCGCTGCGCAGTTGTCTGCGCAGCATATCGGCTTTGATTTGTTTGTACGCGAGGAGGAGCCGCTGCCGCCCGACTATACCTATCGCCGCCGGCATCCGCCGTATGTCCTGAGCGAAGCGTATATGCGCGCGGCGGGCAGGGGAAAAAGACGCCTGCCTCCTTCGCCGCAGGCTTTTCGCGGCATCGTTTCGCGCAAAATCGTTTCGGTATCCTCCAAAATTGTATATATATTGCGCCGATTGTATCGCTCGAAACAGACCTCGTATGCTTCCCTGTTTAAAGAGTCGAAAAATCGTTCTGAACTGGTGGCGACGTTTTTGGCGCTGTTAGAGCTGATCAAAGCAAAGCGCATTGCCGTAAGCGGCGACGGTGACAAAGCGGAAGTGTCCATGCTGGCGCGTGCGCCGAAAGAACTGCAGGCGGAGGGAGAAGAAGCATGAATCAGAATGTCAATCAGATTCGATCGGATGCGGAGGCTGTTTTGTTTGCATCCGGAGAGCCGATGCCGATAGCCCGTTTGGCGCAGGCGCTGGAGATTGATGAGGAAACGGCCGAGCGCCTGTGTGAGGATCTTCGGCAGGAATACGCGATGAGAAAGGGCGGCATTGTTCTGAAACGCCTGGAGGATGCCTATCAGTTTTGCACGGTAGAATCCTCCGCCGAATCGGTGCGGCGTGCGTTGGAAATCCGCCGGAATACACCTCTTTCGCAAGCGGCTTTGGAGGTCTTGGCGGTGATCGCCTATAATCAGCCGGTGACAAAAGCGTTTGTTGAGCAGGTGCGTTCCGTCGATTGCAGTGCGGTTATTCAGGGGCTGATGCTCAAGGGATTGGTGGAGGAGCGCGGACGGCTTGAGTTGCCGGGCAGACCGCTTCTTTACGGCACGACCGCCGGCTTCCTTCGCAGCTTCGGATTGCAGACACTTGCCGATTTGCCCCCGCTTCCCGAAGAAGAACAGCAGAGGGTCATGACCGAACCGACCTTGGATGATGTTATACGCGAATCGGAGCAAAACGACATACAAACGGAAAAATCGGTCGATTAAAAGACGGATGATAAACAATACGGTACAAAAGGAGGAAAGCGGCAATGGCGGCGGTATTGTCGGTGATTGGGTATATCCTGCTCGGACTTGTTTTGCTGCTGTTGCTTTTGCTGTTTATTCCGCTTCGTATCCGTGTAAACTATATAGATGAGTGGTGCGTCGGTGTTTATCTGTTCGGCCTCATTCCGATCTACCGAATGTCTCCTTCGTCTGAAAAACCCGATGTGCAGCAGCCTTCTTCTCCGAAGGATGCCCCCGCCTCCGAAAACGCGAATAAAAACAAAAAAAATATGTTTCGCGATGAGCTCTCTTCTCTTTACAAAGAAGAGGGCGTGACGGGGGTTACGAATTTTTTTAAGACCTTTTTAAGGCTTTGTACGACGGCGCTTCGGCGTATCTGCCGTTTTATAACGGTGCGGCAGCTCTCCCTTTGTATTCGTGTGGGCGGAGAAGAAGCAGATAAAACGGCACTGCTTTACGGCGGCGTTTGCGCGGGACTTTTCCCGACACTTTCGGCCTTGTCATCGCTTGTTCGCATTCGAAAAAAGCGCGTGCTGGTGCAGCCGGATTTTTTGGCGGAGAACAGCAGCGCGAGAATGAGGCTGATTGTGTGGGTGTGGCCCTTCGGTGTCGTATACGCACTTCTTTGTCTGCTTTTCGGGTGGATATCCGTTCGCATAAAATCTTCTGCGCGCTCATCCTCATCGGCAGCGCCGCGCTCCCGATGAGGCAAACATATCAAATTTGATTACCGATTGAAAAAGGAGGAGTATTCCTATGGAAAAAAGTGTTCACAGCTTGCTCGGCGTCTCCATTGACAAGATTAAGGAAATGGTAGATGTCAATACCGTCGTCGGCAATCCCATTTCCACCCCCGACGGCACGACGATCATTCCGGTGTCCCGTATATCCTACGGCTTTGCGTCGGGCGGCTCCGACCTTCCGAATAAGGCTAACCGCGATATTTTCGGCGGCGGCAGCGGCGCGGGCGTCAATGTAACGCCGGTGGCCTTTTTGGTCATTTCCAAGGGCGATGTCAAGCTCTTGCCTGTGGTTGCTAAGCCGGAAACAGCCAACAGTGTTGTCAGCATGGTGCCCGATCTTGTAGATAAAGTGACGGGGCTTTTTAAGAAGGACAAGCCCGAAGATGCCGATGCCGCCGAGCAGGCGGACGAGATCGTCCTTGAATAAAGCGTGTCTATTTTGCCATCTGTCCGCATAGGTTTCTATGAGGGCAGGTGGTAAACTTGTATAAAAAAAGAATTTTAAAATGGGGCGCTTGGATGATGGCGGCGGCGCTGGCAATAGAGGGCACCGCTTTATCGCCGGTTCCCGCGGCGGCAGAGGAAGCGCTGGCTGTGTCGGCGGATATATCGGCGTCGGCGGCTGTGCTTTATGAGCCGTCGTCCGGGCGGGTGCTGTTTGAAAAAAATGCCCACGAAAAACGCCCGATGGCAAGTACAACGAAGCTGATGACGGCGCTCTTAGCAACCGAATTGCTTTCACAGGAACAGGATATTATCGTGCCTGCAAAAGCGGTATCTGTAGAAGGGACGACCATGGGGCTCAAAGCAGACGACAGGATCTCTTTACGGGATCTTTTGTGCGGCCTTTTGCTTGAATCGGGAAATGATGCCGCGAACACGGTCGCCATTGCTTCCTGCGGTTCCTATGAGGCGTTTGCCGAAAAAATGAACGAGCGTGCGGCGGCAATCGGTATGAAAGACAGTGTGTTCGTCACCCCTTCCGGTCTGGATGAGGGGGAGCACGGCGCGAGCGCCTATGATATGGCGCTGCTGGCGGCCGAAGTGCTCAAAAACGATATGCTTGCCGCAATTTGTTCCTCCACGCAGGAAACGGTGTCTTTCGGAAACCCGAAGCATCAGGCGGTCATGAGCAATCACAATCGCCTTTTATCACTCTATCCCGACGCCATCGGCATGAAAACGGGATACACCTCCAAAGCCGGGCGCTGTCTTGTATCGGCGGCGCGCCGCGACGGCGTGACCTTAATTGCGGTGACCTTGAACTGCCCGGATGATTGGGATGGGCATATAACCCTCTATGATGCCGGCTTTTCACTGCTGGTTTCCATCCCGCTTCCCACGCCGACTTTGTCGGAGCTCACCGTGTGCGGGGGAGAAAAGGACGCAGTCGTGCTGAACGCCGCTTCACCGCCGCCTGTTACGGGACTGCGCGGAGATGAAGACAGGCTCGTTGTCACCGTATCGCTTCCGCGCTTTATCTGGGCAGCGGTGAAAAAAGGGGACACGCTGGGCAGCGTGATTTATACGCTGCGGGGCAGTGTGGTCGCCGCCACGCCGATCACCGCCGCCGAAACCGTCAAAGAGCGGGCCAGAGAACCGTGGCTGACGCGCGCCGGAACGCTCTTTCGGGCACTGCTGAAGAGCGCGTTGACATGATGCAAAGCATTTTTACATTTTTATATCATAACCGACTGTCGTTTCGCATTTGCACAAAACCGAAACGGCAATCGGAAATCAAAAGGATGTGTACGGATATGGCGCTTGTACGCCTGCAAAAATTGCTGTCGGAAAGAGGGGTTGCTTCCCGACGGGGAGCAGAAGAACTGATTGCTGCGGGAAAGGTCAAGGTCAACGGACGCGTCGCAGCGCTCGGAGATAAAGCGGACGATCGCCGCGATGTCGTGACGGTATGCGGGAAAAAGCTGGAAAAGGCCGAGATGCCCACCTATCTCATGCTCAATAAGCCCCGTGGGTATGTCACCACCATGCAGGATGAGCAGGGGCGTAAATGCGTGGCGGATTTGGTGAAAAGCGTCGGCGCACGGGTTTATCCGGTCGGCCGATTGGACAGGGATTCGGAAGGGCTGCTTTTGATGACGAACGACGGCGATTTTGCCAATGCCGTCATGCACCCTTCAAGGCATATACCGAAATATTATCGCGTCACGCTGCGCGGACAGATCAAGGACGAACAGCTGGCGCTTTTCCAAAAGGGAATAGAAATCGACGGGCGGAACACCGCCCCTGCACAGGCGGTTGTTGTCCTGTCTCAGCCGGAGCGAACGGTCATAGAAGTGGTTTTGACCGAAGGACGAAATCGGCAAATCCGCCGCATTTGCGAAGCGTCCGGGCTGGAAGTGATCCGCCTTCGGCGCACGGCGATCGGACCTGTTCGCCTCGGAATGCTGAAGGTCGGCGATTGGCGGCATTTGACGCCTGAGGAAGTGCGCAATCTTTTGGTGGAAACCCATACAAAACAGAAAATCGCCGCGGCTTATATCAAAAACGGAAGGTCGGTTTTACATGATCGCGATCGAAGTCGCCGATGAACGGCAATGCGCAGCGCTTTGCCGACGGACAGGCTTTACGGGGAATACAGCCCTTTTGATGACGCAGGGGAAAGCCGTTATCGGAGAAGCGCTTTGCCGACTGAAAAATTCCCGTGTGGAGGTTGTGTATCTGCATGCACCCGATGCGTCTCTTACCGACGCATTGCTTCGGGCAGCGCTCAACGCATCT
>JBJEIR010000040.1:0-5035 GCA_051877215.1 Acutalibacteraceae bacterium | reverse complement strand
GTCCCTTTTCGGGACAGCGCCGCCAAATACTCCGTATTGCCGTCACCGCCAAATATAGGCGACCACGAAAGATAGTTTACAAACCAGCCTCGTTCTTTCCAAAAGCACAGCAAGTCGCAAAGCACCCTCTCGTGGTCGCGGCCGGATCGAACCACGCCGCGCTTGGAAAGCGCCGCGCGACCCGCTTCAAACTGCGGCTTAATCAAGCAAATGACCGTGGCGTCATCCGCCAGCAAATTCGGCAGGCTGTCCCAAATTTGTTTGAGAGAAATAAACGAAACATCCACCACGCAAGCCTGAATACTGTGTGCGGGAATATCCCTGCTCACCGCATCGCTGTTTCGGATATCCGTCCCCTCCATGCAAACCACGCGCGGGTCGGCGCGCAAGCTGTCATGAAGCTGCCCGTGACCGACATCCACCGCATATACGCGGTCCGCCCCGTGCTGCAGCAGACAATCGGTAAATCCGCCCGTAGACGCCCCGATATCCGCGCAAGAGGCTCCTTGAACCGACAGGCCGTATTCGACAAACACCTTTTCAAGCTTTTCGCCGCCGCGGCCTACATAACGCGCTGTTGCAAAGCAGACAACCCGATCGTCCTCGCATACACAAAAGGATGGCTTTGTGACCACCTTGCCGTTGACAGTCACAAAGCCGTCAGCGACCAGGTGTTTTGCTTTATCGCGCCCTGACGAAAGGCCGCGTATCACCAAAGCCGTATCCAGTCGCATTGCGTTCACTCATCCTTTTGCTCTTCAACCGAAATCACCTGTACAAACGGCTCTTTTTTCTCGGTTTCCGTATTCGGCCCCTTTTCAAGCGTTTCCTCATCCGATATCACCGCCGATTCTTCATCGGACATTTTCTCTTTTTCATCCATCGGTTCGGAGGCAGGCTCCTCTCTCACAAGCGGAGAATCCTGCGCATCGACAGCGGTGTCGAAATCCATATCGGAATGCTGCGGCTGCACGGTTTCGCCGACCGCTGCCACAATTCCGTCTACATCTAAGCCCACCATATGCAGACCTTCCTCCGTCGTGCAGCAAGGGACAAACCGGTCTATCGCATAAATTTCATATCGGCGTGCAAAATTCTTTTCCGCAAGCATCGCACCGAACGATTCCGCCACGCCGCCGTGGCGACTGCCTTCCTCAAAAAACAGCACGCGAAAATAGCTGAGTGCCACACGGATACAATCGGGATCAATCGGTTTAATACGATTGAGCTTCAGCACCGACACAAACTGTCCGTTTTGTGCCAATTCGTTTGCCGCCGCCAACACATTGCCGAATAAGCGTCCGTAGGTGACAAGCAGCACCTCCGAACGGCGGGATCGGTACCATGTAAACGGCTTATAATCCGGTTCAAACCCGCTCGGAAGCAGCATTTCGCCGCCCTTCGGGTATCGCACGGCCGCAATGCCGTTTGCATCATACACAGCCTGCTTAAGCTGAAGCGCAAGCTCCGCAAAACAGCAGGGCGCATAAATCGTCGCGCGCGGAATCGCATTGAGCATGGGCACATCGAAAATCCCCTGATGCGTTTCGCCGTCTCCCGGCACGATCCCGGCGCGGTCAATCGCCAACACAATATGGCTGTTGATGATGGAGGTGTCATTGACCAACTGGTCAAAGCAGCGCTGCAAAAAAGTGGAATATACGGCAAAAACAGGCACCATGCCGTTTTGTGCCAATCCCGAAGCAAAGGTAACGGCATGTTCCTCTGCAATACCCACATCAAAGCAGCGTTTCGGATACTGCGCGGCGACCTGAGCAAGTCCTGTACCGTCGGTCATCGCCGCTGTTATGAAACAAATGTGTTCATCCGCCTTTGCAAGCGAGAGCGCGGTTTTTCCGAACACACTCGAAAAGCTCTCCGCCCCTTCCGGCAGCGCGCCCGTCTCCACATCAAATCCGCTGACGCCGTGGAATCCGTCCGGATTTTCAAGTGCATACCGATACCCCTGCCCTTTGACGGTATCCACATGGACCAAAACGGGACAGTCGATGCTCTTGGCCGCTTCAAAAACCTTTTCGAGATCGGATATATTATGCCCGTCCACCGGCCCGAGATAATAAAACCCCATATCCTCAAACATACTGCTGTTGTGATAAATGGTTTTTTTGATGCCGAGCTTCATCGATTGCAGCAAGCGGAAGATCGCCTTGCCGATAAGCGGTATGCGGCGCAGGTTGCCTCCGAAATGCCGCTTGAAGCGCACATATTTCGGGCGCGAACGCAGCTTGGAAAGATGCCGTGCCATAAAGCCGACATTGCTGTTGATCGACATACGGTTATCGTTCATTACCACAATCAGTCTGTCGTGGCTGCGCCCGGCATTGCTGAGTCCCTCGAAAGAGAGTCCGCCGGTCATCGCCCCGTCCCCGACCACTGCGATGACATACCCGTCATCCCCGAGAAGAGATTTGGCCTTTGCCAGCCCGTTGGCGGCGGATACTGCCGTGCTGCTGTGGCCGGTTATGAACACATCACAGTCGCTTTCCCTCGGAGAAGGAAAGCCGGACAAACCGTCCTTTTGACGCAAGGTGTCAAAATCCGCCGTACGACCGGTAAGCAATTTATGCGTGTAGCACTGATGACCGACATCAAATACAATCTGATCATGCGGCAGGTCAAACACCCTGTGCAGCGCAATGGTCATCTCCACGACTCCTAAATTGGAGGCGAGATGTCCGCCGCACTGCGACACGGTTTCGATCAATTTTTGTCGAATTTCCGCCGACAGCTCAACAAGCTGCTCTTTTGATAATTTTTTTATATCCGCGGAGGTATGAATGGATGCCAAATATCCGCGCTGTTCTGCCATATCCATAACTTCCTTTATTGCCGATTAAACAATACACACAAAAATAGCCGTCATAATACCGAGGAGCACGCCGACAAGCACCTCAAGCGGATTGTGCCCGATAAATTCCTTCAAATCGACCGGTTCATCCCACTCCTCGGCAGCTTCCTGTGTCTCTCCCTCCTGATCCTGAAGAGCCTGCGTGACACGGATATATTTGTTAAGCAATTTGGCATGCAAACCGGCCTGTCGGCGGACACCCATCGCATCATAAATCGTGACAAATGCGAATGCCACCGCCAATGCAAACACCGCAGAGCGAACGCCTTCGGTCATACCGATCGACACCACCAGCGCGCTGACCATGCAGGAATGCGAGCTCGGCATGCCGCCTGCCCCGTATACTCGTTCCGAATTAAAAGAACGCGTTTTGATAACGGATATAATCACCTTTAATCCCTGTGCGATTAACCATCCGAAGAAAATGGATATCAGCACGCGATTTCCGAACACATCCGCCAATTCCATCATCATCCCACCTTTTTTACAAGCTGCCTGTCAAACGGTCCTCGAAAGCAGCGCCTCTGTAAGCGCGCGCAAATCCTGTGCCTCTTCGCCGAACAAATCCAGCTCGGCTTTTGCGGCCTCTGTACGCCTTTTTGCCAACGCGCGCGCCTCTTCAAAGCCGAGGAGCGACACATAGGTTGCCTTTTGGTTATTTTCATCCGCCCCAACCGGCTTTCCGAGGCGCTCCGGCGTCGAAGTGACATCCAATAAATCGTCAACAATCTGAAAGCACAGCCCCAGCTCATATCCGAAGCGCCGCGCCGCTTCGCGCTGTGCGGCAGATGCACCGCCGAGCACCGCGCCCGCTTCGCACGCCGCCATAATAAGCGCCGCGGTTTTCCCCTCCTGAAGTGCTTGCAGCGTAGGCAGATCGATCGTCTTTTCCTCGCTCTGAAGGTCGATCGTCTGACCGCCCACCATGCCGCCGATACCGGCGGCATCGGCAATCAAAAAGGCGGCGGTCATCGCGGTCTTCGGATCAATGCCCGAGCAATTTTCCGCTTTCAGCATCCACTCAAACGCACGCGTGAGCAAACCGTCTCCCGCGAGCAGCGCCATATCCTCGCCGTACTTGGCAAAAACCGACGGCCGTCCTCTTCGCAGCAAGCTGTTGTCCATACACGGGAGATCATCGTGCACGAGCGAATAGCTGTGAATCATCTCCAGCGCGCAGGCAAACGGGAGCGCTTGATCGGCCTGTCCGCCGCACAGCCGCGTAAATTCCAGCAAAAGCACGGGGCGCAGTCTTTTGCCTCCCGCTTCACAGGCATACGCCATGGCACACGCAACCGTTTTCTGAAGCCCGTCTTTCGGCGGCATTGCGCGAACAAGCTCCTGCTCGATTTTTTCCGAATATTCCTGTAGACGCGGGGTATACAATTCCATCTCCGCCGCTCCTTATCCTAAACCGTAAAATTTATGACCCTGTTTCTTAAAGCGCCCTTTTCATACATGCGGCGCCTTTCAGTCGCTCAGCGCCTCTCCCATGGAAAGCTGCGTATCCTGCGGAACGGTCAGTTCCGTTTCCTCGCCGTTTTCCGCCGCCGTCAATTTGACAATCTTCTGCTCGGCGGACCGAAGGGCTTTTTGACAGAAAGCGGTCAATTTTGCCCCCTCTTCAAACAGTTTCATAGATTCATCCAATGTACAACGCCCGCTTTCAAGGGCGGCTACAATCTGTTCAAGGCGTGTCATCGCCTGCTCAAATGTTACAGAAGCCATTTATCCGTCCTCCTTCAATTGACGGTACAGGAAAGCTCTCCGTCCGCCAGCTTTATATTCAGGTGATCTCCTGCGGCTGCTTCGCCGACGGATTTGACCACCGCTTCATCCTTATACACAATGGCATAGCCCCGCCCGAGCACTTTCAGCGGACTGAGTGCGTCCAGCTTCGCGGCGCTTGCCGCCAGGCGGCGGGACGCCTGCTGACAATTGGCCGTCGAAGAGGAAACAAGCGATCGCGTGATAAAATCGAGACGCATTTGCCGTTCCTCCACATAGAAAAGCGGCGAGCAAAGGCAGCGTTTTTCACGCATAACACGCAAGCGATGGGTTTCGCGCTGCAAGGTCATTTGCAAAAGCTGAGAAAGCCTTTCCTGCTGTGAGCAAAGCTGCGACAAAAGCGCCGCCGTTTCGGGAACCGCCAATTCCGCAGCGGCC
>JBJEIR010000039.1:0-5088 GCA_051877215.1 Acutalibacteraceae bacterium | reverse complement strand
CTTGGTTGAAACTTCTCTTTTTATTGGTTCACATCATTTTAACACATACATTTTTCCTATCATTTTTACAGATGTTTGCGCAATCCGGGCAGGTCGTGCAGGGGGCTTTCGACGGTGTAATAGGAAAGAAAAATGCAAAAAAAATCCCGCGGGACGCTCTCCCGCGGGATTTTTGTAATAAGCACTTGCATTCAAAGCAAGGTCAATTATTTAGACTTTGCTTTCTTGGCAGCAACAGCGCTCACGCCGACAACCGCGACAGCCATAGCGGCCACGACGACAAACAGGAACGCATTGCTCTCTTCGCCGGTCTTGGCAGAGGAGCCGTTCTTAGCAGTGGTGGTCGTAGCAGCGCCGCCCGCATTGGTGGTAGCGGGCGTATCGCTGGTGGTGGGGGTGACTTCCTCGCCGGTCTTGGCGCCGACGCTCAGCTCACGGACAGTGACCTTCGCGTTATCGCCGACAGCAAATATTTTGACGCCGGAAACCTGAACCTTGCCGTCCTCCGTTCCCTGGGGAGCAAAGGCGGTCAGCTCAAGGGAGCCCTTGTAATTGCCGGCGGGCAGGTCGTCCTGTGCCGCGGGATTGTCCGTAATGCCGTCGCCGATCAGCGGATTGAGGGACTGATAGTTCGCAAAATGCTTCTTATCAGCACCGAGTTCATCCTGCTCCATCGGATCCTTGCCGTTGAAGAAGATCAAAATATTGGCCTTACCCTCAACCGTGATATCATAGTTGAGATACTGACCGGCCTGATCCAAAACGATCAGATCGGTGTCTCTGGTGTAGGACGCTTCCGGCCAACCCGTGGTAGCAGTGAAGACAAGCGCGTCTCCGTCTTTCGTGACCGTGATGCTGCCATCGCCGGCATCCTTGCAATTCCACGCCGACACATCGTCGGGGAGCAGGGAAGTGGTACCGGCTGCCGATACGGACATCGCCGTAAACGAGAACAGCATGGCAACTGCCAATACAACACTCAACAGTTTTTTCATAATTTTTCCTCCTTACAAAATGACAAAGCCAAATGGCCTTTATGCCAACAATTGCATTGTAACTTGCCTTTGCAAAAAAAGCAAGTTACAAATTCTTACAAGGCATTTTAGATTTACTGATAGAGCAAAAAAGGCACTTGCAAAAGTCCAAAAGGGCAAAGCAGCCGCCACAAGCCCCTATATTCCCCTTTTTCCTTATAGTCCCCTTTCTTTTTCCTTATTATAACACGGCGGCAAAAGAAAGATAACAAAAAAGCAGGAAAAAGAGCGCAAGGGTCGCTATCCCTCAATGGAAATGCCCTCGACGGACAGATAGCCGCTTCCCACCGGATCGACCGCCGTACCGTCTACACGCACCTCAAAGTGCAGATGTGCGCCCGTCGAATTGCCGGTGTTGCCCATCGCGGCGATCACCGACTGACCGCCGTATACCATATCGCCTACCTGTGCATACAGCATATCGGCATGGGCATACAGCGTGATGATCCGCTGCCCCAGCATATCGTAGCCGTGGTCAACCATCAGATAATTGCCGTAGCCGCCGTCATCATAGCCGGCATATACGACAACGCCGTCCGCCGCCGCCACAATGGGTCTGCCGGTGGATTCTCCCCAGTCGGCAATATCGACGCCGTTGTGCTGACGACCCCACCGGTATTTAAAGCTGCTGGTGATGACCGAGCAACCGGGAGCAGGCCAATACATGACGCCGGACGCCACCGTGCCGATCAGCGAAGTGTCCTTCAGAATCTCATTGATCTGCTTTTGCAGACGCGACTGCTGCTCGGAAATCAAGGTATACTGCTGGCGGTAATAGGTGATGTTGGCGTTGAGCTGCATAGCAATCAGCTCCGCCTGCGAACGCAGCTCGGTCAGCTCATTCTTATTGGCGTTGAGCGCCGTTTCCGCTTCTTCATACGGCTTTCGCTGTTCCTCCAGCGACTGCTTTTGCATCTGAAGGAGCGCACGCTCATTCTGAATCTGCGCCAGTTCCTCCTCAAGCCCCGCCAAAACATCCTGGTCAATTTTCGCAATGCGCGAGGCCATTTTGGAATTGATCAGATAATCGGCATAGCTTTGAGAACTGGCCAGCATTTGAATCGTGGTCAGACCGCCGGTGCCGTCCTTCGCCATGGCGCGCAGCTTTTGCCGCAGTCCCTCATAACGCTCGTTGATGGCCTGCTCTTTATAAATAATCGCATATTCCAAATCGAGGATCTGTTTGCCGGTGGTTTCAATCTGTGTCGTCAGCTGCTCCTTGATCTGCGCATTGACATTGATCTCGCGCTGCTTAAGCTCAATTTGCTGCTCAATGTTGCTTTTTTGCGCCAGCAATCCGTCAAGTGAGGAGGAATAATACTGCCGCGCCGCCTGAAGCTGTGCTGCCTGCTGCTGCAAAAGCAGCTTTTGCTGCTGCAGCTCATATACAGACGCCGACTCCTCCTCGGTCAGCCCGTTATCGGCGGGCTCCTCCGGCTGCTGTGCACCGGGATCCTCCGGCTGCTCTATCGGAGCCGTATCCCCCGAAAGCGCCTCTTCTCCCGAAACACCCAGCCGAAAATCGGTCGTCGAAAAAGGCGTCAGCGTTATCAGCGCAGCCAAGCCGAGAATACCGATATGTTTCATAACCAAACGGAATTTCATCCCAGAAAACCCTTTCTATGCCTGTGAAAACAATCCTTTACAGCGCCGCAAGCGCCGGCCTTTCCGCTTTGTCGGAAAGACCGGCGTGCTTGCCGATCACAGTGATTCATCCACGATAATGCCGTTTGTGGAAATATATCCGTTGCCGATCGGGTCAACCGCCACACCGTCAAGACGCACCTCAAAGTGCAGATGCGCACCGGTCGACTCACCCGTACTGCCGATGAGAGCAATCGTATCGGTTGCACTGACCGTCTGTCCCACGCCGACAAGAAGCTGACTGCAGTGAGCATACAGCGTCATGACGCGCTGTCCCGCGCTGTCCGTGCCGTGATCGAGTACAACATAATACCCGTAAGAGGAATCATATTCCGCCGTCACAACGACACCGTCCGCCGCGGCAATGATGGGATCGCCGTAGCAGCTTCCTCCCGTGATATCAATTCCGCGGTGCCAACGCCCCCAACGGTATTTAAAGGTACTGGAAATGTAGGTGCAGGTCGGTGCGGGCCAATACATCGTTCCGCTCAAAAACGCCTGCCCCGTACCGACGGTGGTACGGATGATCTCATCGATTTTATCCTGCAGCCGCGCCGCCGCTTCTTCCGCCGCGGCGATCGACTGATTGTAGTTGTTGATGTCCGCATTCAACTGCTCTGTAATGGCGTTGACCTCGCTGTAAAGCGAATCCAGCTCGGATTTTTTGACATTCAGCTCATTTTGCAGCGTGACAATCGGCGCGCGCTGCTCGTCAAGCGCCGCCTTTGCTTTTTCCAGCTCCTTCTTGTCAGCCTGAATGGTCTGAAGCTCCGCCTCCAAGCTGTTCATCAGCTCCTGATCCTGTTCGGACACGCGCTCCATCGCTTTATTTTGTATCAGATAATCGGAATATCCGTCGGAATTCATCAAAAGCTGTAAGCCGGACGCCAAAGAGCCGCTCTTGGAAATGGCGCGCAGTCGGCGGCGCAGCTCTTCAAAGCGGTCGGCGATCTCTGTTTCCTTTTTGCCGATCGCCTGTTCCTTTTGCGCGATCTCGTAATTTTTTTCGCTGATCTGTTCGTCAAGCTGACTGATCAGCTTCGTATTCACGGCAATTTCCTGCTCTTTTACGCTGATCTGCTCCAAAATGAGCGCCTTTTGTGCTTCCTGTTCCTGCAAAGAGGCGGCCGCCTGGTCGCGTTTTGCCTGCAATTCCTTTTGCTGTGCTTCCAGCTGCTCTTTTTCACTTCGCAGGTCTTCGACGGACTCCTCCGCCGATACCGACGGTGTCCCTCCCGACAAAGCCGTGTCGGCAAGCAGCATACAGCCTAAGCATACCGTGGCAGCCAAAAAAACGGCGATACATCGTTTTGACAGGGATGTACCTGTCCGATTGAAAGTAAACATGCCGCAGCACCTTCTTTCCTTCCTGTTTTTGCGTTTTTATTGTGATCTCATGACGGTTTTATGCCAGCACATCGATCCCGTCGGTGGAGAGATAGCCGTTTGAGACGGGGTCGACGGCACAGCCGTCCACGCGCACCTCAAAATGCAGGTGCGCACCGTCCGAGCCGCCGGTATTTCCCACATATCCGATCAAATCGCCCGCCGATACCGTCATGCCCTCATAAGCAGTGACCGCCGAGCAATGGGCATACAGCGTGATGATTCGCTGTCCCCAATCGTCATAGCCGTGGTCGATCATCAGATACAGACCGTAACCGTCGCCCCAAGTGTCATAGCGGTTGGCATAGACCACTGTGCCGTCTGCCGCCGCGACGATCGGCTCTCCTTCCGCATCGCCGTAACAGGCAATATCCACGCCGTAATGCCAACGGCCGTAAATTTCACGGTATTTGTAGCTGCTGGTGATGACCGTGCAGGTGGGCGCGGGCCAGTACATCGTTCCGCTTTGGAAAGAGCCGCCGCCGCTATCCCCGCCGTCATCGTCGCTTTCGTCCTCGCTGCCGGCCTGCTCCGCTTCCTGTTGGCGCCTTGCCTCTTCCTCTGCCGCAATACGCGCCATAATATCGTCGATTTTGCTTTGCATCGCCGCCTGCTTCGCTTCAATTTCCGCTATCGACTCGTCATAATAAGCGACATCCTCATTGAGCTTTTCGACCATTGCTTCCGATTCGCTGTACAGCATCTGGAGCGCCTGTTTATCGCTTTCCGTTTGTTCGCGCAGCTCCTTTGCCTCGTCGCTTTGCGAGACAAGCTGCGCCTTATCCGACTCCAGCTGTGCTTTTGTCGCCTGCGCGGTGCGGATATTGTTTTCCAGCTCCTCCATCAGAAGCTGATCATTTTGCGAAATGCGCTCTGCGAGCTTTGAGGTCATCAGATAATCCACATAGCTTTCGCTGTCCATCAGCATGCGCAAGGACGAGGAAAACGCGCTTTCTTTGGAAAGCGCCCGCAAGCGCAGCCGCAGTTCTCCGAACTGCGATTCGATTCGGCTGTCCAAAGCGAG
>JBJEIR010000038.1:0-21418 GCA_051877215.1 Acutalibacteraceae bacterium | reverse complement strand
TGCGGACAGCTTTGTTATATTACCACATCCTCTCTCCCTTTGTCAACACCTTTTTTCCCTTTTTTTGTACTTTTTATTTTTCTCTGTATTTTCTTTATATTCCCCACCTGCAAACAATCCGCCCAAAATCATCGCGGATGCTTTTGACAACCACAACATATATAATACATTTATATTATAAAACCGTTTCCGAATACACCGAACTTGACAAAGGCAGCGAAGGCGGGTATACTATTCTCATCATTTAAAAAGGCTGTGACAGGAAGCAGTAACGGCAATCCCGCCCGAACAGAAAGCAACCGGCTGATGAGAGGGGCATGCGGCGGAGGCTGTGAATACACCCTTGAGCCCCGCACCGAACGGAATGTGTTTTCCCGGTAGGCTGCGGCGGAGCCGTGCCCGTTATCCGCACGCGAAAGGCCGCGCACTGCGCGGTGAACAAAGGTGGTACCACGGGAAACGCTCTCGTCCTTTTTACAGGATCGGGGGCGCTTTTGATTTATTTTTACGGAGGAATGAAGAATGACTGTCTATGACGAGCTGAAAGCGCGCGGACTGATCGCGCAGGTGACCGACGAAGAAGAAATCAAGAAAATGATCAACGCCGGAAAGGCACGCTTTTATATCGGTTTTGACTGCACGGCCGACAGCCTGACCGCCGGACATTTCATGGCGCTGACGCTGATGAAGCGACTGCAGATGGCGGGCAATCAGCCGATCGCCTTAATCGGCGGCGGCACAACCATGATCGGCGACCCGTCGGGGCGCACGGATATGCGAAAAATGCTGACCAAGGAAGATATTGACCACAACGCGGCATGCTTTAAACGGCAGATGGAGCAGTTTATCGATTTCGGTGAGGGCAAGGCGCAGATGGTCAACAACGCCGACTGGCTGTTAAAGCTCAACTATGTTGACCTGCTGCGCGAGGTCGGCGCCTGCTTCTCGGTCAACAATATGCTGCGCGCCGAATGCTACAAGCAGCGCATGGAAAAGGGCTTATCTTTTCTGGAATTCAACTATATGATCATGCAAAGCTACGACTTTTTGGAGCTTTACCGCACCTATGGCTGCAATATGCAGTTCGGGGGCGACGACCAGTGGAGCAACATGCTCGGCGGAACAGAGCTGATCCGCCGCAAGCTCGGAAAAGACGCGCACGCCATGACGATCACGCTTTTGACCGACTCACAGGGGCATAAGATGGGCAAAACCGCCGGCAACGCCGTATGGCTTGACCCGAACAAGACCTCTCCCTTTGAATTTTATCAGTATTGGCGCAATGTCGCGGACGCGGATGTGCTCAAATGTCTGCGGATGCTCACCTTCCTGCCTCTCGAACAGATCGAAGAAATGGATACATGGGAAGGCAGCCGTCTGAACACCGCCAAAGAGATTCTGGCTTTTGAGCTGACAAAGCTTGTTCACGGCGAAGAGGAAGCGACAAAAGCGCAAAACGGCGCCCGCGCCCTGTTTGGGAGCGGCAGCGCCGCCGACATGCCCTGCGTCACGCTTTCTTCGGATGATCTGACCGACGGCTCTGCCGACATTCTGACCCTGCTTGTCAAATCGGGGCTTGTCCCCTCCAAATCCGAAGCGCGCCGCGCTGTTGAGCAGGGCGGTGTTGCCGTCAACAATGACAAGGTCACCGATATTCACGCCCGCTTTGACAGCGCACAGCTGTCGGGCGACGGGCTGGTGCTGCGCCGGGGAAAGAAAAAATTCTGCAAGGTGACGCTCGGCTGAGCCGAAAGTAGTCCCTACAGCTTCCGTTACGGACTCCGTATTTTACAAAAGCACAAAAAACTGCCGGTGCGCCGCTTTCAAAAGCGGACGCACCGGCGGTTTTTTGTTTGCTGTTATATGAGTCGAACCGTTTATCAGTCTTTGTCTTCGATGTTGCCCATGCTCTCCACGGCGCCCGACATGCCGTCGGTGGATTCTTCGCCGCTTGAAAGCTTGCCGTTATTGACGACCAGGTTGGTCACAATACCGACGATCAAGGCGACTGCCAACGAAGTAATCTTAAGCAACGGATTAATTTCTTGCGTATCGGGGTTTATAATCCCGTTGGTACCGAAGCCGAAGTACAGGCCGCCGATGCCGCAGACGAGAATGGCGCTGACCACAAAGAGGTTCTTGCTTTCTCCGAGGTCGACTTTCTTGAGCATCTGCAAACCGGAAACCGCAATAAAGCCGTAAAGCGCAATGCACGCGCCGCCCATTACGCACTTCGGAATGGAGTTGATCAATGCCACGAACGGCGTGAAGAAGGAAAGCAGCATGCAGCCGAGCGCCGCCGTCAGAATGGATACGATCGAAGCGTTCCCCGTGATGGCGACACAGCCGATGGACTCACCGTAAGTGGTATTGGCGCAGCCGCCGAATACCGAGCCGACAATGGAGCCCACGCCGTCGCCGAGCAGCGTCTTATCAAGACCGGGGTCTTTGATCAGGTCGCGCTCGATAATGTTGCCGAGATTCTTGTGGTCGGCAATGTGCTGCGCCAGCTCAACAATGCCGATCGGGACATAAATCATGGCAATGTTACCGATGGCCGCCGCATCAAGCGGATAGGTGCCGTTGGTCTCAATCGCTTTCAGGAAGAAGAATTTCGGATAGTCGATAATGCTGGTAATGCTGAAATTGCTGAAGGTGTCGATAAAGGGCTGGAAGCTGAGCACCTGCAAATATTCGATATCCGTCCACATGCCGATCAAGGTAAAGATGAGAGCAAGCGCATAGCCGGCGCCGATACCGATGATAAAAGGAATGAGCTTGATCGTTTTAGAGCCCTTCACCGATGCGATTACAATCATCAGGAAGGTAAACAGACCGCAAATAATAGCGACCCAGTTGTATGTGTTGACTTCCCCGCCGTATAAAACATCTTTGGCACCGTTGCCCATCAACCAGCCGGTTGCCGTTCCCGAAAGAGAAAGACCGATCAGTGCGACGATGGGACCGATGATCACAGGAGGCATCAGCTTATTGACCCAGCCGGAGCCCACCAGCTTGATGATCAGCGCGATCACGACATACACAAGGCCCGCAAACGCGACACCGATGATCATACCCCAATAGCCGTAATTCTGACCGATGGAGGCCGCATAGGCGCCGAGGAAGGTGAAGGACGAACCGAGGAACACCGGACTTTTGCGCTTGGTAAAGAGCAGATACACAATCGTTCCGATACCCGCGCCGAAGAGCGCCGCCGCCGGGTCCGCTTCCAATCCGTAGCTTGAGACCAAAATCGGCACAAGCAGCGTAGCCGCCATAATGGCGATCATTTGCTGGAAAGCGAACACGAGGGTTTTGCTAAACTTAGGCTTGTCTGAGACATCATAGATGAGCTTCATAGACTTTTCAACCTCTCCTCTTTTTCAATCGGATAAAATACGGCAATAAAAAAACAGCTTTGCCGCCGAAAGGCAAAACTGTTTTATACTGTCACTGCCGACAAAGCGCAACACAGCAAGCGGCATTATCCGCTCACTTGCCCGCGCCTGTTACCACAGCCTGTTACAAAACAACAATCTTGCCAATATCACGGTATCGGTTTTAAAGATCGTATTTTATCTCTTGCAAGAAATTGTATCATATGTCCGTTCAAAAGGCAACCGTCAAACGCAAAAAAAGTCAAAAAAGAGTGAAATTTTTTATTCGCTTTTCGGGCGATAGCTTACCGTTCCGCACAGGCGGTCTCCCGCATCCCCCGCCGCGGTATAAATATAGCCCATTTCGTTGAGCGGGCCGGGAGCATAATTTGCCGCATAGACCTTCACATCGGGATGATTTTCATACAACAGCTTAACGCCGACCTCCGATGCGAAAATGCACATAAACTTGATATCGGTGCAGCCCGCTTCCTTGACAAACCGAATGGCCGCTTCCGCACTTCCGCCGGTCGCCAGTGCGGGATCGACGATCACGACCGGACCGTCTGCCGCATCCACCGGCAGCTTAAAATAATAGGTCTGCGGCAAAAGCGTTTCTTCATCCCGATACAGCCCGATATGGCCGATTTTTGCCGTCGGAGAAAGCGCCCGAAGGCCGTCCACCATCCCAAGTCCCGCGCGCAAAATAGGGACAATGGTGAAATCCTCCGCAAGCACGGGCGTTGTGATTTTTTGCAGCGGCGCCTGAATTTCAACCTCTTTCGTTTTCAATTCACTGAGCGCTTCATAGCCCATGAGCATGGACAGTTCTCTGACCAGTTCGCTGAACTCCTTCGTACCGGTGTGAATGTCGCAGAGATGGCTCACCTTGTGCTTGATAAGCGGATGCGTGAAAACCGTCAAATTGGAGAGATGCTTTTCCATACGCAATTCGTTCCTTTCTTTTTCGACACCAATCGGAAACAAGCCCGTCGTTTTGTCTCATTATATCACGCTGCAGGGGGAAAATCAATCGGTTTATGTCTGCCCCTCCATTTGCTTTTTGCATACAGCGCAAGGTTTGCAAAAAACTCCTGCGGCATTTGCGCCGCAGGAGTTTTGCTCTGATTTGGTTGCTTTTTTAAAGGAATCTGTTTTTATTCCTCGGTTGCTTCCGGCTCAACATCGGCTTCCGCTTCGTCGGCCGTCTCATCAACCGCCTCAACCGCTTCGTTGACGGTGTCGGTTTCCGGCTCAAGCAACGCACGGATGGACAGGCTGATGCGTTTGTTGTCATAATCGACATTCGTGATCTTAACCGTGACTTCCTGCCCCATTTTCAGTTCATCCTGCGGCTTTTCGACGCGGTGGTTGGCGATCTGAGAAATATGAACCAATCCGTCTACTCCGGGAAGAATCTGCGCAAACGCGCCGAACGCGGTCATGCCGACAATCTTTGCCGTCACGACATCGCCGATGGAATACTTGGCTTTAAAGATCTCCCACGGGTTGTCTTCCGCCTTGCGGTATCCGAGAGAAATCTTTCTTTTTTCGGTATCCAAATCGCGGATGTACACTTCGACCGTATCCCCTACAGACACAACATCCGACGGATGCTTAATGCGATTCCAGGAAAGCTCGGAAATATGCACCATGCCGTCGACGCCGCCCAAGTCGACAAACGCGCCGTAGGAAGTGAGCGACTTGACCGTTCCGGTGTATTTCTGACCCACGGCCGCCTGCGCCCAGAACGCCTCTTCCTGTTCTTTTCTCAGCTCACGCGCCACCGAGCGCACGGAGCCGACCGCACGGCGGCGGTTCTGATTGACCTCGATCACGCGGAATTTCACCGTCGTTTTCAGCAAGGGAGACAGATCCTCCATACGGTTGATGCTGGCTTGAGAGGCGGGGACAAAAACGCGCACGCCGTTGGAAACGACCAGCATGCCGCCCTTGATAATATCCGTCACGACGCCCTCAAGAACCTCGCCGCTCTTCTCGGCGGCAACAATGGTGTCCCAGCCTTTGAGAGAATCAATGCGCTTTTTGGAAAGCATGATCGTGCCCTCCTGATCGTTGGTGCGCATGATCAGAAGCTCCAGCTCATCGCCGATTTTGACGATATCGGAAGGAACGGCGTTGGGATCGGCAGACAGCTCGTCCGCAGGGATATAGCCGGTCTGCTTGCGGCCTGCTACCTCGACCTGCACCTCGTTAGGAGCAATCCCCACAACGACGCCGTGAACTCTCTCATCTGTAGATAAACTCTGAAGAGATGCCTCCAGCGCCTCCTCAAAACTCATTTCATCAATTGATTTTTCAGGTGCGGGGGTTGTTTCGGTTTCCACCGAAGGGGTTTCGTTGATCTCGTTGTTGACAATGTCCGACATGGTTGAAAGTACCTCCTTTATCATATCGTCGGGCGTGGAAGCGCCGGCCGTCACACCGATGCGGCATACATTCGCAAAGGATGTGTTTGCAAGCTCTTCGGCCGTCTCTACCAGCACCGTTGGGCAATTCGCCGCGCACACATCACGCAGCTTTGCCGTATTGGAGCTTTGGCGCCCGCCGACTATCACCATCATATCGCTTTCCGAAGAAAGCCGCTCTGCCTCATTTTGTCTATCAGCAGTAGCATTACATATTGTATCAAAAAAATTAAGATTTGTATAGTGTTTTTTTGCAAATTTTACGCATTTTTCCCATGTTTTGAGATGAAAAGTGGTCTGAGAGACCATTACGGGAGGATATTTTTGGGTATTTTGCAGACTGCTTTCGGTATTTATCAGATGTTCCAGCTCTTCCTCGGACGAAAAAACAAAGGACGGACCGGCGCAATGCCCCCGTATACCGACCACCTCGGGATGGGTCTCATCCCCCGCAATCAGCGCAGCCGCTCCGTTTTCGGTATACCGCTGAACCAATCGGTGGATTTTGGAAACAAACGGGCAGGTTGCATCGCAAATGCGAACACCCAAGCGCTCCGCCTCTTGATAGACCGAGCGCGGCACGCCGTGGGAACGGATAACCATCACGGCGCCGTTCGGTATTTCAGAAGGGGTGGATACCACGCGCACACCGCGGTCGGCAAAATCCTTTACGACCTGCGGATTGTGGATGATCGGCCCGAGCGTACAGACGGTCTCCCCTTTTTCGAGAAGTTCGTTTACCGTGGCGACAGCTTTGTTGACGCCGAAGCAAAATCCGGCAGTACGCGCCAGCGTAATCGTCGTCATGGCGTATTCTCCTCTTTGGAAGCGGGTTTATTTTCTTCGATCAGTCCGGCAATCGTGTTCATAATCTCGCGCGACGCATAACGAAGCTCCGGCTTTTCCCCGTCCAAATGAAGCTGAGACGGCGTCATCGGTTCTCCGAATACGACTGTGGTTTTATGAAACATGCGGACATGCCCCGTTTTGGAAAACACCGCACACGGCAGCATATCGGCGCCGGTTTGTGCAATAATCAGCGCCGCTCCCGATTTGGCCCGCCCGAGCGAACCGTCCTTCGAGCGGGTTCCCTCCGGAAAAATCCCCATCACATCGCCTCTTTGCACGATGGAAAGCGCCTTTTCGATGGCGGCGCCGTCCCCTTTTCCGCGGCTGACCGAAAACACGCCGAACAGCTCACGCAAAGCCCACCCGAGCAGGCGATTGTGAAACAGCTCTTCTTTTCCCATAAAGAAAATCGGGCGGCGGCAGCCGAGAAGCAGAAACACGGGGTCTATCATGGAAATATGATTACAGCAAAGCACCAACGGGCGGTCATCCTTCGGAATGCGGTCACGCCCGATCAGTTTATAAGGAAACAGTAAAAAAATAAGCGGACGAAAAATCACGAGCAACGCCCGTCCGATTTTTAACTTCATGCCAGTCTCTCCTCCACGATGGCGCGCAAAAGCGCCACCGACTGTTCGAGCGTGTTGCCGCTGGTATCCACCAGAACGGCATCCGCCGCCGCTTTCAGCGGCGAAGCGGCTCGCTCACTGTCGCGTCTGTCCCGCTCGATCATATCGGACAGCACCGACTCATAGGTCACCTGCTGCCCTTTTTCGCAAAGCTCCTCATACCGCCGCTTCGCACGATCCTCCGCCGAAGCGGTCAGAAAAATTTTCACCTTTGCATCGGGCAGCACCACCGTGCCGATGTCGCGGCCGTCCATAATAACCGATTGCGTTTTGGCCATATCCCGCTGGAGCGAAAAAAGAAATGCGCGCACGGCGGGAATCGCCGACACCGCCGAAGCGGCACTTGACACCTGCGGTGTACGGATCGAATCGCTGACATCCGTCCCGTTGAGATACACACGCTGTTGTCCGCTTCGGTCGTATCCGAGCGTCACCTTGAGCGTCAACAGCAGGTCTTTGACCGCCTTCTCATCGGACGGAGAAATTCCCTTTTCGACGGCGGCATATCCGACCGCGCGATAAAGAGCGCCTGTGTCGACATAAATAAAATGCAGCTCGCGCGCCAAAATGCGCGCCAGTGTGCTTTTTCCGGCACCGCTCGGGCCGTCAATAGCGACCGCAACGGGCGTTTTATCTGTCTTCATGATTGTCCAGTCCTTTTTGTTCGCGTATATTTACGGCAGACCGCTGTATCTCCTGAGCGGTTCCTCCGTTTTACGGCATCCGTCAAAGCTGTGCGATTGCGCGCCCCGCCGCCGCACCGGTGGAAAAGGCAATTTGCAGATTAAAGCCGCCGGTATAGGCATCTACATCCAACATCTCACCTGCAAAATACAAGCCGCGAATATATTTTGAACACATGGTGCGCGCATCGATTTCCTTGACATTGACGCCGCCCGCCGTCACGATTGCCTCTTCGATCGGGCAAAAGCCCTCCACCGTCAAATCAAACGCCTTGAGTTTCTGTACCAAAAGATGCCGCTGTTCTCTTGTCATATCGCGGCAAAACAGCGCTTGGGGCAGCGCACAGCGCTGTGCCATCACCGGCACCATCGAGCGCGGGAGCAGTGTGCCGAGCATCGTACTCACAGCCGCCGCTTTATGGGAATCTATTTCACGCAGCAGGCGATTATCAAGTTGTTTTTCGGACAGAGCCGGCTTAAGATCGAGCGACAGGCGATAGCGTCCCGGCTCCATACTGCGCATATGCGCCGACGCGCTGAGAATCAGCGGCCCGGATACGCCGAAATGCGTAAACAGCATTTCACCCTGCTCTTCAAAAACGGTTTTCCCGCTTGCGGTATCCACCGCGCGCAGCATACAATTTTTCAGCGACAGCCCCTGCATCTGCATGCAATACCCATGCTCGCGCACGCGCAGCGGCACAAGCGACGGGCGCAGCGGCGTGACCGTATGCCCCGCCTGCCTTGCCAGCGAAAAGCCGTCTCCCGTCGAACCGGTGCGCGGATAGGACAGCCCGCCGGTGCAGACAGCAACGGCGTCCGCCTTATATATTCTGCCGTCCTCGCAGCACACGCCGACACAGCGGTCCTGTTCCAAAAGCAGGCGCGTCACACGCGCCTGCTCCAATCGGACGCCCCTTTTTTCGGCAAAGCGCACCAGCGCATCCACCACATCCACCGCTTTATCAGACAGAGGAAAAACGCGGTTTCCCCGCTCGACCTTCGTTGTAACGCCCTGCTCTTCGAGCAAGCGCCGCGTGTCATCGGGAGAAAACGCCGAAAATGCGCTGTATAAAAAGCGGCCGTTGCCGGGAACCTGTGCGATCAGCTCCTGCAAAGAGCAAGCGTTTGTCACATTGCAGCGACCCTTGCCGGTGATCATCACCTTTCGTGCGGGACGCGCATTGCGTTCAAGCACCGTAACCTGCGCGCCGCCTTCGGCGGCAAAGCCTGCGGCCAAAAGTCCCGCGGCGCCTGCGCCTATGATGAGCGCACGGGTCATAGGACGGGGTCCTCCGTTTCTTCCGTGTCCTTTTCATAGACGCTGTAGGAATCCCAAAGGCGTTCCAGCTCCATCAGCTTGTCCCGATTGGTATCCAGCGTCTTGACCGAGACCGCCACGATCAGCGCGTTGATAATGCTCAGCGGTGCGACAAGCGAATCGACGATTGCCGCCATATCGCTGTGCGCAAGCAGCAGATAATCCGCGTATTCCGCAATGGGAGACAACAGGCTGTCCGTGATGGCGATCACCTTTGCCTTTCTCGAATGGGCAAAATGCACCGTTTTTCCCGCTTTGCTCGAATAGCGCGGAAAGCTGAGTGCAATGATGACATCCTGCTCGTTAATGGCAAACATCTCTTCCAGAATTTCAATTTGGCTGGAGGTGTATACCAAATGAATATCGCTGAGAAGCTGTTTTAAATAGTAGGCGGTGAAATTGGACAACGAGCGGCAGCTTCCCGCACCGAAAATATAGATCTTGCGGGCGTGGATGATCGCATCCACCGCATTGTAAAAGGTGTCGCGCGGCAGCTCGTCCAGCGTTTGGCGAATATTGGCCATGTCATAGGACATCACACTGTCAAGCACCTCGTCATCCGCCATGCGCGAACGCGTCACTTCGATCCGCTGGATGGAGTCGAGCTTGCTGCGAATCAGCTCCTGTATCGCCTTTTGCAGCTCGGGATAGCCGTCAAAGCCCAATTCCGCCGCAAAACGCACCACTGTCGATTCGCTGACGCCGACTGTTTCCCCCAAACGAAGCGCCGTCATAAACGCCGCTTCATCATAATGCTCTAAAATATAATGGGCAATTCGTTTCTGCCCTTTGGAAAATTCCGCCATGTGCGATAAAATCAATGTGGTCAGATTGGACTTCACCTGCACCGCCCCCCATATTGGTCTCTATCATATCAAAATCCCCGCCAAAATGCAAGTCAAAACCGCTGTAAAATCGGTTTTGACGTACGGTATCATCACACGCACGGACAAGCGGCGCAGGCAGGAGCATTTCGCTTGCTTTTACCCACGCCGCTTGCAGGTCGGCTGTTTTATATTCGTTTTATATTCAATATACAAACAAAATATCAATGAGCAGATTATCCTGTGCATCAAAGGTAAAGGTGACCGTCTGCGTGCCGCCGACCAGATAATAAAGAACACGGATGTTGGTGGGCTGCTCGGTATAATCGTATTCCGCTTCGCCGAAATAGGTTTTAATCACCTCATAATTCATTGTGCCGTCCACACAATCATAACAATAACGCGATTTTTCTTCCGAAACGGAATAGTCGACCTGTATATTTTTTACCGCACCGTCGGCTGCCGCCGTCACCTGCAGCATTCCGTAGGTATAGGAGGTGGTACCGTCCTTGTTGGCGACGGGATCTGCCGTTTGCTCTCCCGCTGCCGCCTGCACCTTTTCCAAGGTGTCGAGCTGTCGGATATCAAGGCCGTCCGATGACGGCAGAGAAATGCGTGCAAACCGAGCGTTCATCGCAATCGAATGCGTTGAAATCTGCGGGATGCCGTCCTTTCCCGTCACGGTATCGGCCAGCGTAATTTCAACGGCGATTCCCTCATCGGAAAGCAGCATATACCCTTCTCCCCGATTTCCCAGTCCGTCGTCCTCAAAGCGGAAGGTCACCTTTTTATCTTCAATCTGTCCTTCCATACCGATGAGAGAGGCCACCGTCGGCTCATCTCCCCCGCTGTATGAGAGCAGATCAAACACCATGCAGTCATTGTCCGTGCTGTATATCGTGAGCTGTCCGCCGCCTTGAAGAGGGATATTTCCTTTTCCCGTGCTTTGCTCATCCACCCACTCGCCCGTAAAGGTACTCAGCCACGCGTCTCTCTGCGCATCGCGCGTCGGGACCGTCGAAGCATTCGAAGGCGCCGAAGGCGAATCGCCCGAGCCCGCGCCGTCCGAAAGAAGCACCGCAATCAAAATCGCGGCCAGCACGACCGCAACGATTCCAACCGCAATCAACCATTTTCGCCATTTGGGCGCAGAGGGCTTGGTTAAGGGGGCAGCGGTTTTTGGCTCCCGCCGAGTGAAAATATCCACCGTGTCTTCCGTCGATCCCGAATCTTCCCGCGTGATCTCACGCATTTCTTCATCGGCCGGCTCTGTTTTTGCAGGCGGCATCTCCGTCAAGCCCGGCGTGCGGCCAAAGCGGGAACGGTTGTCATCATCTGCGGTAAAAATCACCCTTGTCTGATCCTGAGCCGGTTGTTTTTCGCCCGCTTTAACAGGCACTGCCGACAGGGACCGATCCGCCTGAGCAGACGCGTCGGAACTGCGCGGTTGCTCAAAAATATGACTGCAATATATACAATAATATGCCCCTGAAGAAACCTTCTTGCCGCAAGCGGGGCATTTTTTCATCGCCACAAATTCAACCTCCGTATCATCTATACACCTGATGATGCACGCAAACTGCAACGTTCAATTGTAATCATTTTTTCATTTCGATCGTCTTTTTATTATAACGGACAGTTCAAAAAAGCGCAACCGCTTTTATCAAAAAGATGTGCAAATGCAAACATCCGGGCGGCACACAGTCGTCCGGATGTTTCTGTAAACAATTTTATTTTTAACGAAACAGCCGCCGCACAAGCGGGTGCAGCCGCACGCGATACAGCGAAGCAAGGCGGGTGAGCGCGACATCGTATATGGCAAACACGCTGTTGCCAAGCAGCAACAGCACCCACGGAAGCGATACGCCGCCGATCGTAAAAGCGTCCTCTTCCAAGCCGAATACAAACAGCAAAAGCAAATATCCGGCAATCATCGCGGCATTAAAAAGCAGTAATCGCACAACCCATGCCGCGGCGCGGTTGCGCCACAGCACCAAGCGAAGCTGAAGGGTCGGATAATACCCGAAAAAGAGAACGAAAAGCAGCTTTGCTTCCATATCCGGTGCAAGAAAGAAGCTCAGCGCCGCCGACACCGCATAACAAGCCAGTCCGTAGCGCGTGCCGAGCTCGATGGCCGCCGGCATCAGCATCACACCGCCGAGCACCGCCAAAGCATAGGTCGCATAAGGAAAAAAAGTCATCAAAAGAGACATGACCGACAGCGCACAAAGCACCCCGCAAAAAGCTGTTTTCTGTGCTTTTTTCACCTTGTGTGTCCCCTTTCACGCAACCGCCGCTGCCGCTTTAACAGCAGCGTATCAAATCGCCGCCCATGCACTCGCAGCAGCAGTCGGCACAAAGCAGTCCCGTACACATATCGCAGCCGCTGCAGCCGGCGGTTTGTGTGCCGCCGCCCGCGTAGGAGCCGCCGCGCCGCGCCGCCGACTGATTGGCGGCCGCGCGATATTCGGCATTTTGCGGATCCATTTGCGCCGCCTGATAAAAATGGCGGTTGGCGTCCTCCAGCCACCCTTTTTGATAAAGAACCTGCCCCTTTAAAAAATACCATTCCGCACCGCGGGCGGAAGCTGGGATTCCGTCGAGAAGCTCTTCCGCCTGGGCGTAACGGCGATTTTGAATCATGCCGCGAATATCCGCATATTGCGAGCCGTTGGCATTGGCGCCTCCCTGGCGGAGGCGAATAATGGTATCGTAGGCTTCGTTGATCTCCTGCATCTTCTCCTGCGCCAAATCGGAAAGCGGATTATCCGTATAATTATCGGGATGATATTTGCGTGCCAGACGGCGATATGCGGCTTTGACTTCATCGTCGGTCGCATTCGGCGAAATTTCCAGCACCTCATACGGGTCTCTCATACAATCATCCTTCCTGTTCTTTCTTTACCGAAGGTGTTTTTATCTGACGGATCATATAGGGCATTCCGCAGAAAAGCACATTTCGTAAAATGCCGTCAAAGCGCTTGACCGGCAGTTGCTCATAGCTTTCAACACACGCCGCAACACATGCATAAAGCGACTCCGACGCATAGGAACGGACTGTGGCAAGTGTCTTTTCATCGGCGTTTTTTTCCAGTGCGTACATCGCCGCATACGGATTATAATTTCCCGATTTTATATCCTTTTCCAAATCGTCCGCGGCATCCGCCAAATAAATAAAACGGCCGAGACAATACCCGAAACGCGCCGCCGTTTCCGTCGGAACACCAAGCGGCAGTGAGTTGCTCGCCAGCCTTGACAGCAGCAGTGCCGTCGGCTCCGCCGCCGCATCCACGCAGGCGGTGTGCACCTTTTCCAAGGTGCGCTGCCGCTCCAGATACTGCTGTACCGCCTGCGCTTCGTCAGGACGGCAGGCAGCCGCCTTGCGATACGCCCGCGCTGTCAGCAGCTTTCCCACTCGAGCCTTCATGCGCCCAAAAAGCCCTTCATCCTCAAGCGAGTCGGTCAGCTTGCCGTAAGTCAGCAGCATTGCGACATCTGCGGCGTACTCAATGGCAGGCGTGCCGTTCTCTCCCCCGCAGCAAAGGCGCTTTTTAAACGGATGAAAGGAGCAATGCCCTTTGGAAAAAACGGGGCATTCCTCATCAAACGCCATCAAAAAAAGCGCCAAAAAGGTAAAATCATAGCTGAGCGTCATGCGTGCGGTAAAGCCGTATTTCTTGCCCAGCCGACGGCAGAGAGTACAATATACGCCCTGATATTGATCAAATTCGCGCATTTTTAAATCAGGCTTGAAAATCCTCACATATCCAAACATACGGATTCTCCCATCAATACCGTTCCGCTTTCGCTATTCTGCCGGTTATCAAGCTACTCCATCGGTTATCATACCCCATCCGTCCGAACAGAGTATAAACGATTTGTAAATATTCCGCCAAATTCCCGTCCAAGGGGTCAAAAAAGCCGCCCTATGAGCGAGACCCTTAAGGACAGCAAAAAAAGATGTGCGGAAAATTGTCACACATCTTTTTGTCTTCATCGTATAACAAACAGTGAATTTCAGTGCCGAACTTCATTTATTCGGAAAACCCAAAGCCCGCCGAACCCCATTCAAACGACATCATTCCGTTTTATCCCGCCAAAACATCAGCCGAAGGGCAACCGCTATTGGGCATTCAAACCGAGGGAATACCGGCTTTTTCTTTTAAAAATTTATCAGAGAAGTCCCTTTTCCATCATCGAGCGCGCCGCAAGCAGCACGCCGAGCTTGCCCGAATGAAAATTCAACCCGCCCTGCATATAAGCGGCGTACGGCGGACGAAGCGGCGCATCGGCAGACAGCTCGATCGACGCGCCCGCCGTAAATGCACCCGCGGCCATAATGACCTGATCGTCATAACCGGGCATATCCCACGGCTCGGGCACCACAAACGAATCGACCGGCGCTCCCTGCTGCATCCCCTGACAAAAAGCAATCAGCGCCTCGGGGGTTCGCAGCTTCACCGCCTGAATGATGTCCGCGCGCGGCTCATTTGCAGTCGGCGTCACCTCAAAGCCGAGCTGTTCAAACAGCGCCGCCGCATAAACAGCGGTTTTCAGTGCTTCTCCCACCACATGGGGCGCGTGAAAAAGTCCCATAAACAGTGAGCGGTTATGCCCGAGCGAGGCGCCGACCTCGCGCCCGAGACCGGGCGTTGTCATGCGGTACGCACATTTTTCCACCAAATCGGCACGCCCGCAGATATAGCCGCCGTTTTCGGCAATCCCGCCGCCTGCGTTTTTGATAAGTGAGCCCGCCATCAGATCGACCCCGACCGCAGTGGGCTCGGTGCGCTCGACAAACTCTCCGTAACAGTTGTCCGCAAACACCACAACATCCTGCCGTACGGCGCGCACCGCCTGTACAATCTTCCCGATCTCTTCCACCGTCAGCGACGGACGCAGACTGTAGCCGCGCGAGCGCTGGATATGTACCACCTTAACAAGCGGCTCTGCGCGCAGGGCCGCCTGAATCCCTTTCAGATCGGACGTTCCGTCGGCGTGCAGCGGCACCTCGCGGTAGCCCACCCCGTAATCGGCAAGCGAGCCGTCGCTGTGTGCCTTTACACCGATGACGCCGTCAAGCGTATCATACGGGGCGCCCGTCGCCGCAAGCAAAATATCGCCCGGACGCAGCACGCCGAACAGCGCAATGGTGATCGCGTGAGTCCCCGAAACAATCGAATGACGCACGAGCGCATCCTCGGCTCCCATTGCCTGAGCAAAAACGCAGTCGAGGGTGTCCCGCCCGCGATCGCCGTAGCCATAGCCGGTAGTGGGCACAAAATGGCTCTCGCTCACACGGTTTTCAATGAAAGCGGACAGCACCTTTTGCTGGTTATATTCCGTGATTTCTTCTATTTGCTCAAAAGCGGATTTTGCTTTTTGCATCGCCCGTTCCGACGCGTCGGACAGGGCGGAAGGTATGTCAAAAAAAGGAGTTGTCATGCCGTTTTCGTCCTCTCATAGTCTCTTTTGAATCGTTCAAGCCTGCATGTGCGGTTGCCGCACCGTTTCGGGCGCTATGTTCTTCATTCTGCGCAAATCAAGCAGAATACACCGTTACGCGCAAACGAACCGTCCGTCAGCGGTGCAGTGCGCCCCATTCGCCGCAGACGGTAAATCCGATATGCTCATAAACCTGTCGGGCGTAGTCGTTTTTCGGTGAAAGCAATACCCGCTTTCCCTCCTGCTGCAGCATCTGCGCCAGCGTCAGCACGCAGGCGGAAGCATAGCCCTTTGAGCGGGCGGCGGGAAGGGTGGCCACCGCGCCGATGAGAGCGGCGGTTTCACATTCCGCCACTGTCATCGCGCAAGCGATGGGAGTGGCGTCCACCGTCATCGCGCAAGCGATGGGAGTGGCGTCCTCTTTTGCTTTGTCGACGCTCAGGGTGTCTGCCGGTATTCCCACCGCACGGCACAGCCCTCTGCGAAAGCGGTGGTGCACATCCGCATACCATGCGTCAAAAGGCGGAATCGTCTCTGCAAAACAGGTTTTCAAAATCGGATAGATGTCCCGAAGCGGTGTTTGCAGAGCCGTTTGCCGTAAAGGCTCGCAAATCGGCGGCGCTTCCATGACCGCCCCGCTTTCATACGCAACGCCCCATTCGGCGGCAAGCGTTTTGGCCGTTTCGCGGTCGGTGCGCACGCTGTGCACGGTGCCGTCCATTGTCAAAAAGAGCCGCAGCTCCGGCGAATCCTCCCGCATATACAGGGTCGCGGCATCCTCCATCACCGACAGGCGGTTGCCCGTCTCATCCTCATAAAACCGCAAAAACGACTGCTCCGCTCCGTAGGCGGCAAACTGCCCGCACTGACGCAGTGCCGCCTCTGTCTCGGGCGTCCAGCTCGCAAGCTGTGACGCCGTCGCCTGCGCGATCACAGGATCAGGCGCTCACAAAGCGCCGAAAGCAGCTTTTTCGTCTCCTCCATATCGTCCATCGACAGCACGCAGGAGGGAGAATGGATATAGCGACAGGGCAGCGAAACAGCCGCCACCCGCGCACCGCTGCCCGCCGTCTGGATCGAGCCGGCGTCGTTGCCGCCCGCCACCACAGACTTGGGCTGTACTTTGATCGACTGCTCCTGTGCCGTTTTCATGATGAGCTCGTAAAGTTCTTTATCATACAAGGTACGGCGATCCATAAAGGACACGACCGCCCCGCCGCCGACGGCACAAACCCGCTTGTCTTCTTTGACGCCGACGGTATCCGCGGCGGTGGTGGCATCGACGACCACCGCGATATCCGGCTTTACGGTATAAGCGGCGGTTTTCGCTCCGCGCAGGCCGACCTCCTCCTGCACCGTAAACGCCAGCCACATATCATAGGGCGGCTGTGTCTGCGCCAGCGTCAGCAGCAGTGCGCAGCCGGCGCGGTCGTCGATGGCGCGGCCTTTCACAAGATGTCCCAGCTCATGAAAATCGCTGTCAAACACCGCCGCATCCCCGACGCAGACCGCCGCCGCGGCCTCTTCCCTGTTATCCGCACCGATATCGGCAAGCAAATCCTCTTTCGGAATCTCGTCTTTCTCCTTGTCCTTGCACATATGAATGGCTTTGCCGCCGATCACGCCCACGCGGTCGCGAAAGCGGATACGGTGACCGAAAAGCACCGCCTGATCGATGCCGCCGACCGTTGTCAGGCGCACAAAGCCCTCTTCGGTGATCCCCGTCGCCATCAATCCCACTTCATCCATATGCGCCGCATACAGCAGTGTCTTGTCTGCTTCTTTTACACCCTTTAAATGCACCAGCAGATTGCCGAGAGGATCGACGATGCACCGATCCATATACGGCAGGCTTTTAAGCTGCGAAAGGATATAGTCCCGCACCGCCGTTTCGCGGCCGGATATACCGTCGAGCATACAAAGCGTTTTTAAAAGCTCCTTCATGCGCCGATCCCCTCCTTTGCCGCCAGTGCCATCAGCTTTGCCACCGTCTCAACATCGCGCACATCAACCACCTCAATCGGCGTGTGCATATAGCGCTGCGGAATCGAAAGCAGCGCTGTTTTGACGCCCCCGCGCGCACAAAGAATGCTGTCGGCGTCTGTTCCCGTATTGCCGCCCATCACCTCATATTGCAGCGGCAGTCCGTTATCCGCCGCCAACTGCCGAAGGCGTTTTGTCATCGCCTCATCCAGTCCCGGTGCCATGCCGAGCATGGCGCCTTTGCCGAGCACTCCGCATTTATGCGAAGGCGCATCCGGCGTGGCGGCAAAACTGACATCCACGGCGATTGCGGCGCTCGGCTGTATGGAAAAGGACGCGACCGCGGCGCCGCCGCCGCCGATCTCCTCCTGCACGGCAAACAGCGCCGCCACATCACAGCAAAGCTCTTCGTCTTTGAGCAGCTCCATGGCACGCAGAACCGCCGCGCAGCCGGACCGATCGTCAAGTGCCTTTGCGCACACGCGGTGCGGCCCCAATTCTTCAAAATGAGGACGAAAAACGCCCCGTGTCCCTTTTGGTATGACCCGCTTGACCTCTGTCGCGGGCAAGCCGATATCAATTCCCATCTCACTGAGCTCTTTAAGCGGTTCATCGGCTTTTGTCAAATGGGGCGGCGTGGAACAAAAAACGCCGTCATATTTTTTATCGGCGAGCAGCGTCACTTCGGCCGCCGCCAGCACGCGGCGGTCGACCCCGCCGCAATTGGCCGCATGCACAAAGCCGTCGTCGTCCACATGGGTGACGACAAAACCGATCTCATCCATATGTGCTTCGAGCAGCAAAAGCGGCGCATTGTCCGCTTGACACCGCCGCACACCGATCACACTGCCAAGCGCATCGGTATACACCTCCTGCACAAGACCGTCAAGGCGGCCTTTAACAGTGTTTACGATCTCGCCGTATCCTCCCGCACCCGCCGCGCAGCACAATTCTTTCAACAGCTCTTTCATATTCCTCTCTCCCCGTTTACGAAGCTATCGGCATACCAATCCTTTTGCCGCCTTTTATCTGCCGCCGCCTTCTGTTTGAGGCGCGTTTATTTCAAAAACGGCGCAAGATACCGCGCGGTATACGACTGTTCGACAGCTGCGATTTCCTCAGGCGTTCCGCAGGCGACCACCGTGCCGCCGCGGTCTCCTCCCTCGGGTCCCAAATCGACAATATAATCGGCGGTTTTGATCACATCGAGGTTATGCTCGATCACAATCACCGTGTTGCCGCCGTCCACAAGGCGCTGCAGCACATTGATCAGCTGCCGCACATCCTCTGTATGGAGTCCCGTGGTCGGTTCGTCGAGAATATACACCGTTTTGCCCGTCGCGCGACGCGCAAGCTCGGTCGCCAGCTTGACGCGCTGCGCTTCGCCGCCGGACAGAGTCGTCGAGCTCTGCCCGATCTTGATATATCCGAGCCCCACCTCATACAGTGTGCGCAGCTTACGGGAAATTTTCGGCAGATCCTTGAAAAATTCCAGTCCCTCTTCCACCGTCATTTCCAGCACATCATAAATACTTTTTCCTTTGTATTTTACCTCCAGCGTTTCGCGGTTATAGCGCTGTCCCTTGCACACCTCGCAGGGAACATAAATATCCGGCAAAAAGTGCATCTCGATTTTGATGATGCCGTCTCCCTGGCACGCCTCACAGCGGCCGCCTTTGATATTGAAGGAAAAGCGCCCCTGCGTAAAGCCGCGCATTTTCGCGTCGACCGTCGAAGCGTACAGCTCGCGGATATCGCCGAACACGCCCGTATAGGTCGCGGGATTGGAGCGCGGCGTACGGCCGATCGGCGACTGGTCAATATCGATGACTTTGTCGAGAAATTCCATCCCCTCAATCGCCCGACAGCGTCCCGGATGCGTCTGCGCGCCGTTCAAGTGAGAGGCCAGCGTTTTATAGAGAATTTCATTGACAAGGGTTGATTTGCCCGACCCGGACACGCCGGTAACGCAGTTGAACGCGCCCAGCTTAAACGACACGGTGATATTTTTGAGATTGTTTTCCGCGGCTCCTTTGACGGTGAGCAGGTGTCCGTTTCCCGGGCGGCGCACAGCGGGCAGCGGGATCTTCTTTCGGCCGCTCAGATATTGTCCCGTCAACGAGCGCTCGCAGGCAGCCACTTCCTGCGGCGTGCCCGCGCACACCACCTCGCCGCCGTGTATGCCCGCCCCCGGGCCGATATCCACAATATAATCGGCGGCGCGCATCGTATCCTCATCGTGCTCGACAACGATCAGCGTGTTGCCGAGATCGCGCAAACGCTTAAGGGTCTCAAGCAGCTTATCGTTGTCACGCTGATGAAGCCCGATACTCGGCTCATCGAGGATATACAGCACTCCCATCAAATACGACCCGATTTGAGTGGCGAGACGGATGCGCTGACTCTCTCCGCCCGACAGCGTTCCCGCACTACGGGACAGCGTCAGATACTCCAGCCCGACGCTCTGTAAAAAGCCGAGCCGTTCGCGGATTTCCTTTAAAATCCGCTCGCCGATCTGCTTCTCCCGCGCGGTCAGCTCCAGCCCGTCGATAAAAGCGAGCGTATCGGAGATCGAGTGCTGACAAATCTCATAGATGGTCTCCCCTCCGACGGTCACCGCCAAGCTCTCCGGCTTCAGGCGTTTGCCGTGACAGGCGGGACACTCGATCTCACTCATAAAGCGGTCGATCTCGCCGCGCATATACTCGCTGCTCGTCTCTTTATAACGGCGTTCCAAATTGGTGATGATCCCCTCAAACGCCACCTGATAGGTGCCCTCTCCGTATTCATTGCGGCGGTGCACCGTTATCTTTTCTCCGCCGCTGCCATACAGCAGAATGTGAACGATCTCCTTCGGCAGCTCGTCGACGGGCGTGTCCAGAGAGAAGTGATAGTGCTCGGCAAGCGCCTCCAAATACATTCTGGAAATGGTGCCGCCGTCCGAGAAGCCCCACCCGGATGCTTTGATCGCGCCGCCGTTGATGCTTTTGGAGCGGTCGGGGATCACCTTGTCGGGATCAATCGACCGAAAAAAGCCGAGCCCGGTACACTTCGGGCACGCGCCGAACGGATTGTTGAACGAAAACATCCGCGGCGACAGCTCTTCGACGCTGACCCCGTGCTCCGGACAGGCATAATTTTGAGAAAAGGTCAGCTCCTCCCCGCCGATCACCTCCACCGTGAGCAATCCGCCCGACAGCCCTGTTGCCGTCTCGACCGAGTCGGCAAGGCGTCCGCGGATCGACGGCTTGACAACCAAGCGGTCGACCACAATCTCAATGGTGTGCTTTTTGTTCTTTTCCAGCCGTATATCTTCGGACAACTCATACACTTGTCCGTCCACCCGCACGCGGACATACCCCTGCCGACGGGCGGATTCCAGCTCTTTGACATATTCTCCCTTTCGTCCGCGCACAATCGGCGCCAACAGCTGAATACGCGTTCCCTCGGGAAGCGACAGCACCCGATCCACAATCTGATCGACCGTCTGCTGGCGGATCTCCCGCCCGCAGACAGGGCAGTGCGGAATACCGATGCGCGCATACAACAGGCGCAGATAATCGTAGATTTCGGTCACGGTGCCGACGGTAGAACGGGGGTTTTTCGAAGTGGTTTTTTGGTCGATGGAAATCGCCGGCGACAGGCCCTCTATCTCATCGACATCCGGTTTTTCCATTTGTCCGAGAAACATCCGCGCATACGAAGAGAGGCTCTCAATATACCGCCGCTGTCCCTCTGCATAAATTGTATCAAAGGCCAACGAGGATTTCCCCGATCCAGACAGCCCTGTAAACACCACCAGCTTGTCGCGCGGAATTTCCCCATTGATATTTTTCAAATTGTTTTCCCGCGCGCCCCTGATAATCAGCTTGTCATTC
>JBJEIR010000037.1:0-21480 GCA_051877215.1 Acutalibacteraceae bacterium | reverse complement strand
AATGGCGAGAAAATCATATCGGTTGAAGAGCTGTGCGGTTGTTTCCTGATCCTCATGGGTGGACACGGAGATGATTTTGTCCTCCATGATGTCTTCGATCACGGCGTCCTTGTCGGAGAGAAGCAGGGTTTTGGCGGTGACCATACCGATCAGCGTGCGATCCGGCTCGGTGACATAACAGGTATAGATGGTTTCCTTGTCCACGCCTGTACGGCGGATGCGTATAAACGCCTCTTCGACGGTCATGTCTTTTTTCAGATCGACAAACTCGGTGGTCATCAGACTTCCCGCGCTGTCATCGGGGTATTGCAGGATCTGGTTGATACTGCGCCGCATATCGTGCGGCGCGACCATTAAAATGCGCTTGACCACTCCCGCGGGCATTTCCTCAATCATATCCACGGTGTCGTCGATATACAGCTCGTCGAGGACTTCCTTGAGCTCTCGGTCACTGAAAGCGCGAATCAGCGCCTCCTGCGTGTCGCTTTCAAAATAGGCAAATGCCTCCGCGGCGATTTCTTTCGGCAGAATACGGAAGGCAAGCGGCAGCTTATCCTCCGGCAGCATTTCGAGCACCTGCGCGGTATCGGCGCGGTTGAGTTCTGTAAGCAGCTCGCGCAGCAATGAATAACGGCGGTTTGCCAGCAACTCGTTTGCGCGATCAACGAGCTGTTCAATGCGTTCCTCTTGATTGGCCATGGCCTTCACTCCCTTGATGATATTCGGAAGTGCAGCACAAAGCCCCCGGTATCAAATACGGTGACACAGCTTCGGGACACCCCCGAAGGATATCTGCCGTCGCCCGGGGGGCTTGGTACTGCCACTTGCGGTTGCGTCCATGAAGTTGTCACCTCTCTTTACAATAAATTATAAAACAATCAAACTGCCATAAAATGTACCGCTGCATCGTATGAATGGGCCTCTATGCGGTGAGCGCGCCACAGGTGTCGAGATCGCGGCACAGGTGTCGTGAGCGCGACACCTTGAGATGCGGCATATAAAATCCCCTGCCGACCGGAAAGGCGGCAGGGGAAAGCATACCCACACACTGCCGTTTGAGCTTTAGCTTCGCAGGGCATGATATGCGCGTTGCGCACACCTTGAAATTGCATTAGGATATGCCTTGTGTTCGACATCGCCTGTTAACCCTCTTATGGTGTCTCCACCAGTTTGCGGCAGCAATCCGTATCCCTGTGGTAGCCTTACCTACCGGATGTGAAAATATTCGGTTTTCATTTGATTTTTGCAGTACATTTTGCAGTACACTACAGTGCTTTATTATTGTATCCCGTAAACGGCGGGTTTGTCAACAGCCTGCTCTGAAAAAAGACGAAAAAAATCCAAAAAGTGTCCTTTTTGTGCTTTTCGGGGCGCAGCAATCGTGGTATACTATCCTTATAACATTCAAAACAGGATAACAGGAGGGGCCTGCGTGAAAAAGGAGAAATCCTGCGGGGCGCTTGTGCTTCGCTGCGGTAAAACCGAAAACGAAATTTTACTGATCAAGCATAACGGCGGTCATTGGGCCTACCCGAAGGGACATGTGGAAGCGGGAGAGACAGAAGAGCAGACCGCTTTGCGTGAGGTGCGCGAGGAAACAGGACTTACCGTCAGACTGGATACGCGTTATCGTGAGATGGTGACCTTTTCTCCGGCACCTCATGTCTTAAAAGATGTGGTCTATTTTATCGCAACGGTGGTCAGCGGGGTGGAAACACCGCAGCTTTCGGAGGTCAGCGAGCTCCGCTGGGTCCCCTTTTCCGAAGCGATGCGCTATATTACCTATGAAAATGATCGGCGCCTTTTCAGACAAGCGGAGCTGTTTTTACAGCGCCATGATATTTTAAAGACCTGCGCAAAGAAGACGCCCTGATGCTGAAAACCGAAAAAAACCTGCGTGCAAGCAACACGCAGGGTTTTTTTGGCTTTTTAATCTTCTTTAAAGGTTGTCGATTTCTTCGAGCAAATCGTCTACCGTCAATGTATTCTTTGCGTCGCCTTCCGTTTCTTCTGTTGCGGCAGGCTGAACGGTATTCAAGGGGTAAGGCTCATCCGGCATATCGGAGGGGAGCGGTGAAACCGTTTCAGGGACCTCAAAGTCCGGCGCTTCGGGGGCGGGCTTGAGCGGGCTCTCCTCCGCTTCGGGAGAACGCATGATTTCCTGCATAGAAAAGGGAGGCTTCAGCGGCGGATACTCTTTCGGCAGATCGGTCCATGCAAGTCCGTCTTCTTCGGCATCAAAATCCTCTGCGGGGGTGTCGGCCGACACGGCGGCATTGCCTGTCTCTGACACGGCTTCTTCTTTCGGAGGAGCGGCAAACACCTGCAAAGCGGCCATGTACAGAGCAAACAGACCGATAACGGAGTCCACAATGGCGAGGAGAAGCTTTCCGAGCGGCTCCCCCGAAGCGATTCCGAAAATCGTGACCGGCGCATCGGACAGCGAGATCATGACCGTACACAGCGCACACAGAAGCAGCCCGCTTCGCGGCGGCTTGCCGATGGATGACAGATACCGTGCAAATTGCAGGAAAAAGAGCACGGAAAAGATCAGCAGCGCAAAGTCAAAAAAGTTTTCTCCGATGTCAATGGTGCTGGCATAGGAGACCTCGTAACGCGCCAGACGGAACCAAAGCCACAGCACCGGTGTCAGCGCCAGCCAGCTGCGCAGGGAGCGGCGGCGGTTGTCACGGGACATCCAGCAAAACCCCTGCCAAGTGAGGAAAATGCCGCCTGCCAAGCCGAACAGCAAGGTGCAAATCAGCGTAACCAAATCGGTGGTGTTCAGAATGGCGTTGTTGGGGGGCGGTATCTGACCGTATACGAGCCAGCTAAAGGTGTCGAGCAGGATAGAGAGTGCAAGCACGGCACCTGAAAAGGTACAAATCCAACCGCCGACCGATTCCCATGCGCCGGTTGGCTGACGCAGCGGCTCTTTGCGCGACAGGCACAGGGCGACAAGAACCAAAAATGAGAGAGCCACAATGCCGATCAAAATATAATCGGCGTTGAACGGGCCCAGTCGGACAGCGTTCCATCCCGGGACAATGTCCAGTCGCAGGACGGCCAATAAGACCGTTACGGCGAGCGTAAACACAAAAGCAATTTTTCGACGCATAGTATCTTACACGACCTTTCCGAAAATTCAACGCTCGTCGAGCGGGATGTACACCTGATCGGGCATGACCGATTTATAGGCCGGGCGAATGATGCGGTGGCAGGTGTAAAGCTCCTCCATGCGGTGAGCGCACCAGCCGGCCATACGCGCAACGGCAAACAGCGGGGTGAAAAGATCGGTGGGAATACGCAGCGCACGGTAGACAAGCCCCGAATACATATCGACATTTGCGCACAGCACCTTGTCGATGCCGCGCACCTCCGCCAAAACTGACGGCGCCAAACGCTCCACCGCTTCCAAAAGGCGGAATTCCGGGCCGAGTCCCCGCTTTTCGGCGAGCGGATAGGCTGTTTGCTTGAGCAGTACGGCGCGCGGGTCGGACATGGTGTAGACCGCATGACCCATACCGTAAATGAGACCGGAGCCGTCGCCTTCCTCGCCTCTTGCAATGCGGCAGAGAAACGCGCGAATTTCGTCTTCGTCTTCCCAGTCGTGAACGCCTGCTTTAATGGCGTCCTGCATCTGCCGCACCTTGGCGTTGGCGCCGCCGTGACGCGGTCCCTTGAGCGAACCGATGGCGGCGGCCATGGCAGAATAGATGTCCGTTCCGGAGGAGCTGAGTACACGGGCGGCAAAGGTGGAGTTGTTGCCGCCGCCGTGCTCCGCGTGCAGCATCAGGCAAAGGTCGAGCACATGCGCTTCCTCATCGGTAAAGGAGGAATCGTCGTGCAGGCTGTACAGGATGGATTCGGAGGTGGAGAGGCCTTCCCGAAACGGATGAAAAACCATGGAATCGTTATCGTAATAATGCCGCTTTACCTGATAGGCGTATGTCATGATGGTCGGCAAAGAGGCGATCAGCCGGATAGACTGCTGCAGCGTGTTTTCCATGGAGGTGTCATCCGGATTGTCATCGTATGAATAAAGCGTCAGCACCGCACGGGCCATCTTGTTCATAATATTCGGTGAGGGCGCTTTGAGAATCGTATCTTCCGCGAAATATTCGGGCAGATCGCGATAGGAGGAAAGCAGCTCCTGAAATCCCTCAAGCTGCTGCCTTGTCGGGAGCTTGCCGAAGAGCAGCAGCCATGCGGTTTCTTCATAGCCGAAGCGTTTTTCTTTTCGGCAGCCGTCCACCAAATCGTAGATGTCGATGCCGCGGTACACAAGCCGCCCGGGAACGGGGGATTTTTCTCCTTCGTTGATGACATAGCCGTGTACATTGCAGATTTTGGTCAGCCCTGCCATCACGCCGCTGCCGTCTGCGTTGCGCAGCCCGCGCTTGACCTCGGTTTTATAGCGGGATGCGTCAATCGTGGTATTATTTTGAAGCTCCGCGCATAAATCTTGTAGTGCGGAGCGGGAAAAATCGCGTCTGGATGTCGTCAATGCGATGCCTCCGTTCTGTCTGTTCAATGAGTAGAAAAATAAAGATATACAATTCTATTATAAGATGGACAGGCTGTAAAGTCAAGAAAAAGCGTTGTGAAAGCGGGAAAGGACAGGGTGGCATGAAAGGATATGCGATTTTGACTGCGGTCGTTTTTGCGGTGCTGCTGCTGCTTCCGATTGCTTTCGGGGGAGCAAAGGATTCTTCTGCGCCGGAAAATACGGAGGTTTCGGAAAGCGGCACCCGGCAGGAGACGACGACCGCTGTACAAGAGACGGCAAAACAGGTGTCGGCGGCAGAGGAGGTGTTTACCGTGCAGCACTCGGACGGACAAACAGAAAGCGATATATCGGCATACGACTTGGTGCTGTATGCCACCATAGGTGAGCTGCCGGCCGATACCGCACCGCAGGCGCTTAGGGCACAGGCGGTTGCCTGTTATACCTATTTTTGTTATCAGAAAAACAGCCGCGCACAGGACGACAGCGTTTCGTTTGATGTGGCGGGAACAGCGCAGCCGTTTCCACAGGCATTTTGTGAGGAATATTGGCGCGAAAAGTGGGGAGAAAGTTACGACAGCGTCATGGCGGTGTACCGGGAAGCGGTGGATGCGGTAATCGGCAGCCGCATTCTATATGACGGGCAGCCGATTATGGCGGCCTATCACGCAATCAATGCGGGACGAACAGAATCGGCGGCGACGGTTTGGGAGGAGGATATCCCTTATTTGCAGTCGGTGGCAAGTCCGGCCGACCTGCTTTCTCCTCATATCGACAGCACGGTCACCCTTTCGGCGGAGGAAATGAAAGAAAAACTGTGTGCGGCGCAGGCGGGACTGACTCTCCCCGAGGAGTATACGGCCTGGTTTGGAGAGGCAAAACGAAGCGAAGCGGGAACGGTTCTCTCGCTGTGCATCGGAGATACTACATTCAGCGGTCAGCAGGTGAGGCAGGCGCTTTCACTGCGGTCGGCCGATTTTGAGGTGAGCGCCGCCGACGGGGAGTTTACGCTGACGGTACACGGCTACGGGCATTTTGTCGGCCTGTCTCAGGAGGGGGCGGATGCGCTTGCCCGCGACGGCTATTCCTGGCAGGATATTTTGCACTATTATTACAGCGGAGTGGATATAGAGGAGAGCGGAAAAGGCTGACAACACGGTTTTATACGGCATTTTTCTTCAAGGATATGTCAATTCAAACGATAAAACGAACCAAAAAAGCGTTTCTTCATAGAATGGTATTGACAACCTGCTGAAAAACAAACGGCGAAAAAGGTTTTGATCAATTACATTAGGGAGGATTGACTATGTCCAATAAGTCATATCACGACGATCGCACACGCGGTACGGCGCGTGCTGCAGGATGTAATCAGGCGGCGTGTATCGACGCCGGACGGGTATTTGACAGTTGCTCCGACAGAGATTGTGCGGAGGATCTGCGCGTCTATTTTGTCGAAGCGGATCAGCAGCGCATTGACCGCGCCGTCAGTGTGCGTGCCAAGCGCGCGGAGGTGCTGAGCACTTGCATTGATGTGGAATCGCTTCCGTTTCAGGATGGCTATTATTCCTGCGATCTGACATTCTTTATCGAGGTACAGATCGAGCTGTATGAGGGGTGCGATTGCCCCTGCACGCTTGTTCGCGGCTGCTGCATTTTTGAAAAACGCGTGATTTTGTACGGCGGGGAAGGGCGCGTACAGGTATTCAGCAGTGAATTCCGTCCGGATTGCCACGATCATCAGGAGATGCCCACCTGCAATATGCCGCGCTGCTGTGTGCAGGTGGCGGAGCCGGTCGCATTGGATGCGCGCCTCGTTGAGGCCTGCAACTGCCGCGCCCGCTGCTGCGGCAACATTCCCGTTTCGGTCTGCAATCGCTTCGGCGGCCGCTTCACGGAGGATACAAACGGCAAGATTGTACTGGTTACCATCGGCATTTTCTCCATTGTGCAGATGGTGCGGAATGTACAGCTGCTTGTTCCCGTGTATGATTATTGTGTGCCGTGCAAGAGCTGCGAATGTGACGATGAGAATCCGTGCGATCTCTTCAAAAAGATGTCGTTCCCGATGGAGGAGTTCTTCCCGCCGATGTGTACGCTTGATCGGGGCGGAAGCTGTAAATGCGACAAATAACAGATGAATGATACACGCTTTTTCGGTGATTGCACGGCCTGTGCGGCACAAATTGAAAAAGCGGCGACCGTTTTCCGCCGTGCTTCTCAAAAAGGGGAGGCACGGCGGAAAGCATTTACAAAGCGGGAATAATTTTTCAAAATCAGGCGTGCGGGCGGGGAAAAGACAGATATTCCGAAAATGGCGGCCGCACACGATGTTTGCCGCTGATATGAGAATTTTGCGCTATAGCGCTTGACAGAACGGATGGGTTTGTGGTATAGTAATGCCTGTTCGGAGCTGCTGGCATAGCTCAGTTGGTAGAGCAGCTGATTTGTAATCAGCAGGTCGGGGGTTCAAGTCCGTCTGCCAGCTCCATACAAGCCATGCGCCGTCTTTGGTGTATGGCTTTTTTGCATAAACCGACCTGCAATTTTTCAGAGGGGCGATCACGCCATGCCGATAAAAATTTCCAACGATCTTCCCGCCGCCAAAACGCTGGAGGCGGAGAATATCTTCCTTATGACCGAGGATCGGGCGAGCCATCAGGACATCCGTCCGCTTCATATTTTGATTCTCAACCTCATGCCGACGAAAGAGGCGACCGAGACACAGCTTTTGCGTCTGCTGGGCAATTCGCCGCTTCAGCTTGAGGTGGATTTGATGCAGGCGGCAACCCATGTCGCCAAAAACACCTCAAAAGAGCATCTGCTGCAATTTTATCAAACCTTTGAGGAAATCAAAGAGCGCCGCTATGACGGCATGATCATCACCGGCGCGCCGGTGGAACAGATGGCGTTTGAAGAGGTGGATTATTGGGAAGAGCTGTGCCGGATTATGGATTGGGCACAGACCCATGTGTATTCGACGATGTACATCTGCTGGGGCGCACAGGCGGGACTTTATCACCTGCACGGCATCCCGAAGTATCCGATTCCCGAGAAGCTGTCGGGCATTTTCCGCCACCGTCCGCTGTACTCCAATCATCCGCTGACGCGCGGATTTGACGAGACCTTTTTTATGCCGCATTCGAGGCATACCGAGGTGCGGCAGGAGGATATTTTGCGCGACCCGTCGCTGCAGCTTTTGGCGGTTTCCGATACGGCAGGCGCCGCGATTATCATGTCAAGCAACGGCCGCGAGGTATATGTGACAGGTCACTGCGAATATGACCGCCTGACATTGGCGGACGAATATGAGCGCGATCAACAGCGCGGACTGGACCCGGTTATTCCCCGTAATTATTTTCCGGACGATGATCCGAAAGCGGTGCCGCCCATGACCTGGTGCAGTCATGCCAATTTGCTCTTTTCCAATTGGCTGAACTATTTTGTCTACCAGCAAACGCCGTATGATCTCATGTCGCTGGAGGAGATCCGCTGAGAAAAAACAGTGCTTATCGGGAGAAAACTCGTGGAAAAACAAACTCGTATTATAAAATGAATATAAAACTGTAAAACAAATAAAACGGTCTGACACCCTGTGCTTTGCAGGGCATCAGACCGTTTTGTTTTCGCTTGATTTTGCGCGTCGACGCGTTAAAATAGGGTATTTTTTGCTTTTTGCGGTTCAAGCGGGTTATAAAGCAAGCAGGCGCTTCATCAGCATATCGCCCTTCGGCAGAAAGTGCCCCGTTGCCCCGGCGGATTTTTCGGTAAAGCTGTCAATGCCGGAGCGGCGGTCTTGCCCGCTTTGATAGAGCAGATAGGGGACGGGTTCGCTTGTATGGGTTCGTACCGCAAGCGGCGTCGGATGATCGGGGCAAACAAGAACGGCATAGTCGTCGAGACCGTCGAGCTTCTCAAGAAGAGGAGCCAGCACGCGGCGGTCGATTTCTTCGATTGCTTTGACCTTGTTTTCCGTTTCTCCGCGGTGTCCGCATTCGTCGGGTGCTTCCAGATGGATATATACAAGATCGTGCCCGTTTGCCAGCGCATCATATGCGGCGTTCATTTTCGCTTCAAAATCGGTGTCGATGTATCCGGTCGCCCCTTTGACCTCACAGACGGTCATGCCGTTTAAGCGGGCAATGCCCTTGAGAAGGTCAACCGCGGAAACCATGGCACCCTTGACGCCGAAACGGGTTTCAAAGTTGTCGAGCTTCGGGCGGGTGCCGTTGCCCCACAGCCAAATGGCGTTGGCGGGGGAAAGACCGGCGGCGATGCGCTCCTTGTTGACGGGGTGCTCGTGCAGCAGATCAAAGCTTTTTTTCATCATATCCAGCAGCGGCGCCGCTTTGGGGTCGGCGGGCAGATACTCGCCGATGACGCTGCCGGTGATATCATGAGGCGGGGTGAGCTTTTTTATATGAGTTTGGCCGTGATGCCATACAAGGCAGTGGCGGTATGCCGTGCCTGTATAAAAATCAAAATCTCCGCCGCCGAAGGCGTCCTGCACCGCACGAACGATTTTATCCGCCTGTTCGGTGTGAATGTCGCCGGCGCAATAGTCGAGGATGGTTTTTTGCTCATACGGCTCATCCTCCGAAAGCGTCACGAGATTGCAGCGCAGCGCCACATCGTCATCCTTCAGGTCAATGCCGATATTGGCGGCTTCAAGCGGCGAACGCCCCGTATAGCAGCCGGCGGGGTCATAGCCGAGCACCGACAAATTGGCGACATCGCTTCCGGGAGAAAAGCCGTCGGGAACGGTCTTGACCAGGCCGACTTCTCCTGCTTTTGCCAGCTTGTCCATTGTGGGCTTGTGCGCCGCTTCCATCGGTGTTTTTCCGCCGAGCATATCGGACGGCGTGTCTGCCATGCCGTCGCACAGCAATACTACATATTTCATAAATCTGTACAGCGTCCTTCCGTCTTATAGTGGAATCCTTGCACCTATCAGTATAGCAGAAAGAGAATCAAAATGGAATGGTCTTTTTGGAAAAACAGAAAAAGTGAAATCTTTTGTAAAAAATCGGAAATAACAGATTGCATTTTGGAAGGGAATGCGTTATAATAGCAAACAGTTAATATGGGCGAGAATGGGGATTTGACCGCAGGAGCCCTTCGTAGATAGGCTGTTGAAAGGTGAGATGACAATGGAGTTTACATTCGAATTTCCAAAAGAGGAATTCACCGAATTCTTTGAGAATTATGTCGGCGGAGGAGAGGACACGCAGAGCGAGGGCCACACTTCGGCTCAGGGCGTGGAATACAACGGAGAAAATGTCGGCGAATATCTTTCAGACGCCGGTATGACGGTGCTGATCGGCTTGGTGGTCGTCATCTCGACACTGGTTGTTTTGTCGGGCGTTTTTAAAGTGTTCGGCCTTGTGATGAGCGCCGGAAAGAAAAAGCCGAAGAAAAAGGAAGAGCCCGAGGCTCTAAAACCTGCTCAACCGGCTCCCGCAAAAGCTCCTGCCGCACCGGTCGTGCAAAACGGTGTCAGCGATGAAGTGGTCGCTGTGATTGCTGCGGCTGTGACAGCGATGACTCCGGAGGGCAAACGGTATGCGGTCAAGCGCATTTCCCGCGCGGATGCGGGCGGACGAAGTGCTTGGTCATCGGCGGGCCTTGCAGAAAACACACGGCCGTTTTGATCGCACTCGGCGCGGAAAGGATGGATGATTGAATGTCAGCTCTTTGGGAAGCAATTTGCGATATCTGGGTCAATTCCGGATTTTATCAGCTTTTTAATTTTGAGGGCGGCGGTTGGAAAAACCTGATTATGATCGGCATTGCGTGCGTGCTGCTGTATCTTGCAATCGCCAAGAAATACGAACCGCTGCTGCTGCTGCCGATCGCATTCGGTATGCTGCTTGTCAACCTGCCGCTTTCGGGCGTGATGGATCCGCAGCAAAACTCCCTTGTCCCGCTCACAGCGGCGGAATTGGAGCATTATGCGCAGGGCATAAAGGATCAGGTATACCCCATCTTTGAGATGGGCGGCAAGCTGTATTGGCAGCATTTTGAAGCGGGCGGCCTGCTCTGGTATCTCTATCAGGGCGTTAAGTTCGGTATCTATCCGCCGCTGATCTTCCTCGGCATCGGCTGTATGACGGATTTCGGTCCGCTCATTTCCAATCCGAAGAGCTTTTTGCTCGGCGCCGCGGCGCAGCTCGGTATTTTCATCACCTATTTCGGCGCCAAAGCGCTCGGCTTGATCGGTGTGCCGGAGCTGACCTTTACATCGCAGCAAGCGGCGTCTATCGCCATCATCGGCGGCGCGGACGGCCCGACCGCTATTTATCTGACCTCCAAGCTGGCGCCTGAGCTGCTCGGCGCGATCGCGATTGCCGCCTATTCCTATATGGCGCTTGTTCCGATCATTCAGCCGCCGATCATGCGCGCGCTGACCACCAAGAAAGAGCGCTCGGTCAAAATGGAGCAGCTCCGTACGGTTTCCCGTCTGGAGAAAATCTTGTTCCCGATTTTTGTCACCTTGCTGTGCGTGCTGCTGCTCCCGAGTGCGGCACCGCTGATCGGTATGCTCATGCTCGGCAATTTGTTCCGCGAGAGCGGCGTTGTTGAACGCATCAACAAGACGGCGCAAAACGAGCTGATGAACATTATTACCATCTTCCTCGGCGTTACGGTCGGCGCAACGGCCAATGCGGAATCTTTCCTGCAGCCGAAGACGATTCTGATTATTGCGCTCGGCTTGATCGCGTTCGCCTTCGGTACGACGGGCGGCGTGCTCTTTGGAAAGCTGATGTATTTCTTTACAAAGGGCAAGGTCAATCCGCTCATCGGCTCGGCGGGCGTTTCGGCGGTGCCGATGGCAGCGCGTGTGGCGCAGAAGGTCGGTCAGGAAGAAAACCCCGGCAACTTCCTGCTGATGCATGCGATGGGACCGAATGTCGCGGGCGTTATCGGCTCCGCGGTGGCAGCGGGTGTTCTGCTGACACTCTTCGGTTGATCAGCCAAAAAAGAGAAAACAAATCGAAAGGGGCGGGCGTATTTTGTATGTCCGCCCCTTTTTGACGGGCGTAGGTATATGTCCGTCCCTTTTTTCTGAACAGGAAGTTGAAAAATTTCGACGGCTTTACCGGCTCTTTTCAAACGGAAAGGATTGTGAGACCTTTGTATACCTCTTCGGAAGAATTCTGCACCCTGCGCCGCGAGATCATGAATCGGGATTTTACGCGCATGAATAATCGGCAGCGGGAAGCGGTTTTCCACGCAAACGGTGCACTGCTGATATTGGCGGGTGCGGGCAGCGGAAAGACCACTGTGCTTGTCAACCGCGCGGCGTCGCTGATTCGTTACGGCGAAGCCTATTCCGACAACTCGTGCCCGGACGACATTTCAAAAGAAGAGCTGGAAGCACTGCGGCGTGCGGCGGCGGGCGACGCGCCGATTACGGATGAATTGCGGTGCCTTTGTGCTGTCAATCCCTGCCCCGCATGGCAGATTTTGACCATCACCTTTACCAATAAGGCGGCGGGAGAACTTAAGGAGCGGCTTTGCCGTATGCTCGGAAGTGAAGGGGAGGAGGTAGTGGCCAGCACCTTTCACTCTTTTTGCGCGCGTATCATGCGGCGGGAGGGAGAGCGGCTCGGCTTTTCTTCCCATTTCACCATTTATGATACGCAGGACAGTCAGCGCCTGATGAAGGAATGCCTAAAGCAGCTCGGCATCGAAGAACGATTCCTTTCCTATAAATCGGCGCTCGGAGAAATCAGCCGTGCAAAGGACAGACTGTTATCCCCGGCCGATTTTGCGGCGCAGGTGGGCGCGGATTTTCGCTTAAAAAAGGTGGCGGCATGCTACGAGCTGTATGAAAAACGGCTCTCTCAGGCGGACGCCATGGATTTTGACGATTTGCTCTGTAAAACGGTGGAATTGTTTGAACAGTGTCCCGATGTTTTGGAGAAATATCAGCGCCGTTTTCGCTATATCATGGTGGATGAATATCAGGACACCAATCATGCGCAGTATCGCTTGGTCAGCCTGCTTGCGGGCAAGAACGGCAATTTGTGCGTGGTGGGGGACGACGATCAGAGTATCTATAAATTCCGCGGAGCGACCATTGAGAACATCCTGAATTTTGAACAGGAATTTCGGGGCTGCAAGGTCATTCGTTTGGAGCAGAATTACCGCTCTACAAAGGTGATTCTCGACGCTGCCAACCGTGTGATTGAGAAAAATCAAAACCGAAAAGGCAAAACGCTCTGGACGGACAATGCTCAGGGAGAGCAGATTTCCTGGTATACGCTGGATAACGAGGATGAAGAGGCGCGCCTGATTGCCGAGACGGTGCAAAACGGCGTGGCGGCGGGACGGCGCTACCGTGATTTCGCGGTGCTTTATCGCGCACGGGCTCAGTCCAATGCCATTGAACGCGCTCTTGTCAAGAGCGCCGTACCGTATCGCGTCATTGGGGGACATCGTTTTTATGATACACAGGAGGTACGCGATGCGATGGCGTATCTGCGCGTGATCAACAATCCCGCCGATGATGTGTCGCTGCGGCGGATCATCAACACTCCGAAACGCGGAATCGGAGAGACCACCGTGGATCATGCGGCGGAGATCGCGTCGCAGCTTGGGCAGTCGCTGTATGAGGTGATCGCTCATGCCGAAGAGTATCCCGCGCTGTCCCGCGCGGCGCAAAAGCTCAAGGCGGTCACGGCGCTTTTTGATTCTCTGCGTGAGCGCGCGGAGGACGGCGAAACGCTGCCGCATGAACTGTATCGGGAGATGCTCGAGCAGACGGGCTATCTCGCCATGTGGGAAATGATGGGGGAAACGGAGGCAGGCCGGGTCGAAACCTTGCAGGAGCTGGAATCCTCGCTCATCGACTATGAGCAAAACAGCACGGAATATTTGCCGTCGCTGGCGGGCTTTCTTGAGGAAGCGGCGCTGATGACCGATGTGGATAATTATGATGCCGATGCGGATACGATGGTGCTGATGACGATGCACGCGGCAAAGGGGCTGGAGTTTCCCGTCGTCTTTTTGCCCGGCTTTGAGGATGGGATTTTCCCCGGCCGCAACAGCCTTTTCCAACCGGAGGAAATGGAGGAAGAGCGGCGTCTGTGCTATGTCGGCATCACCCGTGCCAAAGAACGGCTGTATATCACCTGCGCCAAAAGCCGGATGCTGTTCGGCATGACCAACCGCAACCGCGTGTCCCGCTTTTTTGATGATATTCCGGCGGAACTGATCAGTGAGCACGACCTTTCGACCATGCCGGATTACATGGGATTTTCCGATGATTACGGCAGCCGCCGAAGAGGAACCGGGTATGCCGCCGATACCTCATACCGTCAGAGTGCCGCCGAACTGATTGCCGCGGCGGAAAAAAATGCCGCCGAGCGTTCGCAAGGCAGCTTTGGCACAGGCATGGCGTCGCATACGGCCGACCGCGCGATCAATCGACAGAAGCTCGCAGCTGCCACCGATACCAAAAAAGCATCGGCGGCGTCCTTATGGAGCGCGGGCGATGTGATTCGCCATAAGGTGTTCGGGCGCGGCACGATTCAATCGGTATCTCCGATGGGCAATGATTGTCTGCTGACGATTGCCTTTGACACGGCGGGCGTGAAAAAAATTATGGCGAATTTTGTACATTTGGAAAAAGAAGAATAAGGTATATTTAAAAAGGGGAGCGGTCAACCGACAGCTCCCCTTTTTTATATGCGATGATGTTTTTGGCGAAAGACAAGGCGGTACTTGCTCTCTTTCAAAAATGCGCGCCCTGCGTAAAACGGCATATATTACGCAATGCCGAACAGCCTTTTGGCATTTTGGGTTGTGGCGTCGAGAATCTCTTCGGCGGAGCAGCCTCTGATTTCGGCAATTTTGTCTGCGACATAGGCGATTTTGGCAGAATCGTTTCGCCGCCCGCGAAATGGGACGGGCGTCATATACGGCGCGTCGGTTTCGAGCAATAAGCGGTCGAGAGGGAGCATGGCGGCAACCTCCACCGCTTTGCGTGCGTTTTGAAAGGTGACGACGCCGCCCAGCCCGATATACATTCCGAGCTTTACAATATCTGCCGCCATCTCCACGCTGCCCGAAAAGGCGTGAACGACCCCTTTCGGCCGCATTTGCTGCAAAAGGCGAAGCGTATCCTCATGGGCGTCTCGATCGTGTACAATGACGGGAAGCGACGCCTCATTTGCCAACTGCATCTGCCTAAGAAACCAGTCCTGCTGGACAGCTCTCGGGGAGGCGTCCCAGTAATAATCGAGACCGATCTCGCCGACGGCGACCACCTTCGGATGAGAAAACATCGTTTTCAAGGCGTCCAAATCGCCTTTTGACGCGCCCTGCAGGTCTTCGGGATGAAATCCCACCGCCGCATAGACAAACGGGTATTGCTCCGCCGTTTGGATCGCCTGACGGGAGGAGGGTAGATCGGTGGCACAGTTGACAATATATCCGACCCCGTTTTGCGGCATGGAAGAGAGCAGAGCGTCCCGATCGGCGTCAAAGCGGGCATCGTCGTAATGTGCGTGAGAATCAAAAATGAGCGGCATAAGGCCGATCCCCCTTTTTTATTGAAACGACTTTTCAAAGTAGGCTTTTGTGCTTTCGGCAAAAAGAACAAGACGGCGGCGGCCGGTCTTGAAAGAAAAGAACTGCCGAAGACCCGCCAAACGGCGGTGCTTCGGCAGTCTGCGTTGCTCAAAAGTGTCAGCGGATCGTGCTTCCCGGGGCGATCCCTTCTGCAAACAGCACCCGCACATCCTCACTGCCGTCGTCTTTTTTGGCGTCCGCCGCCAAAATCATGCCGCAGCTTTCCACACCGCAAAGGGTGGCCGGCTTTAAGTTGGCGACAAGAATGACGGTTTTGCCGACGAGGTCTTCCGGCGTATAAAATTTGGCAATGCCGGAAGCAACCGTGCGCGGTGTACCGCTGCCGTCGTCCAGCGTCAGCTTCAAAAGCTTTTTGGCTTTTTTGATCGGCTCACAGGAGGCCACCTTTGCGGCGCGCAGGTCAATTTTGGCAAAATCATCGTAGGAGATCTCGCTTAAAAACGCGATATTGTCTTCTTTACAAGCGGCTTCTTTTTCGGCGGCCGCTTTTTGCTCCGCTGCGATTTCCGCGAGGGTTTTGGCAAGATCAATACGGGCGAACAGTGGGGTTGCTTCTCCGACAGAGAAGGTGTTGACAGGCGTTGAAAGAGAATCGAGGGTCAACTGCTCTTCGGGAAGCTGAAGCTGCCGTGCGATGGACGCGCAAGCCGTCGGAATAAAGGGGAGAAGCAGGACACTGAGTGTGCGAATGCAGGACAGCAGGTTGTAAAGCACCGTTTCCAGGCGCGCGCGGTCCTGCTCGTTCTTGGCGAGTATCCACGGGGCGGTTTCGTCGATATATTTGTTGCAGCGCCGCGCAAGCGTCATGATCGCTTCGGCGGCGTCCGCGTTGCGATATTCTTCCATACAGGCGGTATATTGCCGGCAGGTGTTTTCGACGGCTTCATATAACGATTTGTCAATTTCGTCGGTAATCTGTTTCGGAGCGTTTACCGTACCGCCGAAATACTTGTTGGTCATCGCGATACTGCGGTTCACAAGATTGCCGAGCGTGTTGGCAAGATCGGCGTTGTATTTGGTGATAAAACTCTCATAGGTGATGGTGCCGTCGTTGACATACGGCATTTCGGAAAGCAGATAATACCGCACGGCGTCTGATCCGAATCGGTTGACCAGCTCATCGGCATACAGCACATTGCCGCGCGATTTGCTCATTTTATCCTCGCCCGAAAGCAGCCACGGATGGCCGAGAACCTGCTTGGGAAGCGGCAGGCCGAGCGCCATTAAGATGATGGGCCAATAGACCGTGTGAAACCGCACAATATCTTTGCCGATGACATGCAGATTGGCAGGCCAGTATTTCTCAAAACGCTCGCTGCTGCCGTCCGGATCGTAGCCGATCCCGGTAATGTAATTGGACAGAGCGTCGATCCAAACATAGATGATGTGGCGGTCGTCAAAATCGACGGGAACGCCCCATTTAAAGCTGCTGCGGGATACGCACAGGTCGGCAAGCCCCGGCTTCAGAAAATTGTTCACCATCTCCGCTTTACGGGACGCGGGACGGAAAAAGTCGGGGTTGTCCTCATAGTATTTCATCAGTCGATCCTGGTATTTGCTCAGGCGAAGGAAGTAGGCCTCTTCCTTGGCGTCGGTAACCTCCCGGCCGCAGTCGGGGCACTTGCCGTCCACCAGCTGCGAAGCGGTGAAAAACGATTCGCAGGGAATGCAGTATTTTCCCTCGTATTCGCTTTTGTAAATATCGCCCTGCTCATACAGCTTTTTGAAGATCTTCTGCACGACCCGTTCGTGGTCGGCGTCGGTCGTGCGGATAAACTTGTCATAGGTGGTATTCAGGCAATCCCAAGAGGCGCGGATCTGGGCGGCCGTGCCGTCCACATAGTCTTTCGGAGTGATTCCCTGTTCTTTTGCGATATCTTCGATTTTCTGACCGTGCTCATCCGATCCCGTCATAAAATACACATCATATCCCGTCATTCGTTTATAGCGGGCGATCATGTCGGCCAGTACAATGTCGTAGCAATTGCCGATATGCGGTTTGCGCGACGCATACGCAATGGCGGTGGTGATATAAAACGGTTGTTTCCCCATAGAAAGTCGCTCCTTTTGCTGCTCATCTGCGCTTGTTATCATTTCTGTTCACATATCTTATATCTTAACAGATTTTATAAAAAATACAAGGGCTGCGCACAAAAAACACGGGGACAGAAAGCGCATTTCCGTCCCCGTGTCAGATGGTTTGTGTTTCTGAGGCACATTATGCCGTCGGCGCGCCGTAGGTTTGAACGGCAAGACGGCGGAATGACACCGTCTCATACGCTGTTCCGGCGACAAACACCTTTACGCCGGAGATCAGGACATTTCCGTTCTCGTCAAATGCGCCTGCGGGGAGCTCCAAATCCGAGAGCCGAACAGAACCGCTGACCGTCTGATTGCCGAGAATATCGCCCGAACCGCTGTCGACGGAGGCGGACAGCTTGCTGTTGATGACAACCCACTGGTCGTTTTGATATACCGACGGGGTCGCGCCTCCGAAGAAGAGAATGATGCTCGCGTTGACATTGGCGGTGGTGAAATCAAATACCAATTCGGTGTTTTCGTAGGGGACGAGATACGCTTTTTCAAGTGCATAGTGGGCCTCCGGCCAAAGACCGTTTGTGTTGCACATGGTCAGCGCACCGCCGTCGTTTGCAAACTGCATCTGCGAGGCGGTCACAGTATACCAATCGGCGGGGTGGTAGGAGATGATATCTTCGATGGCCGCTTCGGAGGGACTCGGTGTATAATCCACGGTATTCTGCACGGTCGGTACGGTGCTGTCTGCCGCAAAGGTGCTTTGAATACAGTCGGTGATCAGAGAGGCGTACACCTCATTGCCGAGGGCTCCCAAATGGATGCCGTCCTCTACAAGAAAATCCGTCACGGCATACGCATCGCAGGCGGCGCGGATGTCCACGAGATCATACCCGTGTTCGTCTGCTATTTCCCGCAAAACGGCGTTATAGCGGTCGAGCCATGCGAGCGGACCGCCGACATCGGCATAATCGGAGGGGTTTTGGTTCTGTGTGGTATAGAAAACCTCTTCGTTGAGATAGCTGACCGTCATGAGAATGGGCGTCGCGCCGAGGTCAAGCACCTTTTGCGCCAGCGTTTCCATATTCAAGCGGTATTGCTCAAGGGAGACGCGCGGCACATTTTTTTCGGTCATGATCAGATCGTTCATGCCGAAGCAGAGCGTGACAAAGTCCGGGGAGCGGTTAGCGACATATCGGTCAAATCGGTCTAGCCCCTGTGCGGAAGTGGTGCCGCCCATTGCGCCGTTGAACAGCGTCATATTACAGCTTTCGGCGACCGCTGACGGCCATGTCCCGAAAGCGGTCAGGCTGTCGCCGAAGGTGACGAGCTTGGCGCCGCTGTAAATCTTGAAGGAATCTATAGAGGTGATGACCGCCCGCATGATCAGTCTGGCGTCTTCTGAGCTCACCTTTCCGTCCTGATTGACATCGGCAAGGTGCTGTCCTTTGGCATCCAATTCACGCGAACCGACGACATGGGACAGCACTAGACGGATATCCGTGGTGTTGACGGTGCCGTTTTGGTTCGCGTCGCCGTAAAAGGAGGCGGCATACACGGTCAGCGGCAGCGACGCCGCCGTCAGGCAAAGACACAAAATCAGAGCGAGAATGCGCATACGGGATCTCATACAATCAACCTCCTGTATATTGATCGAAAAAACACCTGTCTCTCAAAGTGCTTCTCAGTATATCAAATTTTTTGTAAAATAGCAAGAATAGAAGAGGGGGTGCGTTGCAGGACAAAATCAAGACGGAATTTTCAAATCAAAAAACAGCAAACACTTGATATTTTTCGGCATATATGGTCTAATAACATATGTTGTTTATCATTTGCGGATTTATACATAAGGAGACTTTTATATGGCAATCGAAAAAGTAAGGACCTATTTCAAAGCGCTGGGGATAGAAGAGCGTATACAGGAATTTTCGGTGTCCAGCGCAACGGTGGAGCTTGCTGCCGAAGCGCTGCATTGTGAACCGTGCCGCATTGCCAAAACGCTTTCTTTTGCGGTGGACGGCGGTGCGGTTTTGATCGTTGCCGCCGGGGACGCGAAAATCGACAATCCGAAATATAAGGCACAGTTTGGCACAAAGGCCAAAATGCTGCCTTTGCAGGAGGTGGAGGCGGCCGTCGGCCATGCGGTGGGCGGCGTCTGCCCGTTTGCGGTAAACGAAGGGGTGACGGTCTATCTGGATAAATCCTTACAGCGCTTCCAAACCGTTTTTCCGGCTTGCGGGAGCAGCAACAGTGCGATTGAGCTGACGATTGATGAGCTGGAACGGTATACGCCGTTTTCCGGTTGGATCGATGTCTGCAAGGGATGGCAAGATAACGCTTGACAGGTCGGGCGGTTTTTGTCATGCGCACAAAAAGAGAGTCGCTTACGGATTGTCATAAATGCTTAAAAATGAGAGCGCGTTTTTGGAAGCGGCATCTATGGACAAAAGCGGACGGGATGGCTATACTGAAAGCATGAAAACAACAGTGGAGGCAAAGATTGGTTATGAAAAAGCGTATGCTTGCTATGATTTGTTGTGTGGCGCTTGGGTGCTGTCTGCTACCCTCTTGCTCCGCATCGCCCGAGGAGCCGAAAAATACAGAGAGCTTCCGCCTGTCCGGCATCGAAGATCAGACCGATGCGGACGGCGTGTGCGCGTATTCGGTGACAGCGCCTTATGATGACAGCTATACACTCACCTGTGAGCAGGCGAGCGGGCTTGCCGTTTATCAGAACGGCAGGGAGCTTTCAAGCGGGGAAGCATCGCTGACCGCCGAGCTGACTGCGGGCGGGATGTATACCGTGCAGGTCAAAACCGCTCAGCCGGATACGACCTTTTCTTTGCAGGCTCAGGCGGACAATCATCTCGTCACGCTTCCGTATGATGTGGCAACGGCGCAGGACATTTCCTCGTTGTCTGTTGAAGGCGGCGGAGAAGACCCCTGTGTTCCCGCTTCGGTGGACTATCGCAAGCGCGAGGGAGGCACCTATATTTATTCCAACAATCCCGAAATGTTCACGGCGGAGGATGTCGGCAAAGCGCTGCTGCGCACACCCGATCTGAGCGGGGAGGTGTATTTCACTTTTGAGCACGCCAACTACAGCGGCGCGCCGTGCTACCTCGGGTATCAGCTCAAGAATGAGGGAGAGACGGATGTCTATGTCACGGTGACCAATGTCGGATATCAGGCGGGCGGCACCTGGTTCGGACAAGAGGCGTGGTGTGATTTTTACAACATGGCTTTTACCTTGCCGTCGGATTATCTCACAGCAGGCGGTTCGATTTCTTCCAAATACAGCGCATATGACTACGGTTACAAAGCCTATGAGCCGCGTGTGTTTCAGCCGGTGACCTATCGCTTGCCTGCGGGTGAATATTTTTATGTCATCGGCGGCACCTCCGCCGACGCTTACAACGGCATCAATGTCGACCAAACGGCCAACCGGCAGCTCGGCAGACAGAAATGTGCCAACGGAAATGTGAAATTCTGCGTGACAGGCGGTACGGTGACCGGAACCTTTTATGTATATGACGACAGCGCACAGGTGCAGGCGGCTCCCGAACAGCAGGGATATGTCACCCTACGCGGCGGGCAGCAGTACGGCGCACAGTATATGGGCACGGCGGCGCACGCCGGCGTGATCGACAATGCGATGACATGGACCTTTAACGATGAAACAAAGAGCGGGCGGCTGCCGGTCACCTATACCAACCGGTATGACGAGTCGCTGCCCTCGAAAACACAGCCGTATGCCGCTTATGACAGCACGGAGCATACGACAAAGCGCGCACAGCAATGGATGACGCATCTGAATCCGCAGAACGACCACAGCGCGGTCGGAACGGATATGGTGGAATTTGCCTGCTCGGATACGAAAGGCAATGCGGTCGTCATCGACAACGACCACGCCGACGGCACGGGCAAACCCGCCAATACCGCCAACTGGATGATTGAATACCAGGATCATTTTACATTGGTCAACCGAGGGGATACCGCCCGAACCGTTCGCCTGTCTCTGAAAGATAACGGCTCGCTTGCCATGCTGGTGCGGGATCGCGAGGGCAAGGTGCTGCAAAGCGCCATGACGACGGGGCTTGTGAACAAAAGCAGCAGCTTTGCGTATGAAATCGAGGTCGCGCCGCACAGCGTGGAGCAGATTACGCTCGATTATGTGCTGGTCGCCTGCTCCTACGGCAGTGTGACACACTTTGCCTCGCTCAAATAAAAACCAAAACGGGCCATTTTTCGGCTTTTCATCGGTATTTTGGATGAGGATTGGTTTTTCTTGACAAACTTTGGCAAGTATGATACCATCTCTGCATTAAGCTGAGTAAAAATTC
>JBJEIR010000036.1:0-5126 GCA_051877215.1 Acutalibacteraceae bacterium | reverse complement strand
GGGAAGAAGCAGCGCACAAAAATGCTCTGCTTCTTTGCTAAGTGTCTTTCTTGCCTCTTTTTTGGGTTGTCGGGCGCGTTAAAAAAGTCAGTCGGTCGTTTTACAGTACGGTTTTTTGACAGACTGAACGGGGGATAGAAAGTCATTTGCTTTCTATCCCCCGTTTTTTGAAATTCTGTCGTTTTTGTCAGAGACGGATGGTGTTCTCAAGAAATCAGAAAATCAGCTTTTGAGAAATATAATCGGCCAGGCGGTCAATCGCGATGCGCTCCTGCTGCATCGTATCGCGGTCACGCACGGTCACGCAGCCGTCCTGCTCCGAATCAAAATCATAGGTGATGCAGATCGGCGTGCCGATTTCGTCCTGGCGGCGGTAGCGCTTGCCGATCGAGCCGGCGTCGTCATAATCCACCATAAAGAGCGGCGCCAAACGGTCGCGTACCGCTTTGGCCGGTTCTCCCAGCTTCTTTGAAAGCGGCAGCACGGCCGCCTTGAACGGGGCGAGTGCCGGATGCAGGCGAAGCACCACGCGGGTGTCCTTCTCGTCGATGGTTTCCTCGTCGTATGCGTCGCACACAAAGGCAAGCAGCACGCGGTCTGCACCGAGCGACGGCTCAATGACATAGGGGATATAGTGCTCGTTTGTTTCGGGGTCGAAATATTCAAGCCGCTGACCGGAATGCTCGCTGTGCTGCGTCAGGTCGTAATCGGTGCGGTCGGCAATTCCCCACAGCTCGCCCCAGCCGAACGGGAACAGGAATTCAAAGTCGGTGGTCGCGTTGGAATAATGCGACAGCTCCTTTTGCTCATGATCGCGCAGCTTGAGATTGTCGTCGTTCAGGCCGAGCGACAGAAGCCACTTGTGGCAGAAATCCTTCCAGAAAGCGAACCATTCGAGATCGGTGCCGGGCTTGCAGAAGAATTCCAGCTCCATCTGCTCAAATTCGCGGATACGGAAAATGAAATTGCCGGGCGTGATCTCGTTGCGGAAGCTCTTGCCGATCTGCGCCACGCCGAAGGGCAGCTTACGGCGGGTGGTGCGCTGAATATTGCAGAAGTTCACAAAAATGCCCTGCGCGGTTTCGGGACGCAGATACAGCTCGCTTTTTGCATCCTCCGTCACGCCCTGGAAGGTTTTGAACATCAGGTTAAAGGTGCGGATATCCGTAAAATTGTGCTCGCCGCACGAGGGGCAGTTGATGCCGTGCTCGTCGATATACGCTTTCATTTCCTCAAAGCTCCAGCCGCCCGGGTTGACGCCCGTGTCCTCGATGAGCTTGTCGGCGCGGTGACGGGTCTTGCAGCTTTTGCAGTCCATCAGCGGATCGGAGAAATTGCCCACATGTCCCGACGCGACCCATACCTGCGGATTCATCAGGATGGCGCTGTCCAGCCCCACATTATACGGGCTTTCCTGTACGAATTTTTTCCACCATGCTTTTTTGATGTTGTTTTTCAGCTCTACGCCGAGCGGGCCGTAATCCCACGCATTGGCAAGGCCGCCGTAAATGTCCGAACCGGGGTAGACATACCCGCGGTTTTTGCACAGCGACACGATTTTGTCCATGGATTTTTCACGATTGTTCATCTTGCTGATTCCTCTCCTTCGCGCGACCGGCTGCCGCGCAGCTTGGTATATCGTTCCGCTTTATTATACACCAACCCGCCGAAATTGCAACCCTTGCCTGCCGCGCATATGCCGAACGGCACCGCAGCACGCGGCTTATTTGCAATACGCGGCTTATATGCTTATATTTCGTGCTGCTCCTTGAGCAGCTTCACCTTGAGCACCGCCGTCTGTGTTTTGGAATCGGGCAGCTCGCCCGCCATCACCATTTGCACCGCCTTGTCGAGCGGAATGCGCAGCACATCGAGAAATTCGTCGTCGTCCGGCGACAGCTCGCCGAAGTGCAGTCCCGTCGCGAGATACAGGTGAATGATTTCTCCGCAGTAGCCGGGGCTCGGGTAAAGTGTGCCGAGAGAGACGACCTTTTCGGCGGACGCGCCCGTCTCCTCCTTCAGCTCGCGGATGCCCGCTTTCAGAGGATCCTCCCCCTGCTCGAGCTTGCCGGCGGGCAGTTCGGTCACGATTTTGCCGTAGGGATAGCGGAACTGCCGCACAAACAGCAGCTCGTCTTTTTCGGTCAGTGCCGCCACGCACACCCCGCCGGGGTGCGCCACCACTTCACGGCGGGCGGTTTTGCCGTTCGGCAGCAGCGCTTCATCGTTGCGCACCGTAATAATGCGTCCTTCAAAAACCACATGCCGGGCAAGTGTTTTTTCAATCAACTGTTCATCGGTCATAATCGGTGTTCTCCTTTGCATAGATATGAAGTAACGGACAAGTCACCCGTGTGACATTCAGACTTGCCAAAAGAAAGGAAGAATTTGCCATGTCAAAACCGCTTGTTACCGCCAAAGCAGCCGACAGCGATGCCGTCTGTGCCATGACGGACACGCTGTGCGCAGCCTATCCGTTTTTGCAGCGCGTTGTAATCGGACAAAGTGTATGCGGCCGAAAAATAGAGGCGCTTTCCATCGGCCACGGCAGGCATGCCGTGCTGTTTGCCGCGGCTTTTCACGGACAGGAATGGATTACCTCGCTCGTTGCGCTGCGGCTGTGCGAGGATCTCTGCCGCTTATACACCGGGCAGGACAAACCCGACCGAGTGGATTTTGCCGCTGTTGCGAAGGATCGCATGATCGTGATTGTGCCGCAGGTGAATCCGGACGGCGTGAATATCGCACTGAACGGCTCCCGCTCGGCAGATACGCACGCCGATTTTGTTCGTTTGCTCGGCGGGGATATTGCCGGACTGTGGCAGGCAAACGCAAACGGTGTGGACATCAATCATAATTTTAATGCCGGTTGGCAGAAATTGCAAGAGATGGAGCAAAAAAACGGCATTTATTCGGCGGGACCCCGTCAGTGGGGCGGGCTGAAGCCGGAAAGCGAGCCGGAAACCGCCGCTCTTTGCGCACTTTGCCGCCGCCTGCCGTTTGCCCATGTTGCCGCGCTGCACACACAGGGGGAGGAAATCTATTGGCAATACGGGGATCGCACGCCGCCGCACGCACGCATGACCGCGCGGCTTTTAGGCGCTTTCAGCGGCTATCGCGTCAGCGATCCGGACGGTCTCGCTTCCCACGGGGGCTTCAAGGATTGGTTTATCGACGAAACGGGACATATGGGCTTTACCTTTGAGCTGGGACGCGGCGTCAATCCCCTGCCCTTGGATGCGTTTGAGCCGATTTACCGCAAAGCGCGGGATATGCTGCTGCTCACCGCCGTTTTGTAACGGCGGCGTTGTCCGAAAAACAAGGGCTTTTACAATCAAAAACGCCTGCTTGCGGCAAAAATTACATCGGTTCTCAAAAAGGGTGACAAATGCGGCAAAGTATGCTATAATCAAAAAACAAACGGCTTGCGGCCGTTAAAAATGTCCGACGCCGCCGGAAAAACAATGCGGTGCGGTAAAGGGGAAGAGAACACGATGAAGATCGGTTTTTTGGGCGCCGGCAATATGGCGGGCGCCATCGTGCGCGGCATGGTAGCCGGCGGCACACGCGGCGCGGATATTTGTGTCTATGATGTCGACCAGACCAAAACGCTTTCGCTGTTTGAAGACTGCGGGGTCTGTGTGTGCGGCGATGCGCAGCAGCTGGCGCGGGAGTCGGATGTGCTGGTGCTGGCAATCAAGCCGCAGGTCTTTTCCGCCGCTTTGCCGCCGTTGCGCGGCATCCTGACCGAAAGGCGCCCGATGGTGATCTCCATTGCCGCCGGAAAAAGCCTTGCGTCGATTGCGGCGCTCATCGGCGACGGGCTGCCGCTGGTGCGCGTGATGCCGAACATTTCCGCCAAGGTCGGGGAAGCGGTTACCGCTTATTGTGCAAACGACCTTGTCACTGCGGGGCAGCTTGAAACGGTGTGCCGTATTTTTAAGTCGGTGGGAACGACTGTTTCGCTTGCCGAAGAGCAATTCGGTATTTTTTCGGTGCTGGCAAGCTGTTCTCCCGCTTATACGCTGATGTATATGGATGCACTGGCGCAGGCGGGCGTGGTGAACGGCATTCCCAAATCGACCGCTCTTACGATTGTGGCGCAGGCGGTGCTCGGCACGGCGCGGCTGATGCAGGAAACGGGAGAGCATCCGCGGGTGCTGATGGACAGCGTCTGTTCTCCCGCGGGAACGACGGTGGAAGGCGTGTGCGCACTGCAGCAGGGCGGATTTGAAAAAACGGTGCTGTCTGCCGCGCAGGCAAGCCTTGAAAAAGATAAAAAGCTGCAAAATGCTTGACAGCAGCTTTAAAACATGGGATAATAGAAAAACAGAAAGGTCGGGACAGCCTTATGATGCGGATCATCACGGGGACGGCGCGCGGCTGCCGATTGCAGACGCTGCCGGGGGAGGAAATCACCCGCCCGACGGCCGAACGCGTGAAGCAGTCGGTGTTCAATACTCTCCAGTTTGAGGTGGAGGGGCGTGCGGTGCTCGATCTGTTTGCCGGTTCGGGACAGATGGGGCTTGAAGCCATGAGCCGCGGCGCCGCGTCATGCGTGTTTACCGACATCAGCGCCGACGCCTGTGAGATCGTGCGGCAAAATGCCCGTGCGGCTCGCCTGACGGACAATATCCGCATTTTGCAGGTGGATGCCGATACCTTTTGCACGCGCACGCAGGAGCGCTTTGATATTGTGTTTCTCGATCCGCCTTATCGTGCCGGGCTTCTTCCGGCGCTTCTCGGCAAGGCGGCGCGGCTGATGAATACCGGCGGCGCGGCGGTCTGCGAAACCGATGCGCATACTACCCTGCCGGACACGGTTTCCTCGCTTTCGCTTGAGAAGCAGCGGCGGTACGGCAAAACGGTTATTTGGCTGTATCGCGCCGACGGCGGAAAGGATCCTGTGAAATGAAAATTGCCATTTGTCCCGGAAGCTTTGACCCCGTGACCAACGGACATCTCGATGTCATCGAGCGGGCGGCGGGACTGTTTGATAAGGTGATCGTGGTGGTGATGGTCAACGCCGCCAAATCCCCTCTTTTTACGAATGAGCAGCGCGTGGATATGCTGCGCCGCTGTACGGCTCATTTGACCAATGTCGAGATCGATTGCTTTGACGGTCT
>JBJEIR010000035.1:0-5151 GCA_051877215.1 Acutalibacteraceae bacterium | reverse complement strand
AGCTGTTGGGGTTTGCCTGAAACACGGGATGAAAGGAAGATACGCTTATGAAGCGGCGAATCAGCAGAGCGGTTTGCGCGCGGAAGGTGATGATCGGCGGGGGAGCACCGGTGACGGTGCAGTCCATGCTGAATGTTCCCGCGCGGGATATAGACGGAAATGTCGCGCAGGCGCGCGCATTGGAAAAAGCGGGCTGTGAGATTATCCGCGTCGCTGTCCCCGACAAAGATGCGGTGCGCCTGATCGATGCGATCAAAGCGGCTGTCCGCATTCCGCTGGTGGCGGATATTCATTTTGACTATCGTCTCGCGCTCGATTGCGTGGATGCGGGAGTGGACAAAATTCGCATCAATCCCGGGAACATCGGCGCAGACGAGCATGTGCGGGCGGTGGCAAATGCGTGCGCGCGCAAGGGAATTCCGATTCGTATCGGCGTCAACTCCGGCTCGCTGGAAAAGGAGATTTTGGCTCGCTACGGCCGCCCGACGGCACAGGCGCTTTGCGACAGTGCTCTTTACCATGCGTCCTTGCTGGAAAAGGCGGATTTTAACGATATTGTGCTGTCATTGAAGTCCTCCGATACACAGATCATGTTTGATGCCTATCGCTTGATTGCCGAGCGGTGCGACTATCCCCTGCATTTGGGGGTGACCGAAGCCGGGACCAAGAGAATGGGAATTTTGAAATCCGCGGCGGGAATCGGCGGATTGCTGCTTTCGGGGATCGGCGATACGATTCGCATTTCGTTGACGGCCGACCCGATTGAGGAGGTGCGCGCAGGGCGCGATTTGTTGGCGGCGGCGGGACTTCGGACAAACGGCGCAAAATTGGTTTCCTGTCCGACCTGCGGGCGTACGGCGGTCGATTTGATCGCCGTTGCCGACGAGGTGGAGCGCCGTTTGCAGACGGTCGATAAGGATATTACGGTGGCGGTGATGGGCTGTATCGTCAACGGACCGGGCGAAGCGCGCGAAGCAGATGTCGGCATGGCGGGCGGAAACGGTAAATTTGCCATCTTCAAAAAAGGAGAGGTGGTGCGCAGCGTATCGCAGGAGCAGGCGGTAGATGCGCTGATGGAGGAGATCGCTTCTCTGTAATTTTTCGCTTATCATTCGGATATAACCGCCTGTTTTCCGCTTTTCAAAGAGAGAGATGACGAATGATACGGTGAACGACGGACAGGCTGTGTGCAGGAAACGGGACAGAAAGGACTTACATACGGATGATGACATTTTCTGAGCTTTTCGGACAATATATACCGCTTGGCGGGCTTTCTCCTATCGTGTTGGGAGCAGCAGTCGAGCATATGGATATACAGGAATCACGGCGCTTTTTAACGCTGGAGCTTCGCATGGAATCGCTTCCCTCGTACAACGACCTGACGGAGGCGGAAACCGTGATGGGACAAGCGCTGTCTGTGACGGTGGAAATCAAGCCGCATTGCTCTGCAAATGCGCTCACTGCACATGCGATGCCGACGGTGATCGCACTTTTGCGTCGGCGCTATGTGCAGGTGAACGGCAGCTTTAACGATGCCATATACACCGTGCTTGACAACGAGCTTTCCGTTGAACTGCCGCACGGCGGCGTCGGTTTACTGACGACCACGGGACTGGATAAGAGTCTTGCGGATCTGATTTTTTCCATATTCGGTCGAAAAGTAAAGGTGTCGCTTTTTGGCAGTGATACGGTCAGCGAAGAGGATGAACAGTATCAGCGCGCCATGCAGCAGGCGCTTGAGGAACAAGAGGCGCGCCTGCAGGCGCAGCGCGAAGCGGCGCAGGCGGCGGCAGACGCCGCATCTGCAAGCGGCGCTTCCGAGGTTGCACCGACTCCGAAAACCACCGGGGTGGATTTTTCAAAACCGCCCGCGGACGGGTTGCCCATTTATTTGCAAACGGCGCAGCCTCTTTTCGGGAGTGCCATTCGCGAGTACCCCGTTCCGATCAATCAAATCGAACCGGACGGCAGTATGGTCACCGTTTGGGGCGAAGTGTTCGGACTGGAAACGAGAGATAACCGCGACGGCACCAAAACGCTGTATGTTTTTCATATATCCGATCGCACCAATTCGGTGACGATCAATCTTTGGATGAACAAAAAGCGGGATAAGCAAAAAATAGACGCTTTGGAAGCCCTGAAAAACGGCATATGTGTTTTAGTACAGGGCAGTTATGAGTATAACGAATTTGCCAAAAGCAACATTCTGCGTCCGCGGGCGATTTCGGTCGTAGCGCGCTATCGCAGGAGCGACCGCGCGGAGAAAAAGCGCGTGGAACTGCATTTGCATACCAAAATGTCCTCGATGGACGCCGTTTCGGAGACGAGCGATTTGGTCAAGCGCGCCGCCGAGTGGGGACATAAGGCGATCGCCATCACCGATCACGGCGTTGTACAGGCTTTCCCGGACGCCATGAACACCGCTGCCAAGCTGGCAAAGGACGGTAAGGAAATCAAAATCCTGTATGGTGTAGAGGCGTATTATATCAATGATATGATACCGGTTGTCACCGGAAATGAAAACGGCGCTCTCGACGGGGAATTTATTGTTTTTGATTTGGAAACGACGGGACTGTCCCGACAAAATGACCGTATCACCGAAATCGGCGCGGTGCGCCTGAAAAACGGCGAGGTTCAGGAGGAATTCAACACCTTTGTCAATCCTCAGATGCCGATTTCCGCCAAAATCACCGAACTGACGGGCATCACAAACGAGATGGTCGCCGACGCGCCGAGCGAAGCAGAGGCGCTTCGCAGCTTTTATGAATTTTGCGGGGATTGCCGATTGCTGGTGGCGCACAATGCGCCTTTTGATACCGGCTTTGTTCAACAGGCGGCCGAGCGGTGCGACATGACCTATCCGTTTACATCCATTGATACGGTGCCCATCGCGCGCGCTCTTTATCCCCATTTAAAAAACCACAAGCTGGATACGGTTGCCAAAGCGCTTTCCCTGCCGCCCTTTCATCACCATCGCGCGTGCGATGACGCGCGGGTGCTGGCGTCCATTTTTGCCATTCTTTGCAGGCAGATGACGGAGGAGCGGGGCATTGCGGAGGTCGCCTCTGTGAATACGGGGCTGCGCGGAGGCGATACCAAAGGGGTGCGCCCGTATCATATGATTCTGATCGCTCAGGATCTGACAGGACTGAAAAATCTGTATAAACTGATTTCGTGGTCGCATCTCAAAAACTTTTACCGCAAGCCGCGTATCACGAGAACGAAGCTGCTCGAGCACCGTGAGGGCTTGCTCATCGGCTCCGCATGTGAGCAGGGAGAACTGTTTGAAGCGGTCGTGCAGGGACGCCAATGGGGCGAGCTGTGCGATATTGCCAACTTTTATGACTTTTTGGAAATTCAGCCGCTCGGCAATAATCGCTTTATGCTCAAAAACGGCACGGCGCGGGACGAAGAGCAGCTCAAAGATTTCAACCGCACCGTTGTGCGGTTGGGCGAAAAGCTGAAAATTCCCGTTTGCGCCACCTGCGATGTTCATTTTCTCGATCCGGAGGATGAAGAGTTTCGGCGGATTCTTCAAAGTGTGCAGGGATTTACGGATGCCGATGAACAGGCACCGCTTTTCTTGCGTACCACGCAGGAGATGCTGGAGGAATTTGCCTATCTGGGAGAAGAGAAGGCCTATGAGGTGGTGGTGGAAAACACCAACGCCATTGCGGACCGCATCGAAAGCATCCGCCCCATCCCGACGGGAACGTATCCTCCGCATATTGACGGCGCGGATGAACAGCTGCAGGAGATCACCTGGGGACGCGCCAAAGCGATTTACGGCGATCCGCTTCCCGAAATCGTCGAAAAGCGGCTGGACCGCGAGTTGTCCTCCATTATCAAGCACGGCTTTGCGGTGCTGTATATGATTGCGCAAAAGCTGGTGCAAAACTCCGAAGAGCACGGCTATCTGGTCGGCTCCCGCGGATCGGTCGGCTCGTCCTTTGTCGCCAGTATGGCGGGCATTTCGGAGGTCAATCCGCTTGCGCCTCACTATATCTGTAAAAAATGTAAATATTCGGAATTCTTTACAAACGGGGAGGTCGGCTCCGGTTTTGACCTGCCGCCCAAGTGCTGTCCCCATTGCGGGGAAGAGCTCAGCCGCGACGGACATGAAATTCCCTTTGAGACCTTCCTCGGCTTTGACGGTGACAAAGCCCCGGATATCGACCTGAATTTTGCCGACGAATATCAGACGGCGGCGCACCGGTATACCGAAACGCTGTTCCCGCCGAATCATGTGTTTAAGGCGGGGACCATTTCCACCGTGGCGGAGAAAACGGCGTTTGGATATGTCAAAAAATATGAGGAGGAGCACGGACTGGTGCTCGGAAACGCCGAGCGCACGCGCCTTGCGATCGGATGCTCCGGCGTCAAACGCACCACGGGTCAGCATCCCGGCGGTATGGTTGTTGTGCCGAACGATTATGAAGCGGAGGATTTCACGCCGCTGCAGCATCCGGCGGATGATCCCGATTCGGAAGTGATCACCACGCATTTCGACTTCCATTCGATCCACGATACCATTTTAAAGCTGGATAACCTCGGTCATGTCATTCCCACCACCTATAAATATCTTGAGGAATACAGCGGCATTCCCGTCAAGGATGTCACCATGTCCGATCCGCAGGTGTACAAGCTGTTTACCTCTCCGGAGCCGCTCGGCGTGACGGAGGAGGAGATTGAGTGCAATACGGGCACGCTTTCGTTGCCGGAGATGGGTACGCCGTTTGTGCGTCAGATGCTCATCGATTCCAAGCCGCAGACCTTTGCCGACCTTTTGCAGATATCCGGACTGTCTCACGGTACCGATGTGTGGCTCGGCAATGCGCAGGATTTGATCAAAAACGGCACCTGCACGATTTCCAATGTGATCGGTACCCGCGACAGCATCATGGTTTACCTGATGCATAAAGGGCTTGAGCCGAAGATGGCGTTTAAAATTATGGAGATCGTGCGTAAGGGAAATGCCACCAAGCTGCTCACCGAAGAGCATTTTTCCGCCATGAAGGAGCACGGCGTTGAGCAGTGGTATATTGATTCCTGCATGAAGATCAAGTATATGTTCCCGAAAGCGCATGCGGCGGCATATTGCATTGCGGCGCTGCGGGTCGGTTGGTATAAGGTACACCGCCCGCTTGCGTA
>JBJEIR010000034.1:0-5187 GCA_051877215.1 Acutalibacteraceae bacterium | reverse complement strand
GTGGAGGATATTCTGCGCGAGGTGGAAGAAAGCGAAAAGAACATTGCGCAGGAGGAACAGGACTGATGCGGGTGCTGTGTGTGGGCGATGTGGTGGCATCGGCCGGGTGCGAAACACTGCGCCGCCTACTGCCGGTGATAAAGCGGCAATATGCCGTGGATGTCTGCATTGTCAACGGAGAGAATGCCGCAGACGGCAACGGATTGACGCCGGCGGCCTATCGGACGATTATGGAGAGCGGCGCGGATGCGGTGACAAGCGGCAATCATATTTTTCGAAGAAAAGAATTGTATGAGCTGCTGGATGAACAGCCGTTTTTGCTTCGCCCCGCCAACTACCCGGCGTCTGCGCCGGGAAAAGGCATTTGCGTCATTGATCGGGGACGGTATCAGCTGACGGTGATCAATTTGATCGGCGTGGTCTATATGGAGCCTTTGGCCTGCCCGTTTGAAACGCTTGATGCGCTCTTGGAGCAGGCGGGACGCCCGCGCTTTTGCGTGGTGGATTTTCACGCGGAAGCGACAGCGGAAAAAAAGGCGCTCGCATGGTATGCGGACGGACGGATCTCCGCACTTGTCGGAACGCATACGCATGTGCAGACGGCGGATGAGCAGATCCTGCCGAAGGGAACGGGCTTTCTGACAGATGTCGGGATGACCGGCCCGACACAATCGGTGCTCGGCATATGCCCGCAGCAGGCGATTGCCAAAATGAAAGGAAAGCTGCCGGTGCGCTTCTCTGCCGCTGACGGGGAGACCGCAATGAACGCCGTGCTGCTGACGCTGGATGATAAAACGGGACAAACAACGGAGATTGAGCGGTTGATCATTTCATGACAACCGCTTTCTTTCTTGACGATTGCTTTAGAATGCTTTATAATAAATTTGATTTCGGTTCGGAACGATTCAGTCGACTATTATAAAACAGAAAGGAAACGCCCCTATGGATGAACAATCAATCCGCACAAACGAGCAGGCAGAGGAGTCCCTGCATCAGACACCGCCGCCCGTCTCCGCCAAACAACCGTTGATACAATTTGTTTTAATGGGAATTGTTTTTGCGGCGGTGACCGCGCTGGTCGTTTGTTTGACAATGGGAACGGCTTCGCTCACGACCACGGCGCAGAAAGTGCTGTATCCGGCGCTCAGCGGCATTTTGCTGGCCGCTCTGACCGTGCTGTGGCTGTATTACCAGTCGTTTTCCTCGGACAAGCTGAACCATACGCCGAAGGCGTGGTTCTTTCCGGTACTCGGCGGTGCGCTGACACTGATCGTGGCGTCGATCGGGTATATCTGCATCGGCATGTGGCCGGTGGGTGAAAAAACCGCGATGATCGTCGATATGCACCATCAGTATGCGCCGATGCTGTCTCAGCTGCGCGATATGCTTTTAAACGGGGGCAGCCCGCTGTATTCCTTTGAAATCGGCACCGGCACCAGCTTTATTCCGCTGTTTGCTTACTATCTTGCGAGCCCGCTGAATGTATTGCTGATTCTGTTCCCGGAAGCCTATCTTGCCGAAGGCATTTTGGTGATCACCCTCATCAAAATGACGCTGACCGGCGCATTGATGACTCTGTGCCTGCAATATGTTTTTAAACGCCGTTCCTATGCGACGGTGGTTGTCGGGCTGATGTATGCGCTGATGATGTACATGCTTGCGTATTCGTGGAATATCATGTGGCTCGACTGCGTGATGTTCCTGCCGCTTTGCATTATGGGCTTTGAGCGTATGATGCGCACCGGAAAATATCTGCTGTATATCCTTTCTCTCGCTTACACGCTGTATGCCAATTATTATATCGGCTTTATGGTGTGTATCTTCCTGGTGCTTTATTATCTGACCTTCTTTTTCCGTGCCAAGCGTTCGGGCATCAAACAGGCGGTGGGCTTCGGCCGTTTTGCCATCGGCTCGCTGCTCGGCGGCGGGTTGGCAATGGTGATCTTAATACCGGTCGTGATGTCGCTGTCCTCCACTTCGGCGGCAGGCGGTTCACTGCCGACATTTTCCACCAATTTTAATGTGTTTGAGCTGTTTGGGCGCGGGCTTTTTGAAACCTCGCCGACCATTCGCTCCGGCAATCTGCCCAATATGTACTGCGGGGTGCTGGCGGTGCTTGCGCTGCCGATTTTTGCGACGATGAAAAGCATTCCGCTGCGCCGTCGCCTTTCGTATCTTGCGCTGCTTGGGGTCATGGGGTTGAGCCTGATATTCAATCAGCTCGATCTGCTTTGGCACGGTCTGCATTCTCCGAATGATCTGCCGTATCGGTTTTCGTTCCTGTATTGCTTTGCGCTGCTGCTGATCACCTATGAGGTGCTTTATCGCATCAAGGACATCAAACCGATTCAAATCGGGGGATCGCTGTTCGGCATCGCTATCTACCTGATTTTGGAGGAACAGTTCGGCACACAGGAGTATTCGTATATTTCGCTGTATGTCAGCTTTGCGCTGATCGCTGTCTATGCGGCGGTCATGCTGTTTGTCGCCCACAAAAAGATGGCTGTGCGCTGTGCCTATGTGCTCACGCTTGTATTTGTAACGGCGGAAATGCTGTTTAATGCGTCGGCGACATTCCAGGCGATGAACAGCAATGAACACTATACATCACACAGCAATTATCTGGACAACGATGTGACAAAAGCGGTCGAGGCGACCGTCAGCCGTATGGAAGAAATCGGGGACGCCGAGGCAAACGGGGCGTTTTACCGAATGGAATTTTTGCCGAGGCGTACGACGGCGGATACCGCGATGTTCGACTACCGCGGTATTACGGTGTTTGCTTCGAGCGGCTCTTATGATATGACCCGTTTTATGGGCAGCATGGGATACGATGTTAACGGCGTCAACAGCCAGCTTTACAAGAGCTTTGTGCCCACGGCGGATTCCCTGATGGGTCTGAAATACATTGCCATGGAAGCAGATGTCAGCGGACATCCGCAGCTTCAAAAGAGGGAGACCGTGCAGGTGGGCGGTTCGACCTATTATATTTATGAAAATCCGTATGCGCTGCCGGTCGGCTTTATGGTGAACAGCTCGGTAAAATCGTGGCAGTATTCGTATTATAATCCGATGGCAAGCCAAAATTCGCTCTTCAGCGCAATGACCGGCAATACCTCGGAAGTGATGCAGTGCCAGCAGATCGTGTCGGAAAGTGACACGGCGACGGTGAACGGCGTCAGCAGCTTCAGCATGAACGGCGCGCAGACCGCGTCGTTCCGCACAACGGTTTCCGCGCAGGGGCAGATCTATATCCATGTGGACTGCCGCGCGGCCAAATCCATTTCGGTCACATCCGGCTCCAACACATGGAGCGTGACGACCTATGAGCCGTATATTATCGACGCGGGAACGCTGGCCGCGGGCAGCGAGGTGCGCGTGACCATTACCAGTGAAAATTCCTGCTCCGGCAACATTTATGTTGCCCGTCTCGACGAAAATGCGTTCAAACAGGATATGCAGGTGCTGTCCTCAAACGGCTTGCAGGTCACCTCTTTCAATGACAGCTCCCTGACCGGCACCATCCATGTGGATGAAGCAGGCGTCATGTGTACCGCTATACAGTATGACGAGGGATGGACGGTCAAAGTGGACGGCAAAAAGGTGGATACCTTTGCGATCGGGGATGCGCTTCTCGGAATTGATCTGGAAGCCGGCGACCATGAAATTTCCCTCTCGTTCTACCCGAAGGGTCTGACGGCGGGCGTGATTCTCAGCGTGGTGTCGCTGCTGGCGCTGCTTGTATTGCTCGATTATGTACAGCGCCGCGATACGGGAAAAGGCTTTATTCCCTTTTTCAATAAGAAGGAGAAAAGGACGGCGGACAAATGATTACCGTGATCATGCCTGTTTATAACGAGGGCGAGTTTATCTACCAAAATGTATGCACGGTGGATACCGTCTTGAAGGACGCGGATATTGAACATCAGTTTTTGCTGGTGGACGACGGCTCGAAGGACAATACATGGGAGGAGCTCTGCCGCTTGTCCTCTGATATGCCGCAGGTATCCGTCATGCGCCTTTCCCGCAATTTCGGGAAGGAAAGCGCACTTTGCGCCGCCCTGGAGAATGCGGCGGGGGATGCGGTCGTCGTGATGGACTCCGATTTGCAGCATCCGCCCGAGTATATCCCCGAAATGGTGCGACTGTGGCAGGAAGAGGGCTATGATGTTGTCGAAGGGGTCAAATCCGACCGCGGAAAGGAATCGCTCGGCGGAAAGCTTGCCGCCATGACCTTTTACAAGCTCTTTAAGCGCTCCACAAAAATCGATATCGGCGTGGCGTCGGATTTTAAGCTTATGAACCGCGATGCGCTGGAGGCGTGGAAACAGATGCCCGAACGCAACACCTTCTTTCGGGGACTGTCCGCGTGGGTCGGCTTTAAGCGCTATGCGATGCCGTTTAAGGTGGCACAGCGCGCGGGCGGCGAGACAAAGTGGACCTTCAAAAGCCTGATGCGGTTGGCGGTCAACTCCATCACCTCGTATACGGCGGCGCCGTTGTTTTTGGTTTTTTGGCTTGGTCTGATCATGCTGATTGCAGGGCTTGTGCTCGGTGTGCAAACGCTGGTGACCTATTTTATGGGGCAGGCGGCCGGCGGCTTTTCAACGGTCATTTTGCTGCAGCTTTTCATCGGAAGCGCCATTATGATCAGTCTGAGTATCATCGGGCTTTATATCGCGAAGATTTATGAAGAGGTCAAGGGCCGTCCGCGGTATCTCATAAAAGAAACGCGCGGTTCCGCTGTTTTGCCCGAACAAAAACCGGTGCGGTAATCGGTGCGGAAACCGGAACGGTAAGAAATTCGCAAAAGTCGGACTTTTTTTCAAAAAGGACTTGCTTTTTTGAACGATTTCCGCTATACTAATGGTCGTCCGTTGTGAAACGGGCGACCCTTTGTATAACGGGGTGTGGCGAAGCTTGGTATCGCGCTTGGTTCGGGACCAAGAGGCCTCGGGTTCAAATCCCGACACTCCGACCAACAAAAAAGTCTCTTTTGTCTACCGGACAAAAGAGACTTTTTGCGTGATGCGTTCCTTGCGGAACGTGATGCGCACTGCGTGCGTGATGCAGACTTTGTCTGTGATGCACGCCTTCGGCGCGTGTAAGAACGCATCGCATCGCCTATCACCGCGCAGCGGCATCACTTATCACTTATTTGCATATTTGCAAAGAGGTTTATTTTGC
>JBJEIR010000033.1:0-5206 GCA_051877215.1 Acutalibacteraceae bacterium | reverse complement strand
ATTCTCATTGAAAAACCGGTCAGTCTTGCCATTGATGATTTTAAAGGCGGCGATTACAAAGTGTTTATGAACAAGGAAGCAGAGGACGACGAGGATATGTCGGAGTCTGCTTTGTCCGATGAGGGTTAAAAGCTGTGTCAGCTCCCGTAATTGTCAAAGTCGCGGTGGAAAAAGCAGCCTATCATTTTGATAAGCTGTACAGCTATTTTGTGCCGGACGGGCTCGGCACCGCCATGCGCGGATGCCGTGTAACGGTGCCGTTCGGAGGCGGCAACCGCCGCTGTCAGGGAATAATAATAGAATGTGATGCCGAAACCGATTTTAGGAAACTAAAACCGGTTTTTGCCATACTGGATGAAAAACCGCTTTTTACCGATGAAATGCTGTCTCTTGCCGCATGGATCAAAGAGCGGACCTTTTGTTCACTTTTTGATGCCGCTTATGCGATGCTTCCGCCCGGGCTGTATATGAAGCTGCGCCCGTGCTATATATCGGTGCGGCCGCGAACAAAGGAAGCGGAGGACGCCTTGTCTCTGTCTGAAAAAATGGTACTCAGAGCGCTTGACAACGCTCCGGACGGCATTTTTGCAGATAAGCTTCCCGAAGTGTGCGGTCTTCCGAAAGACACGCCCGTTCCCGAAGCGCTGATCAGGAAGGGATTGATCACGCGAAACGATGCGGCGGTACAGCTTCGGGGGGATGCGACCGTCCGAATGGCGCGTATGACGCTTGAGGGCGAAGATTTGCAAGCGGCCATGACTTTTTACCGCTGTACAGATAAGCAAAAGCGTGTGCTGTCTCTTTTGGAGGAAAGCGGCGCGGCATCTGTCAAGGAGCTTTGTTATTTTGCGTCGGTCACCCCGGCTGTTGTGTCAGCATTGCAAAAAAAGGGGCTTCTCGAAATATTTGACAGCGAAGTGCTGCGCTCTCCTGTGGGAGAAGAGGGGAAAGAGCTTCCTCCGATCGCCTCAGTCCCGCTCAGCGAAGAGCAGCAGGCGGTATACGACGGACTGGCGGACTGCCTTGACAGCCCAAAAGCGGAGGCGGCTCTTCTTTACGGCGTGACGGGCAGCGGCAAAACACAGGTCTACATGAATTTGATCGATCATGCGCTTGAGCAGGGAAAGCAAGCCTTGGTATTGGTGCCGGAAATTTCCCTGACACCGCAGATGATGCGGCTGTTTATCGGGCGCTACGGGCGTCGGGTGGCACTGCTGCACAGCGGCCTTTCTATCGGCGAGCGTATGGATGAGTGGAAACGGGTGCGGCGAGGGGAAGCCCCGATCGTACTCGGAACGCGCTCGGCGGTATTTGCACCTCTTGAACACATCGGACTGATTGTTGTCGACGAGGAGCAGGAGCACACCTATAAATCAGACAGTACGCCCCGCTTTCACACCCGTGATGTGGTACGCTACCGCTGCGCGATGCACAATGCGTTGATGCTTCTGTGCTCTGCAACCCCGTCGGTGGAATCCTACCATTATGCGCTTTCGGGGCGGTATAAGTTGTTTACCTTGCCGTCCCGTTTCGGGGATGCGGGGCTTCCGAAGGTGCAGATTGTCGATATGCGCGAGAGCCCTCCTTTGGACGGCATATTGACCGATCCGCTTTGTCAGGCGCTGGAGCGTTGCTTTGAAAAAGGAAAGCAGGCGATCCTGCTGTATAATCGCCGCGGATATCACACCTTTGTTTCCTGCCGAAGCTGCGGCCATGTTATCACATGCCCGTCTTGCAGTATATCCATGACCTATCACGCCGCCAACGATCAGTTGATTTGTCATTATTGCGGGCGGATGCATCCGCCTGTTCACATCTGCCCGGAATGCGGATCGGATAAAGTGCGGTATTCGGGGCAGGGAACACAACGCGTGGAAGAAGCGCTCAAGGCGCGCTTCCCCGATATAAAAATGCTGCGTATGGATGCCGATACCACCATGTCCCGCTTTGCGTATGAGCAAAAGTTTTCCGCTTTCGGGCGCGGAGAGTATCAATTGATGGTCGGCACGCAAATGGTGGCAAAAGGACTTGATTTTCCGAACGTGGCGCTTGTCGGCGTGCTGTCGGCAGATATGTCCTTGTTCAGTGATGATTATCGTTCTTTTGAAACGACCTTTTCTCTGTTGACGCAGGTGATCGGCCGTGCAGGACGGCGGCAGGAGGAGGGACTGGCGGTTATTCAGACATATGCGCCGGATAACGAAGTGATTGTAAGGGCGGCGGCGCAGGATTATGAAGCCTTTTATAAATCGGAAATTGCCGCCCGCCGTGCAATGGGCTATCCGCCCTATACCGATCTGTATTTGTTCGGCTTTGCCGGCACACAGGAGAGTGAGGTAAAACAGGCGGCGAAAATCTTACTCGGCATATTGCAAAATCTGGCACAAACCAGCTATAAAGACTGTAAAATGATTGTGTTGGATCCGACGCCTGCCTCGGTTGCGCGCGTGGCGGGCAAATACCGCTTTAAGCTGTTGATGAAAACCGTCAACACGGCCAGATTGCGACAATTGGTGAGCGATGTGCTTTTCAGCTTCCGACAGGAAGCACTTGCAAAACGCGTCAGCGTATATGTTGATGTCAATCCGTCAACCGTACTATAGAAAGAGAGTGTGAGACAATGGCTATTCGCAATATTGTAAAAGAGGGAGACGATACTCTTGCAAAGGTCTGCCGACCGGTTACAGAGTTTAACGAACATTTATGGCAGCTTCTCGACGATATGAAAGAGACGCTTCTCAAAGCAGACGGCGTAGGATTGGCGGCGCCGCAGGTGGGCATTCTTCGCCGTCTTTTTGTTATGAATGTCGGGGACGGCTGGGTAGAAGCCATCAACCCCGAAATTGTCGAGCAAGAGGGAGAACAGCAGGATGTGGAGGGCTGCCTCTCCTGTCCCGGAGAATACGGAATTACGCGGCGCCCCAAACGGGTGCGCATGAAAGCGCAGGACCGCAACGGGAAATGGTTCTATGTTACGGGGGAGGATTTGAAGGCGCGCTGTATCTGCCATGAGAGTGATCACCTTGACGGTGTGCTGTTTAAAAAGCGCGTTATCCGCATGCTTGATCCGTCTGAACTGCAATAAGAGACGCAAAAACAGGAGAAGAGGAAAGCATATATGCGAATTGTGTTTATGGGAACACCCGAATTTGCCGTTTCGTCACTGGAAAAACTGATTGCAGACGGCCATGTGATTTCCTTGGTTGTCACACAGCCGGATAAACCGGTCGGAAGAAAGCATGTGATGACACCGCCGCCGGTTAAAGTATGCGCTCTTGCGCACGGGCTTCCTGTTTTTCAGCCAATATCCATGAAAACGGAAGAGGCGCTTACGGCACTACAGGAGGCGGCGCCTGAGCTGATCGTTGTTGCGGCATACGGCAAGCTGCTGCCAAAGGCGGTGTTGGATCTGCCGGTATACGGCTGTATCAATGTTCATGCGTCTCTCTTGCCCGCTTACCGCGGCGCGGCGCCCATTCAGTGGGCGGTGATCAACGGTGAAAAAACCGTCGGGGTCACCACAATGCAGATGGATGAGGGACTGGATACAGGGGATATGCTGCTTTCATCTTCACGCGAGCTTCCGACGGATATGACGGCGGGAGAACTGTATGATTTGCTTTCAAAGGACGGCGCCGCTCTTCTGTCCGATACGCTGACAGCCCTCGAAAAGGGCACACTGCAGCCGAAAAAACAGCCTGCCGAGAGCAGCTATGCGCCGATGCTGAACAAATCGTTTTCCCCGCTGGATTTCAGCAAATCCGCTTTGACGCTCCACAATCAGGTGCGCGGTCTGAATCCGTGGCCGATTGCAAGCTGTATGCTTCACGGCAAGACGCTGAAGGTTTATAAAACCATCTGCGGCGGACAGACGGATAAAGCGGCCGGAACGGTCTGCGCCCTTGACCCGTTGTCCGTCGCCTGCGGAGACGGACAGTGCCTGTCTTTGCTGGAGGTACAATATGAGGGAAAACAGCGTATGAAAAGCGAGGACTTTCTGCGGGGGCATAAAGTCACGGTGGGAGATACACTCGGATAATCAGGAAAACGGAAAAACGGAAAAACAGGGAGGGGCATTCGTGCCGCAAAATGTCAGAGATGTTGCCGTCACGGCACTGATGCGCTGGGAAAGCGAAAAAACCTATTCCAATATCATGCTGGACCGTCTTTTGCGCACCGCTGCCTTGAAGCGCGAAGACAAAGCGTTTGTCACGCGACTGGTTTACGGCGTGATTGAGCGTTTGCTGACGCTTGATTGGCTGCTCGGCAAAAACAGCAGGCAGCCGATCAAAAAATGCCATCCTGCGGTACGGGCTATTTTGCGGACAGCCTGTTACCAGCTTGTGTTTATGGAAAAAATCCCGCAAAGCGCCGCCGTGAATGAAGCCGTAGCACAGACAAAACGGTTTCGGCAGCCGTATGCGTCGGGCTTTGTCAATGGGGTTTTGCGTTCTGTTGCCCAGAAAAAAGAGCAGCTGATGAGTGGGCTGCCGTTTGATAAAAAGGGAATGAGCATTCGCTGCTCCGTTCCCGTGGAACTGCTTGAAAGCTGGATTTCCGATTACGGACTTGACACAGCCTATTCGCTGGCAAAAGCGGCGAATGACGCGCCGCCGGGCACGGTGCGCGTCAACACTCTGGCGACGACGGTAAACGAGTTTAAAGAGGCTCTTTTAAGGGAACAGATTCCTTTTACAGAGACAGAGGGTTTGCCGCAGGCTTTAAGCCTGAATGAAGCGGCGCTGCTTGCGTCAGCAATTCCCGATACACAGTATTATTTTCAGGACGCCGCTTCGCAGTGGGCGGTCGCCGCGCTCGCTCCCAAGGCGGGTGAGCGGGTGATGGATGTGTGTGCGGCGCCGGGCGGAAAATCTCTTACCGCCGCGCAGTACATGAACAACTGCGGAGAGATTGTTTCCTGTGATATTTACGATGAAAAAGTAAAGACAATGAAAAGCCGTGCGGCGCATTACAACGCGACGATGATACACGCTCTGAAAAGAGACGCTTCCCATTCCTGTCGACCCGATGAAAGTGCCTGCTTTGACCGTGTCATTTGTGATGTTCCGTGCTCGGGATTGGGCGTAATCCGCCGCCGACCGGAGATCCGTTATAAATCGCTTTCGTCTTTTTCGTCGCTTGCGGACTTACAATATTCCATTTTGTGCGCAAGCGCGCAATTGGTAAAAAAAGGCGGCGTGCTGCA
>JBJEIR010000032.1:0-5238 GCA_051877215.1 Acutalibacteraceae bacterium | reverse complement strand
GGGATTTTTCGACTTTTTAGATTTACAAATTTAAGCGTAAAAAAGCACAAAATAGCACATCAAAGTCAGTAAAAAGTCAGTAGATTATTAAAGGTAAGAATATAAGCGGTATTTTGTGATTTTAGGTGAACGGGACACAGCGGCTTGCAAATGTGCTTTTCAAGGGTATAAAACCGCCGAAAAATTCCCCGGTCAAATGGTGAAACCCATATGACCGGGGACATATATTGCCGAATACTCATTAAAAATACGGGGGAAAGGACGCTCCAAGAGCAAACGCCCGCGGCACGCTTATATAGATTGAGCGGGGGGATAGGGGAATAGGACTACCGTTTCGTTCCTGCCTTACCGCTTGCCGTTTGAAGCTGCTGCAAACGAGCGCGCAAACGGGCGGGAGCCTGCTTTGGCTCTTCTATATCCCGTACTGCCGCTTCCATGGGGCAAAGCCCGTCTCCCAAGCGGTTGCGAATAGCGGCGGTCAGCGTGCTTGCAGACGCGGCAATGCCGTTTTGCAGCAGCAGCTTTTGGGCGGCTTCGCTCATGACGCACGCATACACCGCCTGTACACCCAGCAGCACATATAAACATGCCGCCGCCTTGCCGACCACCCTGTCAGCGGCGCAAAAGCCGGAAAAGCGGCGCCCTTCTTCCCACCATGACAGCAGCGGCTGAATGCCGCGTTCTTTGCTGTATGCGGTCTCTTCCTTGCGGCACAGCACACAGGTGTAGCCGCCGCTTTGCAGCAGTGCGCGCGCACGGCTCAGATCGTCGCTCATTTTTGCAGCCCTTCTATGCGGTAGACGGCGAGCGGCACCAGCGTCCATTGCAGCGCCAAACCGAAAATGCCCGCGGCAATGCTGGTCCATATCACGGAGATCTGAATGCCCTCATACCCGAAAAGGCTGACCGCCGATACGATCGCGGCGGCGCGCACGGCGCGACCCGCCGCCTGCACGATCAGCACCTTGACGATAACCGGGAGCCGCGTGCGGCGTAGCAGCCCGGATACAAGGCCGTAAATGCACAGCTCGATCATCATAAAGGGCAGCATAGCAGGTCCCGGCATGCCCGAAAGGAAAAAGCTCACAAGCGGCGCCAAAGCACCCGCCGCGGCGCCGGCATAGGGGCCTGCGAGCAGTCCCACCAATATGATGGGCAAATGCATCGGCAAAAAGGCTTCCCCAAGCGCCGTGCCCAGCCCGGACACCGCGCCCATGACATGAAAAAGCTGCGGGAGCGCCACCGCCGCCGCAAGAGCGGCAAGCGCGGCGAGAGTTTGTTTTTTAAGCGACACGGGCTGCTTGCGTGCCGCCCGCACGAGACTGTCGTTTGACATGACAAATCGGCTTCCTTTCTTTTTTTAGCGGGTTTACCGCTCAAAATGTGCCGCCACTTCTTTTAAATGGCGGATAATCGGCAGATGCTGCGGACAAGCGCTTTCACACTGCCCGCAGGCGATGCAGTCACCGGCCTTGCCGAACACCTTGGTCAGATTGTCGTAATAGCCGCGCTGAATTGTCCAGCCTTTTCCTTCGATTTCCTGCTTATCGGCGTTGTAAAGCGAAAAATAGCGGGGAATCGCAATGCTCATGGGACAGCCGTCGGTGCAGTAAGAGCAGCCGGTGCAGGCGATGGCAATGTTGCGGTTGATGGTATCCACCACCTGCCGCAAGGTGTCGGTTTCCTGTTCGGTCAGCGGCGAAAACGATGACATATATGAGGTGTTGTCGAGAACCTGCTCCATATTGCTCATGCCGCTGAGCACCATCATGACCCCCGGCAGTCCCGCCGCAAAGCGAATCGCCCAGGAGGGAACGGACCAGTCGGGGTGCTGATGCTGCAGCAGCGCCGCCGCCTCTTTGGGAAGCTGTGCCAGCGTGCCGCCCTTTACCGGCTCCATCACGATTACGGGCAATCCGTGCTTTCGCGCCGTCTCATAGCATTTACGGGACTGCACGCCTTCGCTGTCCCAGTCGAGATAATTGATCTGAAGCTGGACAAAATCCAACCCGGGCTGTTCGTTCAGTATGCGGTCGAGCAGTGCCGCATGATCGTGAAACGAAAAACCGATGTTGCGCACAAGCCCCTGCGCTTTCTTCTCACGCAGCCAATCAAAGCATTCGAGCGCCTGATAGATTTCATAGTGCTCGGCGCCTACATCGTGAATCAGATAATAATCAAAATACTCGACGCCCGTTTTGCGAAGCTGTTCGTTAAAAATACGGTCGCGGTCTTCCTTGGTTTTGATAAAGTTTGAATGCAGCTTGGTGGCGAGTGTAAAGCGGTCACGCGGATAACGGTCGACCAGCACTTTTTTGACGGCGCTTTCGCTGGCAAAGCCACAGTACATCCACGCCGTATCAAAATAGGTAAAGCCGCGCTCTATGAACAAATCGACCATTTCCTGCGTTTTTTGCAGGTCGATGCTGGCTTCATCATCAGCGTTCGTCAGCGGCAGACGCATAAGCCCGAAGCCCAGCTTTTTTGCCTCTGTTTTCTCGTCCATTTCGGTATCTCCTTTCCTAAGTCGGGTCGCCGCGGGATACACCCTTTGGGGCGGTCTTTCGGTCGGTTTTCAGTATATCATATCGGTGCGGGAAATTCCAGTGCCGCCGCGCATTTTTTGCAATGGCTATGAACGGCGGGCCGAAAGGCGACTGCACATAAATATTGTAAAAAAAATCCGCCGCGCTCTTTTCTTTTCGGTCGGGAATTGGTATACTATATCTCAAAGGATAAAATGTCTAACCGTAAAGATACGATACGGAGGGATCGGATTGGCACAGCCTGTGATATCCACGCCTGCAAACGGCGTGACCTTTTTGTCTGTTGACGACGACCGTTTTACCACCACCCGTCTGACCGTCAGCTTTTATATGCCGCTTGACGAAAAAACGGCGGGGGCGTATGCGGTGCTGCCGTTTTTGCTGCGGCGGGGCTGCCGCGCTTTTCCGAATATGACGGCCTTTCACCGCGAGCTCGACCGTTTATACGGCGCGCATGTGAGCGCGTCTGTTTCGCGGGCGGGGGAAACGCAGGTGATCACGCTTGCCATGACATGGCTCGATGATCGATTCGCGTTGAACGGAGAAGCCGTGTCGGAGCACTGCGCGCAGCTCATGCTGTCGCTGCTGTTTGAGCCGCCGCTTGAAAACGGCGTTTTTCGCGCGCAGGATGTGGAGCAGGAGAAGCGCTGTGCGCTGGAAACCATAGCGGCGCAGATCAACGACAAACGCCGCTATGCACGCAAGCAGTGTGAACGCCTGATTTGCGGGAGAGAGCCGTATGCCGTCTCCTGTTACGGGACGAAAGAAACGGTTGGCGCGCTGACCGCCGCGGAATTGACGCAGGCGTGGCGCCTGATGCTTCAAAAAGCGCCGATGCAGATCATTTATCATGGGCGGGAGGGCGCGCAAAAGGCGGAGAAAGCCTTTGCCGACCGCCTCAAAGACCGCGCACCCGATCGCCTGCCGCCGGTCATCACGGCCGACGCCAGGAAAGCCGTTGCCGAGCAGGTCGAAACCATGGATGTCAATCAATGTCAGCTGGTGCTCGGCCTTCGCACGCCGGTGCACGGGACGCATCCGCTGGTCGACGCGATGCGGCTTGCATGCGCCGTGCTCGGCGGAACGCCTCATTCGCTTTTGTTTTTGAATGTGCGCGAAAAGAACAGCCTTTGCTATTACTGCCTTTCCTCCTACGACCGCCAAAAAGGGATTTTGCTGATTGACAGCGGGGTGGAAAAAAAGATGCTTTCCCGTGCACAGGAGGAGATTTTGCGCCAGCTTTCCGCGCTGAAAAACGGCGAGTTTGATGAACAGGCGCTTGAAAATGCGCGGCTGAGCGTTCTTGACTCGCTTTTGGGGTCGGAGGATTCCGCGCCGGCAACCGCGTCGTGGTACGCGGCACAGGGAAACAGCTCCGCTTTGCGCAGTCCGGAGGATGTGGCGCAGGCGGTGAGGGCGGTCACGCGTCAGCAGGTGCTCGACGCCGCCGCAACCATTTCGCTCGACTGTATTTATATGCTCACACCGACGGATAAGGAGGGAAATTGAAGGATGAAAGAGACGACCTTTTCCTTAATGACCGGTGAGCAGGTGCAGAAGCTTGAGCACCCTTCGGGGCTGACGATTCTGATTGATCCGAAAAAGGGCTTTCGCTCGTCCTATGCGATGTTTGCCACGCGCTACGGTTCTGTGGATACCGCGTTTGTCAAGGACGGCAGACATATCGAGGTCCCTGCGGGCATCGCGCATTATTTAGAGCATAAGCTGTTTGAAAACGAGGACTGCGACGCGTTTGCCCGTTATGCACAGACGGGCGCAAACGCCAATGCGTTCACCAGCTTTGACGAGACGGCGTATCTGTTCAGCTGCTCCGATCATTTTGAGGAGTCGCTGGAAATTCTGCTCGATTTTGTTCAAAAGCCCTATTTCACGGAACAGACGGTACAAAAGGAGCAGGGCATCATCGGGCAGGAAATTCGGATGTGTGATGATGATCCGGGCAGACGGGTGCTGTTCAATCTGCTTCAAACCATGTATGAAAAGCATCCTGTGCGGGTGGATATTGCGGGCACGGTGGAATCTATTTCGCATATCACACCCGAGCTGCTATATGATTGCTATAATACCTTTTACAATCTGCATAATATGGTGCTTGTCGTGACCGGAAATGTGACGAAAGAGCAGGTGCTGGCTGTTGCAGACCGTGTTTTGCACCCCGCAAAACCGCTCTCTTTGGATACGATGCTTGTCGATGAACCCAATCGGGCGGCAGCCCCCTTTGTAGAGGATCGGATGCCGGTTTCTGCGCCGCTTTTTTATGTCGGGTTCAAATGTCCGATGAACACCCTTTATCTTTCGCCGAAGGAATTGGCGGCCGCAGAGGTGCTTGTGCAGCTGCTTTGCGGTCTGTCCTCGCCGCTGTATGCGCAGTTGATGGAAAAAGGGCTGATCAACGATACCTTTGAGGGCGAATTTTTTGAAGGGCGCGGCTTTGCCATGTTCTTGTTCGGCGGCGAAAGCTGCGATCCGTCGCAGGTGCGGGAGGCGCTCTTTGAGGAGCTTGCCCGCCTACGGAAGGACGGCATGGATAAAGAGCGCTTCTCGGAAGCGCAAGTGGCGCTTTACGGGCGCCTGCTTGCCCAGCTCAACAGCATTGAGTCGAGCGCCAATCTGCTGGTTGAGTCACATTTTTACGGCAGCACGCCGGGGGCGCTTATGGAGGCGGCCGCCT
>JBJEIR010000031.1:0-5296 GCA_051877215.1 Acutalibacteraceae bacterium | reverse complement strand
GTCCGAAGCGCGGATCACTTTATAGATCGCATTTTTGACAATACTCATGGAAAGCCCGGCTGAAATATCCTCGACGCTCGCGCCCTCTTTTTGCGCTTGCTTGACGGACGAATTCATAAACACGGTGCAGCGGGAGCCGAGATCGACCGGTTTTTCCGAAAACAGACCGAGCTTTGCAAAATCCGCAATATCATAGCCGAGCGCGCGTGCAAATGTTTCAATAAACGAGCCGCAGCCGGAGGAGCAGGCCTCGTTGAGAAGAATGCTGTCGATCGCTCCCCCGCGAATTTTAAAGCACTTCATGTCCTGTCCGCCGATGTCGATGATAAAATCAACCTGCGGATTGAAGTGGCGGGCAGCGCGGTAATGAGCAACCGTTTCGACCAGTCCGGCATCCATACAAAACGCATTTTTGATGAGATCCTCGCCGTATCCGGTGACAGCACTCCCGCGTATGACCACTCTGTCGCCGAAACGCGCATAAATTTCTTTTAACTGCGATTCCACTACGGCGACAGGATTGCCTTTATTGGAAGCGTAATAGCTGTAGAGAATGCCTCCGTCCTCCGTGATAAGGACCAATTTTGTGGTCGTCGACCCCGCATCTACGCCGAGATAGGCATTCCCGCGATAGGCATCCGCATCGATTTCGGGCGGACAATCGCGATTGTGTCGTTCCAAAAACGCATCATATTCCTCTTTGCTTTTAAACAGCGGATCGAGCGTATTGGTGGTATTTTTTTGCGCCGATGCATTTTCAATACATGCCAAAAGCTGTTCAAACGACATTTCGGCGCTGTTATCTCCGGCATAGCATGCGGCGCCGACAGCGACGAACACATCTGCATTATCCGGAAATATCGCCTGCTCCGGGCTCAGCTTCAGCGTTTCAACAAAGCGCTTTTGAAGCCCTTTCAAAAAGAAAAGCGGCCCTCCGAGGAAAAGCACGTTCCCCTTGATCTCGCGCCCCTGCGCCAGTCCGGCAATGGTCTGATTGACAACCGCCTGAAAAATACTGGCCGCTATATCCTCTTTACGCGCGCCCTGATTGAGCAGCGGCTGAATGTCGGTTTTGGCGAAAACACCGCAGCGCGATGCGATCGAATACAGGCGTTCATAATGCAGGCTCAGCTCGTCCAGTTCATCCGCCGTCACATCCAGCAGCGTCGCCATCTGATCGATAAACGCACCGGTTCCGCCGGCGCAGGAGCCGTTCATGCGTTCCTCCAGTCCGCCGGTCAGAAAGATGATTTTTGCATCCTCGCCGCCGAGCTCGACCACCACATCCGTTTGCGGACGAAAGCGCTCCACCGCCCCGGCTGTTGCAAACACCTCCTGGACAAATTCAAGCCCCGCCGCTTTGGCAACGCCCAATCCGGCCGAGCCGGTCACCGCCGCCTTTACCTTCACATCTTTCATGCGGGGCGCAAGCTCCTGTAATATTTCCGCGGTTTTTTCGCGCACACGGGATTTGTGCCGCTGATAGGTCTGATATACGATTTGATCTTGATCGTCCAACAAAACAACCTTTACGGTTGTGCTGCCAATGTCAATGCCGACGCGCATCTTTAGAGTCCTCCGTTTCTGACAAGCTGTTCAACCGAATATCGCCGAAAATCGGCAGATAACGCTCTCATTCTGATTTTACATACAAATATAATTATAGCATTTTGGTCTACAATACACAAGCCTTTTTTCGAGCCGAAAGCCGCCAAAAGCAGGAAAACAATTTTGGATAAAAATGGATTTTAAAAAAATGAAGATTGTCAGATTGACAGGAATATAACAATCGTTGTATAATACAAATATATCAATTTCCCGCACAATCTTCAGAGGAGTGAATAATTTTATGGGAATGACGCTGGCTCAGAAATGTATCCGCAACCATTTGGTTAGCGGCGAAATGGTTGTCGGACATGAGATCGGCCTGAAAATTGATCAGACACTGACACAGGATGCGACCGGAACGATGGCGTATCTTGAATTTGAAGCAATCGGTGTGCCGCGTGTGAAAACGGAGCGCTCGGTTGCGTATATTGACCACAACACGCTTCAAACGGGTTTCGAAAACGCCGATGATCATCGCTATATTCAGTCCGTTTGTAAAAAACACGGAATCTATTTTTCGCGTCCCGGCAACGGCATCTGCCATCAGGTTCATTTGGAGCGCTTCGGCATTCCCGGAAAAACACTGATCGGTTCGGACAGTCACACCCCGACCGGCGGCGGCATCGGCATGCTGGCGTTCGGCGCGGGCGGTCTCGATGTTGCCGTGGCGATGGGCGGCGGCGCATACTATATCACCATGCCCAAAATGGTGCGTGTCAATCTGACCGGCAAGCTCTCTCCCTGGGTTGCCGCAAAGGATGTCATTTTGGAAGTTCTTCGCCGTATGTCTGTCAAAGGCGGCGTCGGCAAGATCATTGAATACGGCGGCGAAGGCGTCAAAACGCTCTCCGTCCCCGAGCGTGCAACGATCACCAATATGGGTGCCGAGCTCGGCGCCTCTACCTCTATTTTCCCCTCTGATGAGATCACACGGGCCTTTATGGAGGCGCAGGGACGCGGAGATGATTGGGTCGCTTTGGAGCCGGACGCAGACGCCGTATATGACGAAGTGATCGATATTGACCTGTCCTCTCTCGTTCCCATGGCGGCGTGTCCCCATTCTCCCGATGCGGTCAAAACCATTGAGGAGATCGGCGCGCTGAAAGTCGATCAGTGCTGTATCGGCTCGTGTACAAACAGCTCTCTTTCCGATATGCTTAAAGTAGCGGCCATCCTAAAAGGAAAAACCGTCCATCCGGATGTGAGCCTTTCCATCGCCCCCGGCTCCAAGCAGGTTTACAATATGCTGGCACAAAACGGGGCGCTCAGCGATATGATCGCCGCCGGCGCGCGCATTCTCGAATGTGCCTGCGGTCCTTGCATCGGCATGGGACAGTCTCCGAACAGTCACGGCGTTTCGCTGCGCACCTTCAACCGCAATTTTGAAGGGCGCTCCGGCACCGCTGACGGTCAGGTTTATCTCGTCAGCCCCGAGGTGGCAGCCGCATCGGCGCTGACCGGTGTTTTGACCGATCCGCGCACGCTCGGCGATGCGCCGAAAATTGTTTTGCCGACAAGCTTTTTGATTAACGACAATATGATTATTCCGCCCGCCGCAGAAGACGAAATGGATGCGGTTGAAGTGCTGCGCGGTCCGAATATCAAGCCCTTCCCGCAGACCGAACCTCTTTCGGACACCATTGAAGCGGATGTGCTTTTAAAAGTAGGCGACAATATTACTACCGACCATATTATGCCCGCGGGCGCCAAAATTTTACCGCTTCGTTCAAACATCCCCGCCATTTCCGAGCACTGTTTTACGCGCTGTGATCCCGACTTCCCGTCGCGCTGCAAGCAGGCGGGAAAGGGCATTATCATCGGCGGCGTCAACTATGGGCAAGGCAGCTCCCGCGAGCATGCGGCACTGGCTCCTCTTTATCTCGGCATCAAAGCGGTCATTGTAAAATCCTTTGCCCGCATTCATGTTGCCAATTTGATCAACGCCGGTATTCTGCCGCTCACATTCCAAAACGAATCGGATTATGACGATATCTCTCTCGGCGACCGTCTCTCTTTGCCGGATGTCCGTCAAAAGCTGGCAAACGGAGAGCAGATCGTTTTGAAAAACGAAACGACCGGAAAAGACATTCCGCTTTGCAGCGGCTTCTCCGAGCGTCAAGTGAAAATGCTGTTGGCAGGCGGCCTGCTCGATTATACCCGCGAGCAAAACGGCTGATCCCGACAAGCTTTTTACCTATATTTTCGCTTCCCCCCGCCGCCGTATTGATTGATCGGCGGCGGTTTCGTCAATGAAAGAAATCATACAAGCGATCAAACGAAAGGAACGACCATGCCTAAATCCAACAACATTTCTATGTCTGTCATTCGGCGGATGCCGCGCTATTATCGCTTTTTAGATGAATTGGCAGAAAAAGGAGTTGTCCGTGTCAGCTCAAGTGAATTATCCTCTTTGCTTGGGCTGACCGCCTCTCAGATCCGTCAGGATCTGAACTGCTTCGGCGGATTCGGGCAGCAAGGCTACGGATATCCCGTAGCGCAGCTGCGCGAAGAAATCGGAAAGATTCTCGGGCTCGACAGCACATCAGACGCCATCTTAATAGGCGCCGGCAACATGGGGCGTGCGCTGGCCAATCATATCGATTTTGTTCAGCGCGGGATTCGGTTGACGGCCATTTTTGATATTTCTCCCGATGTCGTCGGACAAACCGTACGCAACATTCCCGTTCGGCACACCGATGAGCTGGACGATTTTTGTATACACACCCACCCGAAAATGGCCATCTTATCTATCCCGCGCGCAGCTGCTCCGCAAGTGGTTCGTCATCTGTTGGAGCTGGGAATTCACGCTTTCTGGAATTTCAGCCACTATGATATTCCCGCAGAAAACCCCGATGTGATCGTCGAAAATGTCCATCTCGGAGATAGTCTGATGACCCTCTCTTATCGAATGAAACACGAAATATAATCGCACTTTCTTTTCTATCACATTTATCACATTCGACTGAATAGAAGGATGCGATTCGATTTTAAAAGCAAAAATCCGCTATATATTTTTTTATTTTGGAAAAATTCGCTAAAACTATCTTGATTTTATCGAACAAATAGTGTATAATGATAAAAAGCGGTTGCCGTTGAAAAACGGTTTGCTTTGTTTGAAGGAGTGGCATAGTTTATGAAATCCCGTTTGAACATGGAAGCTATTGTATCTCACTTTGATCTTCCGTATCATTATGTTACACATTCGGAGATTCGTTCCGGCATCATTAATCAAACATATCTCGTCACTGTTGAAGATTCCGAGCAAAACAAGTACCAATATATTTTTCAAAGAATCAATACAAAGGTTTTTAACGAACCGTATCATGTCATGGATAACATCATTCATGTCACCGAACATATCAAGCGGCATATGCTTGAAAGCGACGGGAGCTATGCAAGACGGGTTTTATCGTTTGCGTCTTCCAAGGACGGAAAGCCGTATTACGAGAGCCCGCAGGACGGTTTTTGGCGCGCCTACGAGTATGTGGACAATACCATCGCATACAACCTTGCTCCAAGCGGTGATCATTTTTTCCAAGCGGGTTTGGCTTTCGGACAGTTTCAAATGTATTTGACCGATTACGACGCTACGGCGTTGTACGAAACGATTCCCAATTTTCATAATACGGTAAAGCGCATGGAAGCGCTCCAAACAGCCATCGCGGAAAACCGTGCGGACCGTCTGAAG